>NZ_JBSUGE010000003.1:0-474218 GCF_054064075.1 Vibrio sp. JZG10
CTGTTCGCCATTTAAAGTGGTACGCGAGCTGGGTTTAGAACGTCGTGAGACAGTTCGGTCCCTATCTGCCGTGGGCGTTGGAGAATTGAAAGGGGCTGCTCCTAGTACGAGAGGACCGGAGTGGACGAACCTCTGGTGTTCGGGTTGTGTCGCCAGACGCATTGCCCGGTAGCTAAGTTCGGGATCGATAACCGCTGAAAGCATCTAAGCGGGAAGCGAGCCTTGAGATGAGTTCTCCCTGATACTTTAAGTATCCTAAAGGGTTGTCGTAGACTACGACGTTGATAGGCAGGGTGTGTAAGCGTTGTGAGGCGTTGAGCTAACCTGTACTAATTGCCCGTGAGGCTTAACCATACAACACCCAAGGGGTTTTGATGGACTCAATGAAAGAACGTTGAATGTGTAAGAACGAGAATTAAGAAACAGCTTTCCGAATTAAAGAATTTGCTTGGCGACCATAGCGTTTTGGACCCACCTGACTTCCATGCCGAACTCAGAAGTGAAACGAAATAGCGCCGATGGTAGTGTGGGGCTTCCCCATGTGAGAGTAGGACATCGCCAGGCTTTAAATATCGCTTTCAAGTTTTTTTTTTAATTAAGATAATTGAAGGCAAAACTAAAAATTAGCATCGATAGTATAAGACTAAGTTTTAGTGACAATTTGTGGAGAGATGGCTGAGTGGTTGAAAGCACCGGTCTTGAAAACCGGCATACGTTAATAGCGTATCTAGGGTTCAAATCCCTATCTCTCCGCCACCTTTAAAAAACCGCTGTTCTTACAGCGGTTTTTTTGTATCTGCTGTTTTTTAACAGCTGTTATCGAAAACTTCTAATTGGCTTTTCTCCGGCCCTTTCTCTAAGTTCTTTAGCGTACTCACTTTGGGTGTAGTTTACGCAGTAATATCTTCAATCGAAGACATTTCCATAGGTCATTTGGGCTTTAAGTAGAGCTTTGTTAAGTCTCAACGTGGGATGCTTAAAAGCATTTTGATAGAGTTTCAGTCTAAATACTGCTGATGTGCTTGGAGAAAAAATGAAGCTACTTTACTGGTTAGATGAATGGCAAGCGCTTACTCAAAAAGAGCAAAAGGCTGCTTTACCAATTTCTGGCTACGATTTACTTGATGATGTTTTTGTTAAGTATGAACTCGTCGATCTTAACAAGCCATTGTTGTTCACATTTTCTCCTTCCGGCACTGATGTGCAGGTACAAGATTTAACTCCGAATTTTTCTCCTTGGGGCTACGAGCTCGGAATACAACAAAAAGTAAACATTATTGCCTTTCAACATTTAGGACAAAGTAATTGGTTCCGTAGTCGGAATTTGATTTTCTTTCTGGAGCAGCTGTCTGAGTTGCTTCATCCCTTCCAATGTCGTTTGGGTTATGGGCAAAGTCGAGGTGGCTTTGCAATTGGCGCGTTCGCTAACTTGCTGAAATTAGAACATCTTTTGTTGTTTTATCCTGTGAGCACAAAAAATAAAGCTTTAGTGCCTTGGGATGATCGGCCCAGCACTGAGCTTGCTCAGCAGTTTGCTTGGGAAAGCGGCTACCATGATCGAGATTTGGGCAATGCCAAAGGTTATATTATTTATGACCCATCCAATCGTATTGATCGTCTTCATGCTGAACGTTACCCAGAGCTAACTCATTTAAAAGTCGTCGGTATGGGGCACGGCACTCAATCCACACAATTAGATAAATTAGAATTTTTTAATCTGGTGGCGAAGGAGTTTGTTCGTCATCAAACCATAGATATTGACCAATTTAATAAGCAAATTCACGCTTTGTTTTAAAAGAGGACTGATATCAGAGTCCCCTGTAACCAGGGGGAGATGATCACACACTAAAAACTAGATTTTTAACACAATTGCTAGGCGCAATTTAGATGGAGGATTAATGAAGTTACTGTACTGGTTGGATGAATGGCTGGCTCTTTCTCGTGAAGAACAGCAAACCAGGCTACCGATGTCCGGGGAGGACTTACTTGATGATGTGTTTGTTAAGTATGAGTTTGTCGACCGAAATAAACCGCTGTTGTTCACCTTTTCCCCTGCTGGTACGAATCTACAAGTACAGGACTTACACTCAGACTTTGCGCCTTGGGGCTATCGATTAGCCCAGAAACAAAAAGTAAATATTATTTCTTTTCAGCACCTTGGGAAAGGTAACTGGTTTCGCAGCCGTAATTTGATTTTCTTTCTAGAGCAGTTATCGACATTACTTGAGCCTTTTGAATGCCGTTTAGGTTATGGCCTTAGCCGCGGTGGTTTTGCTATTGGCGCTTTTTCCAATCTATTAAAGTTGGATCAAGTATTGATGTTTCACCCGGTCAGTACAAAAAACAAAGTGCTAGTGCCATGGGATGACAGGCCAAGTACTGAACTTGCCCAACAATTTGATTGGGAAGGAAAGTACCACGACCTCGACCTTGGAGATGCAAAAGGTTACATCATTTATGATCCAACCAATGAAATCGACCGTCTTCACGCCAAACGCTACCCAGAGCTCACTCACTTGAGAGTCTTCGGTATGGGACATGGTACACACGCGACGTATTTGAATAAATTCGGTTTTTATAAGCAAGTGGCTGTAGACTTTATATGTTATCAGAAGATAGATATAGCGCAGTTTCGTCATCAGACTAAAACGCTGCGATTAAAAGAAGATTACTATCAGTGTCTTAACAAGGCGAATGCGAGTTCACAACATCGTTTGAGCCTACTGAGTACCGCTCATAATGTGCTAATTGAAGAAAAGAAAGAACATGTGAAGGAGTATCAAGCGCAAATCGATATTCAGCCACTTGTTGATATTGCGATGAAGCATGAGCATGACAATCCGCAAGATGCAGTACAACTTTTGGAAGTGGCTCAGCAGTTAGTTCCGAATGACCCCGTTGTGGAGCACAAGTTGCAGCAACTGTCGTAGCGTTGAGATGTAATGCAGACGGTATTGGTTGAAAATAGGTCCGTGGCTTTTGTCGCTGGCCTTTTTAGGAGCTTATGGGTTGATATTTCGATGACATTTAATGAAGCAGTACAAAATAAAAAGCCCAAGCAAATGCTTAGGCTCAACGAGTATTAATATGAGTTTAAAACTCTTTTGGCGCAAAGCCTGTCATGACATCGAGGCGAAGCTCTTTACCAACTTTTGTTAGTGGGTGAACGATTACTAAGCCGCGTACGCGTTTTTTCAGTTTGCCGATGTCCGCTTGTTCTGCTTTGGTGATTTCACGAGAGAATGGCATATCAAGTAAGCTTTTACGTTCTTTGTTCAGCTCATAGTTTTGCTTATGCTTTAACTGGTTAAGCTTTTTGGTTAGCTGTTCTACTTCATCCGTGAACTTTGTAATCATTTCGTGATCACCACGAGAACGTGCCGCATCAAGTTTACGTTGGCATGTATCTAAACGGTTGTGCAGCTTTTGAATATCAGTTTTTATGCTCATGGTAATTTGGCTCAAATTTTAAATAGTCGAGAAGTATAGCATAGCTGAGATCACACGCTCTACTATACTTCTCGATTGTCTGGCTTTAGTTAATCAGTTCATTGCCCGATACGTTACCAGAGAAAAAGGCTTCGACGTTATCGAGCGTAACTGAGGCAATATTATTAAGTGCTTCGTGAGTCAAGAATGCTTGGTGGCCAGTAAACAACACGTTATGACAAGCTGATAAGCGACGGAAAACATCGTCTACGATGACATCGTTAGATTTATCTTGGAAGAACAAGTCTTTTTCATTGTCATACACGTCTAGACCAAGCGCGCCAATCTTACCTTGTTTCAAGGCTTCTATCGCCGCTAGTGAATCCAGCAACTCGCCTCGACTAGTGTTAATGATCATCACACCATCTTTCATTTGCGCGAAGGCTTTTTCGTTCAATAGGTGATAGTTTTCTTCACTCATTGGACAATGGAGAGAGATAATATCCGCATTAGCGTAGATTTCTTCAAGCGAACAGTAACGCGCTCCCATTTCTAGTGCTAATGGATTTTCGTAAGGGTCATAGCAAAGCAGCTCCATGCCAAGCCCTTTGAAGATACGCATCGTCGCGATACCAATCTTACCTGTACCAATGACACCAACGGTTTTTCCGTAAAAGTTAAAGCCAACTAGGCCCTCTAGCGAGAAGTTGGCGTCACGTGTGCGTTGGTAGGCTTTGTGGAGGCGACGATTTAGGCACATCATCAAACCGACTGTGTGTTCAGCCACCGCTTCTGGTGAGTAAGCAGGAACTCGAACCACTTGTAAGCCAAGTTCTTTAGCGGCTTGTTGATCCACTTTATCAAAACCCGCGCAGCGCATGGCAATAAGCTTAGTTCCGCCCAGAGAAAGCTGTTTAAGAACGGGAGCTGAAAGGTCATCATTGACGAAAGCACACACGACATCGCAACCATGTGCCATTTTGGCGGTTTTTTCGGTTAGCCGGAAGTCGTGATAGTGGAATTGAAAATCTCGGTTATTTTTAATTTTATTAAAAGAGGCCTCGTCGTAGGATTTTGCACTAAAAAAAGCAATATTAATCATGGTTCCCTCTCAAAAAGTGCGGATTTTATAAATAAATATACTTATAAAGTAATGCAACTTAGGCGGAATGAATAGAGAAATCTTCTCTTTAACTTTTGCCATATCAAACAACGATAACGATCACGCCTTTCAATGAGTATTATCTTACGATTCTGCACTTGTGCGTTCATTCCATTAGCTCCTGGGGTAATACAGGGTCTACCCTAGATACTGTTTGCTTTACGGGCGCTAACTGACTAGCATAATCGCTCTTTTCTTGTTCACTTTAGTTAGGTTAGGCGTTCCGGCAATGTCAGTGAAATGGTGCTCAATGTTCTTGTGTTGTGTGTTGGCTTCTGGCGTCCATGCAGCTGTAGATTTTGTTAAAGTCGACAAGTCAAAGCGTCGAATGTATTTAATGGAACAAGGCACAATACTAAAAGAATACCGCATTGCTTTAGGAGCGAACCCTAAAGGGCATAAACAAGAAGAGGGAGACAATCGTACACCTGAGGGCGAATACACCTTAGATTACGTCATAGAAGACTCGGCTTTTTATCGTTCTGTGCATATTAGCTACCCTGATGCGATTGATACGTTGGAAGCGAAGCGCCGAGGTGTGTCCCCAGGAGGGAACATCAAAATTCATGGTTTAAAAAACGGTGAGAGTCAGTTGCCGATTTATATCCAAAGCTTTGATTGGACCAATGGGTGTATTGCGATTACCAATGAAGAGATGGATGAATTTATCCAGCTTGTAGAGATGGGGACACCAATTCAGATTGAGTGGTAACGAAATGGTGCCTCTGAAGCTCAAGGTGGTATGTGCTATGGCATAAAGCGTTGTGGATGATCACTGAATATACCGTCTAACTGAGGTAGGTACTTCAGTTTGTTTGGATTGTTCACTGTATAACACATCACTTTGTAACCCGCCTGCTGGAGTTTGTTTATTTGGCGCGAGCGAACCCAGTTAATGTTTAGGTTGCAGCTATAGGCGTTAACTTCTTCCAAAAGGCGTTTATCTTTTCTCGTTAAGAATTCACTCAATACACCTAATCGATACTCATTGCAGTATTTATGCAGCGCTCTAATGACATCATGACTAAAACTGGAGAGTAGTACCTTCTCTTGCGGCATGGGACTTTTTGCCAGTACGTTGGCGAGAGCTTGTGCCACTTCTTCTGCTGGGTGGCGATCTACCTTAACTTCAATATTCAAGTTAAGCTTATGCTCAGTAGCTAAAGTGAGCAGCTCATCTAATGTCATGATTTTCTCACCTGAAAAATCTGTGCTGAACCAGCTACCAAAATCCAACGCCTTTAACTCTTCCAGAGTCAGTTCATCGACACGCCCTTGTCCATTACTGCATCGATTTATGGTGTGATCATGGCAAACCACTAAAACATTATCTTTGGTCGGTTGTACATCAACTTCAACCCAATTTAATCCGAGGTCAATGGCGGCCTGAACGCTCACTTTTGTATTTTCTGGGTATGAGCCAGCAACACCACGATGACCAATTACTAATGTTTCCATGTTCTTCATCTTCTGCTTTGTGATGAGCAGATTGTACTCGTTTTTTGCTTTGAAGATATACCTCAAGGTGCATGTTGTCAGATCGTCTTAATAAAAGCCAAATCGCCCATTCGTCAAGGTAGGTCGTTGGAAGAACTCCTGTCGAATCATGAACCAAAGTTGGACTTTTATTCTCCTGCCGCTCATTTTTAAAGAGCAAGGTAGTTGCGAGTGCATCATGGTTATCGGGAGAGAGAAATATGAAGATCGGTGTTATTGGTGCAGGTGCTGTTGGTGTGGGAGTATGTAATTACTTACTCACTCTGGGTGGTTTTAGCGAGCTTGTTCTACTTGATAAAAATTTAGAACGTGCCGAGGGTGAAGTGTTTGATTTTCGTCACACGATGGCACTGACTTTTTCAAAAAACACACGCATTATGCCGTCGGATGATTACTTAGATTTACTCGAAGCCTCTCTTGTTGTTATCACCGCTGGTACGCAGATTAAACAAGGACAAACTCGTTTGGATATTGCTGAGGTTAATGCTCAAATTGGAGTTGATATTGCGCGTCAAATAGAGCGTGTAGCGCCAAATGCGGTGTTGATTGTTGTGTCAAACCCATGCGATATCGTGGCGCACTTTATTGTCACCAACACCGGTTTTGAGCCGAGTAAAGTTATTAGCAGTGGCTGTGTAGTTGATACCGCTCGTTTAATGAGTATTGTTGCTGGCCGTGTAGACCTAGACCCGAAGAACGTGTTTGGTTATGTATTAGGAGAGCATGGTAGCCATTGCTTTACTCCTAAGAGCTTAATTTCTATCGCTGGGCAACCGGCCGACTATTACTGCGATACCCATAACATTGAGAGAATTGATCCGCACGCACTTCTTGAGGCGGTGAAACAGGCGGGATACGAAATCTTTCGGCGTAAGCAGAACACCGTTCATGGCATTGCCGCCAGTGTCTTTCGAATCATTCAAGCTGTGACGATTAACGAACGATCGGTGTTGCCCGTCGGTACGATGATGTCGGGGCAATATGGCTTGCATGATGTTGTTCTCAGCCTACCTACGGTTATTGGAAAAAACGGAGCAAATTCAGTTCTGATGCATCCCTTTACTGAAGAGGAGCTTGTCACATTAAAAACGATCAGCACCCATTTAAAACACATCGCGGAAAATGTCGCTAAGCAGACGAAGCTAAAGCCCTAGGATGTGTAGTTGTTTAATTTGTAAATGAGTAATAGAATGCGAACCATTTTTATTTGAATGGTGAGTGGTAATGTCTCGAGTTTTGATAGTGGATGATGACGTTCCTTTGTGTGAGCTATTAGAAGCAGTTTTGCAAGAGGAGGGCTATATTGTCTCTTCTGTACATTGCGGTGAAAGTGCTTTGCAATATATGGAAAAAACGCCGGTAGATCTTGTACTGCTTGATGTCATGTTACCAAACCTTAACGGCATGCAAGTTGCCCGTAGAATCTGTCAACGCTTCGCGACACCTATTCTAATGCTTACTGCTCTTAATGATGAAAACTCGATGCTTGATGGCTACCAAGCGGGAGCCGATCAGTACATAGGAAAGCCTTTTAATTTTGCTGAGCTTCTGATGCGCATCAAAGCGATTCTTCGTCGTGTTGGTTTAGAGCGCCAACGTCAGGCGATGTGCAGTACCGTTCAAACGATCAGTGATCAGCTCAATAGCTTACCACTCACAAGCACGGAAGCCGAATTACTGAGCTATTTAGTCAAAAACCAAGGTGTGGTGATTTCAAAAGCGGAACTCCAAACCGAAGTATTAAAGAAAGAGCTAAGCCCTTTTGACCGCAACCTTGATATGCACATCAGTAATATACGTCGCAAGCTAGTAGAAGCAGGGCTCTCTAAGCAACATATCAAAACCTTCCGTGGCAAAGGTTACAGCTACCTAGAGGCTGTAAACAATTAATGAAGCTCACGTGCCCACCTTTTATCGCGAAACGTAAAGACAGCTTAGCGTTTAAGTTGTTTAGTTATATGACTGCAATTGTGATAAGTATTTTGGTCGTACAAGCAATGGCGGAGCAAGCTCTCGTGAAAGCCATGCTAAAAGTGCCGGACAGTGTGCGAGAAGAAATGCTCGATCTTGCACATCAAGCCAATGTGCTGATTGAGCACGGAGACATGGATGAACTTGCTGACTGGGCGAACGCGCAAAACTTTTATCTGTTTGTGCTGAATGAGCACCAGCAACCCGTCACTCACCGTTTAATGCATCCACACTTCGAGTTCAAGCTTCAATTTAAAAGAAGTATTGATGATCAACTTGAGGGAAAGGTAAATCGCCCGATTATCAATATCCCTTTGGTTAAAGATAATAGCTTGGTGATTCAACTGCCACATCGACTGCATCCCGCACATGACTTCATTTTATATTTCTCTATTCTCAAAGTGGTGATTGCGGTAGTTATTTTGGCGTTGTTCTCATTGCTAATGGCACGTAACTTACAACAGCCGCTTGATCGCTTAAGAGAAGCAAGCAAAAAGCTATCTAACGGCGACTTTAATGTCAGTGTGGTGAAAGAGTTAAAATCGAATACGCGCGAGTTTAACGAGCTGGCGCAAGACTTCGACCACATGACACAGCAAATTCATTCTCTTGCCGAAAAGCAGCGATTGCTTATAAGAGATGTCTCCCACGAGCTCCGAACGCCGTTGGCAAGACAGAATTTAGTTCTACACCTTTTGCGGAAGCGAGTTGGGGAGAACGAGCAAAGCTTGGTGACCAGGCTAGAAGACGAAGCTAAAGAGCTAAACCATTTGATAAGCGATATCTTGGAGTTCAGTCGCTTGGAAAATGCGCGTTTCGACAAAGGTGCGAAACGCCTTGATTTAGAGGTGTTGCTCGCACCGCAAGTAGAGCGGTGCAAAATCGATTTAAAACCAGAACAAACATTGTCATTCCGTTCAGACGCAACATGCGCCAAAGCTTTTTGCGAAGAAACGCTCATCATTCGTTGTTTGAATAACCTTGTTGGAAATGCCATCAAATATTCAGGGCAAGCATCTCAGATAGAAGTTTCTCTGGCTAATCATGTCAAAGATGGGCAGCAATTGATTTCCATGTCTGTATCCGACGATGGGCCTGGTATTCCAGAGAACAAGTTGGTCGATATTTTTGACCCGTTTACTCGCTTAGATGCGTCAAGAGATAAGAAGCTTGGCGGCTACGGCTTAGGTCTCGCGATTGTCAAAGAATCTATGCGCATTATGGGTGGATCCGTTACGGCGAAAAATCGTGAACAAGGAGGTCTGAGTGTTACTTTGGTGTTCAAGCAGTAAGTATGGTTAAGTCTTATTAACCGTGATGTTGATCACGTTATTGTGGTTCGTCATCAGAGAGTACTTTACAAAAGTTTGCAAATGCAAAGAATGTAAATTTAATGCAAATGGTAATACTTATCACTTATATTCACCCGCGAAATAACTAAGAGGGAATCGCATTCAACAAGCATGTGACCCGAAAAATAATAATCGGAGTGAAAGGATATGTTTACTAAGAGCCATTTGGCGCTAGTGATCGGTGCGGTGTTAGCAACACCTGCAGTGGCGGACGTTCAAACAGACGAACATGTAGTTGTAGAAGGTCGAGAGTTCGGCTACAAGGCGGATACAAACAGTACAGCAATGCGCATGGAAATGACGCAGCTGGAAACGCCAGGACAAGTAGCGGTTATCGATGAAACGGTAATTGATGAGCAGCGTGCAAGTACACTTGGTGAAGTGCTACGTAACGATGCAAGTGTTAGCGCGGGTGGTACAAGCCGTAACCGCGAACGTTTCTCTCTACGTGGTTTTGAACTTAGCAGTTCAGACGGTTTTCTTCGTGATGGCCGTCAACACTGGTCACACTACCGCCAGCCAATTGAGCTTTTAGAGCGTGTTGAAGTGCTTAAAGGTCCATCAGGCCTGCTATACGGTAAATCTGAGCCGGGTGGCTTGGTAAACATGGTTTCGAAAAAACCAACAACTCAAACACAAGCTAGTTTGAGTCAAGATCTAGGTTCGAATGATCACTCACGCACGGTGCTTGATGTGAGTGGCGCGCTAAATGATGCAGAGACACTGCGCGCGCGCGCAATTTTTGCCAAAGAAAGCTACGGCTCTTGGCGCAGCTACGGCGATGGTACCGAGCCAGAAACGGATCGTACGGTTGCGGGCCTAGTGGTTGAGTACGACATCACCGACAACTTTATGGTGTCAGCGCATTACGATCGCACGAAAGACGATGGTAGCGTGGATTCTGGTGCATACATTGTCGATGGCAAAGCGGTTCGCGGTGATAAGTACATTTGGGATGCGCAGTGGTCTGAAATTGATAACGATGTAGAAAACTATGGTATCGATATTAATGCTCAAGTGACTGACAATGTAAACGTAAAAGCAGGTTACAACCGCCAAGACTTTAAGCGTTTTGATGTGGAGTCTTACCCTAAATTTGATCAGTATGAAGAGCTCAATACGATTAAGCATCGAGGCAACGATCGCACCGATAATTGGGTGTTTGATACTGCATATATAGATGTGACGACGGACTTTACTTTGTTCGGTACGGAAAACACGTTGTTAGTGGGCGCTAACTACTTAGATTACAGTTATGATCGCTTTATGGCATTTCATAATGAGGCGAGTATTGCGCCAGGAGAAACGGTGCCTAAGCCTGGCTATCGTAGTTCGAAGAAATCACCAACAACTGAGTACGATACTTGGGGTATCTACGCGCAAAACATGATGACTATCAACGAGTCTTGGCAAGTACTTGCAGGGGTTCGTTATGATGAAAAGCGTGATGATGACCTGACAGAGAATCAAGTTTCTCCTAAGTTTGGTGTGATTTTCCACCCAGCGACAAATGGCTCGGTTTACGTTCAGTACTCTGAAAGCTTTATGCCGCAAGGTGAAGTCAGCAGTGGTCGTGGCAAAACTTACGTGAACGATGGCGAGAAGCTAGACGCAGAGCGTGGTATCTCTTACGAGATCGGAACTAAGTGGGAACTGTTCGATCAGCGCTTATTTGTATCCGGTGCAGTGTTTGATATCACATTAGAGAATATCTCGCTGGATGTTGAAAGCGGCAAAGACGCGGGCGGTAATCTCCTACACAAGAAAACGCAAGGTGGTGAGCAAGTTCACAAAGGTGCTGAGTTAATGGCTCAAGGTTTTGTGATCCCAGAGTTGTCGCTAACGGCTTCTGCAATGTATTTGGATGCAGAGTTGACGAAAGCGGATAAAAAATTCGAGGGTAACCGCCCTGCAGATGTGCCAGAGTTCTCGGCAAGTCTATGGTCTAGCTACAAGGTTCAGGACAATACGAACCTAAACCTCGGTTTGATTTATGAAGGTGATCGCTACGGTGATGCAAAGAACACCTTCAAGAAAGATGGCTACGCTCGCGTTGATATGGGCGTGTCATACAAACATAAGTACGATGAAAACTTGGATATCATTACTCGATTCAATGTCGAGAATTTATTCGATACCGACTACTTCGCAGGTGGTGGTAGCACGAATAGCGAGCAAAAAGGTGCGAGTGGGGTTGTGGTTGGAGAAAGCCGCAACTACATGGCAACAATCCAGTTCAAGTACTGATAACAATTTGATTATTAAAGGGGAAGGGTAGTCTTCCCCTTTGGTCGTTTTTGGAACACAGAAATATAACTCGTATGAATCTAATGAAATCAAGTATCGCTCTGTTGATATCATCGGTTTTGATTCCCGCTCACGCGGCGAACTTAAACGATGCACAAGCTGTGCAGAGTAAAACAAACCAGTCGTCGGCGGTAAGCCAAAAACGTATTGATGCAAGCGCAGAAAAATCACTTACTCTAGAAGCTGAAATTGAGCAGCTGCAAGAGGAAGTCGGTAACTTGAAGATTTATCGCGATCATCTTGCAAGCCTTGTTGAGAGCCAAAATCAAGAAGTTGATAGCTTGAACGAGCAAATTGAGCAGATTGCTCAAACTCGTCAAGGTGTCGTGCCTTTGATGTATCACATGCTTGAGGGCTTAAAAGTGCTCGTCGCTAACGACAAGCCTATACGCAAAGCGCAACGTGAGGAGCGAATTGCAAAGCTGGATTCCATGATGACGCGTGCAGACGTTGCGGATGCAGAGAAGTTTCGTCGTATTTTAGAAGCGTACCAAATTGAAATGGATTACGGCACCAAGCTTGGCGTTTACCAAGGTAAGATTAACCTGGGTGACAATGAAGCTGTGGAGGCGGACATTCTCTATTTAGGGCGTTTGTCTTTGGTAGCGCGTAGCTTATCTGGTGACACATTTTGGAGCTGGTCACAGCAACAACAAGCATGGCAACAAGTGGGTTCTGAGCAAAAATCAGAGCTAGATAAAGCGTTCGCTATGGCGAATAAACAGATCGCGCCGAGTATGTTAACTCTGCCAGTGTCGTTAACCGCTGCGGAGGGCAAATAAATGATGAAAAAATGGTTATCGGTTGCACTAATCTCGACAGCCGCATTAATGCCTCATACAACTGTTGCTAGTGATGCGTTGTTACAAAAGGCGCAGCAAGAAAATCGTCAACAGCAATCGCACAATGTCGCGCGTGAATCAGGTTTTAAGAAAACAGAGCAAGAGCTACAGGCTATAAAGAATAAATTGGCTGCAGAGCGGGCTGCTCTTCAAGCAGAAGCGGACTCATTAAGTGTTACTTTCGGTGAAAACGAAGCGGAACTGGCGCAGCTAGAAGAAAAGCTACGTCTAGAAACCGGGAGCTTAGGTGAGCTATTTGGCGTCGTTCGCCAGAACGCAAAAGAGCTAGAGTCAGAGCTCAAGAGCTCAGTAACGGGTGTAGATGCAAACTCATATCAGAAAGATATCGATGCTATTGTTGCGGCTAAATCACTGCCAACGTTGACCCAACTTCAGGCGATGTGGCGCAGCATGGAAGAACAAATCAAAGCAAGTGGTGAGATGGCAAACGTCTCTTTCACACTGCTAAATGGCGAAGGTCGTGAACAAACGGTTAATGGCGTTCGTCTTGGTTCTATGGCGCTGCTGGATGACACTGGCTACGTTAAGTGGAATGGTCAACGCGGAGATGCGGTAAACTATCTTCGTCAGCCTGAAAGCGGTCCAACAGCGAATACTATTTCCTCTGGTGACATTGATGCGCTTGTCATTGACCCGTCACGCGGCATTCTTCTTGAGCAGCTCGCAAACTCACCGACTTTGGCTGATCGCCTAAATGCAGGCGGCGTTGTCGGTAAAATCATCCTTGGTTTATTAGCTATCGGCCTATTGATTGCTCTCGTACGTGGTGCATCTCTGATGATTTCGCGCCAGAAAATCATGAAGCAACTGAAAACTCCAGCGCAGCCAGGAGACAACCCTTTGGGTCGTGTGCTTGCGGTGTATCAGAAAGATAAGCATCGCAGCGTAGAAGCGTTAGAGCTACGTCTTTTGGAAGCCGTTGTTGATGAGCAAACCCACCTAGAAAAAGGGTTGTCGATGCTGAAGCTTCTTGCTGCGCTGGCTCCTATGCTTGGTCTACTGGGCACGGTAACGGGTATGATCGAAACCTTCCAAGTCATCACTCAATTTGGTAATGGTGATCCGAAAGTAATGGCGGGTGGTATTTCGATGGCGCTTGTAACTACTGTACTTGGCCTTGTTTCAGCCATGCCATTGTTATTGGCGCACAACGTATTGAGCTCTCAAGCAGAAAATATTCGCAGTATCTTAGAAAAGCAAGGCATCGGTTTAGTTGCAGAACAAGCTGAGCGTGATATGCCGAGCAACAAAAGTCACTCTAACACCTTAGCGGAGAACGCAGCGTAATGGAGCAGATCCTACTCAGCACATTGGGTTTGATCAGTGAGGATTGGGCCACAACCTTAATGAGCTTTATGCAGCAAGGTGGTCAAATCCTATGGTGGCTGGCTGCCGTCGTGGCGGTGTGCTGGCTGTTGGTTATGGAGCGAGTTATTTATCTCACAACGGTTTTCCCTGGGGTAAAGAAACAGCTTTGTGAGCAGTGGCAAGCAAGATCAGAGCACCACTCTTGGTACGCGCATCAAATCCGTGAAGGATGGATTGCAAAAGCGCAAATCGAACTGCGCCAAAACCTATCGACTATTAAGCTGCTTGTGGCGGTTTGCCCAATGCTAGGGTTGTTAGGGACGGTGACGGGCATGATTACGGTGTTTGACGTAATGGCATCGCAAGGCAGCAGCAATCCGAAATTGATGGCTTCTGGTATCTCACTTGCTACGCTGCCAACCATGGCGGGTATGGTAGCAGCGCTTGCGGGTATGTTTATTCATGCTCGCCTTAGCAAAGTGTGTGAACGAAAAGCTATCCAGTTAGAACAATCTTTAAGGAGTCAAAAGTGAGACTCGGACGCAGACCTAACCAACAAGATGAAGCTCAAGTCGATTTAACGTCGATGCTTGATATCGTCTTCATCATGTTGATCTTCTTCATTGTGACCAGTTCGTTTGTACGTGAATCCGGTGTAGAAGTGAACCGCCCTCAGGCTTCTAATGTGGTAAGCCAAAAAGATGCGGGCATTTTTATCGCGGTAACGGCAGCAAATGACGTGTACATCGACAAACGAGTGGTTGATATTGAGCGTGTTGAGGCCTCTATTGAGCACTTGTTACTTGATCAGCCTGATGCTTCGTTAGTTATCCAAGCTGACGAGCATGCTTATAATGGCACTGTCGTGAAAGTGATGGACGCTGCAAAGGCGGCAGGTGTGAAAAACATTGCATTGGCGGCGGAGAAACCTTAATGGGCAGGCTGTTACTTGCACTACCAGCATCACTGTTAATTTCTGTGAGCTTGTTTAGCTTTATGGCGTGGATGGTTGATAAAGGCAACCAGCGTGCGCCAGAAGCTTCAGAAGCCGTTCGTTTTGATATGGTGATGGTAGAGAATGAAGCAGACGTGCAGCGTCGTCAACGTTCAGTGCCGGAGCAACCAGAACCACCCCAAGCGCCGGAGCCAATGGATCTGTCTCAAGCTGACACTCAAATGGAGCCAATGAGCCAGATGACGCCAGTCAGTGCTTTAGGTTTGAACACTGCTCTTGAAGGTATCGCGATCAGCGCGCCAAACTTGAAGGGAACAATGGGTAACCAACAAGCACTGCCGTTGTATCGTGTTGATCCTCGTTATCCAAGTAAGGCGCTGAAACGTAGAGTTGAAGGCTATGTCATTATGCGTTTCACGATCGACGCTACGGGACGACCAAAAGATATTGAAGTGATCGAGGCTGAGCCACAGCGTATGTTCGAAAGAGAAGCGATTCGTGCGCTTAAAAAATGGAAGTATCAGCCAAAAGTTGAGGATGGTGTGTCAATTGAGCAGTATGGACAAACCGCTAAAGTGGAGTTCAAGTTAGCCAAATGATGAAAAAATTCTTAATCGGTACGGTATTAAGTCTGAGTGTACTCTCAACTATTGCCAGTGAGTTAAGCCAATACACTGCCGCGAGAGTTCAACGAGCACATAACTTGGCTCAAGAGGAGAAACTAAAAGAAGCGATTTCATCTCTTGAAGCTATGGAGCTTTCTCGTGGATATGACCAAGCTTATGTCGCTCGAATGTTGGGTATTTTTTACTGGCAGAACGAGCAAACTCAAGCGGCGATTAAGCAACTTGAGTTGGCAGTCAATAGTGGTTTGCTACAAGATGAGCAAGCATGGCAAACCCGAAAAATGTTGGCAGATATACTGCTGAACGAGCAACGCTTTTCTAAGGCGTTACCTCATTACTATGCCTTGAGCAAAAACATTCCTAAAGGTCAAAAAGCGCATGAGCTATGGCTGCGTATTTCCCAATCTCATTATCAACTGAGTCAGTGGCAGAAAGTGCTTTCAGCAATGGCTCGTTATGAGAAGTTTGGTCAGCCAGACAAGCTTGGCGCATTGTCGATAAAGCTTTCTGCTGAGCTAGAACTGAAAAAGTGGAAGCCGGCAATCTCGACCATCAAACGATTGATCGCGATTGAACCTGAGCGAATTGAATGGTGGCGTCAGCTTGTTGCTCTTTACCTGCGTGTTGATGACAACAAACGTGCTCTGGACTCTTTGGCGTTGGCAAAACTGAAAGGATTACAACTTAGCCAAGATGACTTAAAGCTGCTGGCACAATTGTACGCGAAACGAGGTATTCCTGAGAGAGCTGCGTTGGTGATGAACGAGCTAGAGGATGTAAACTCGAATAGTAAACTGAAAGCTCAGCAAGCGACGTATTGGCAAATGGCAAAAGAGTGGGAAGAGTCTATCGATAGTTGGCGTGTTGCTGCTCAGTTAGACCGACAGTATTACTGGAACTATTCTCAATTATTGGTGCAAGAAGGCCACTATAAAGATGCCCTTGCCGCGCTCGATAAGGTCAGTGGTCGTAAGGCGGATGTCGCACTTATCAAAACTCGCGCTTACTACAAACTTAAGCGGTTTGACGATGCGCTCGCTAATGCCAAAAGAGCGAATGAGATTAAACCGTCGAATCAGGCAAAAAGTTGGGTTAAGTATCTATCACAGCTACGCAAAGTAGAATCGACGCAGAACTCATAGCGAACACTTTTATTAAATACCCGAGCTCAGTCTCGGGTATTTTTTTGTCTAAAGTCATAAAGGCTATTTATTGTATGAGCTTTTCATAAAAGGCTAATGCATCAAATGGTCGGGAGAAAAAAGGGCTTTTCTCTATATATTCTTGATGTACTTTGCTCAGTGTTTCAAACTTTTCTCTCGATGTAGGTTCGATATGAAAAGTAAGGCTTTCAGTTGATTCTACAAGCTTTAATGTTGAGGTTCTTGAAGCGTTATTTTTTGCTATTAATAGATAATATGCTAGCTCTTGCTTCTCTTTTAATACACAAGCCTCAAAAGCTTTCTCGCTTAAAAACGGCAGAACAGGAGTTAATGCTTCTATATGCTTCTTTGAATACTCTAGGGTTTGTTTATCAGGTGTATTCTGGTCTGCCATAGATTCGCACAGCTTTATCTTAGCACCATAATTATCAATAGATTGGCTTACGTTGTTAAACAAACTGGCTTCAAACTTTTCACTTGCGAAAGTGACACTTGAGAAAAGTGATAAGAGAATTATTACAACATTCTTGTTCATATTTTTCCTTCTGAACTGCACCATAACGTTTGGCTAGCATCAGAAAATCTTCTCTATCTAACCCAACACTAACTTCTTAGCTTACCTTTTTAATCTAGCTTATCGATAGCTTTTAAGTTTTTCATTAAATATACATAAAGGCGCATTTTGGTGGAGTCTATCCCACTTTTTAGTATTGGAAATATCATTAAATTTTGAGTCATTAAAATCAATAGGGTTAT
This sequence comes from Vibrio sp. JZG10, assembly GCF_054064075.1. NCBI lineage: Bacteria > Pseudomonadati > Pseudomonadota > Gammaproteobacteria > Vibrionales > Vibrionaceae > Vibrio > Vibrio sp. JZG10. Next base: position 17,390 of record NZ_JBSUGE010000003.1, read on the forward strand.
TATCTAGAGGGTAGGCAATTGGTCACTCATATTGGCGCAAATAGTTACAACATGCGCCAGCCAAGCTGAATTGAAAAAGTAAACAATGTAAATTAAATGCCAATACGAATGATTATCACCTAAATTATGCCCCACATTTATTGGTGATGATTGTTTCTATGCTGCTTAAAAGCAAAGGTGTTCAAACTTGGGCTCGCCGCCTACATATCTATATTTCGATGGCTCTTCTCTTAGTTACGCTGTTTTTTGCAGTAACTGGTATTACCCTCAATCGCCCCGAATTGTTTGAACGCAGTGAACCTATCATTCAACAACATACTCTGACGGTTCCGCACTCAGTTCTATTTTCACATTCAGATACTTTTCAACCTAATCGTGAAGAACTGGTGGCTTTTTTGACTAAGGAAACCGAGCTTCGCGGTACTCCCTCCGCATTAGATGTGTATACCGAAGTTGAGCAAGGTGAGTTGTTACTCGGAGAGCTGTCTATGGATTTTAAAGGCCCGGGTTATAACGCTACGGTCTTTATTGATATGACTACTGGTGCGGCAGATGTTGAAACGACGCACTACGGTATTGTTGCGTTGTTGAACGATCTACATAAAGGTCGCAACAGTGGTGGGATTTGGAAGTGGTTTATCGACGTCACTGCGCTTTTGATGGTGTTTTTTGCTCTAACAGGTGTGTGCTTATTACTGCCTAAGAAGAAGACGCTTAGAACGTCAATGCAATGGATGAGCTTTGGTACGTTACTGTCGCTCGTGATTTATTTTGTTGCTGTTCCATAACAGCTTTTTTAGAGAACACTTATGTTGAACCCAGGAAGATTTTTCCGCTGTAATCACTTTTGTAAAGCCGCTTTGATCGCGGCTTTTACTCCTTTCTCTCTTTCTGCGGCTCCTTTACCAGATAACGCGAAGATCGATTTCGAATTCGAACTTCCAAAGATAGACACTTCAATGTACGCACGCCCTTATGTGGCGGTGTGGGTTGAAAACGATCAGCGTAAACCGGTTAAAACCATTCAGTTATGGGTAGGGAAAGACGAATGGTTAAAAGATCTACGCAGCTGGTGGAGAAAAGCGGGTCGTTATGATCGTGAACTTGTTGATGCGGTGACGTCAGCAACACGTCCTGCTGGTCAATACCGCTTTGTCTGGGATGGAACCAATGACGCAGGGGAGCGTTTGGAGCAGGGAAATTACACATTGTACGTCGAAGTCGTTCGTGAACACGGTGGGCGTAACTACTTACGTCAAAAAATAACGCTAGCGGACAGTGAAGTGCGCTATGAGCTTAAACCAACTCAAGAGACGGGTGTCATCACCGTCAATTATCAAGTTAAGTGATTAAAGGACACAACAATGAAAACCAAAATCAAAGCAGTGGCATTGGCGAGTGTAATGGCAATGGGATTGGCTACAACAACCACCGCACAAGCGCATCCACGTTGGGTTCTGCCTTCTCACTTTACGGTTTCAAAAGAAGGCGGTGACTGGCTGACATTTGATGTTACTGCTTCTCACGGAACGTTTGTTTTTGACAAGCCTGCGGGTAGTGACCAAGCGTTCGTGGTGATGCCGGATGGCCGTTCTGAGCGTCCTAACTTTGTTGTTCGTGGCAAACGTCGTTCTATGTTTGATTTCTTTTTTACGGAAGAAGGCACGCACAAAGTCGCGATCAATAATCAGCCGAGTTACTACACCCAATACAAAGCGGGTCGTCGTGATACGGTGAAGTGGGCGCGAGCAAACAAAGCTGAGCGTGGTGATGTGCTTCCCGAGCAAGCACGTGATGTGGTTACTCAACTAAGCTACACCCGAGCAGAAAGCTACATTACGGTTGGTATGCCAACGGACAAAGCGTTGGAGATTGAAGGCAAAATGCTGGAGATGAAGCCGATCACGCATCCATCGGACATCATTGAAGGTGAACCAGTCTCTTTCCAGTTTTTCTTCAATGGTGAGCCACAAGAGGGCGTCAGAGCGGAGATCACACGTGAAGGCACCATGTACCGAAACCATCAAGAACAAATCGATGTGGTGAGTGATAAAGATGGCAAAGTGATCTTCACGCCAGAGGTCGCAGGGCGCTACTTAATGAAAGCGAACTACAAAGGTGAATTAAAAGATAATCCATTGGCGGATAAAGCGAGTGCCAATGTTCACCTTACGTTTGAAACTCAACTTAACTAATCGAATTAGGCTCAGCAATCGCTGGGCCATTTTGGAATCATCATGAATAACACTTCTCTTCTCAAAGCTGCTTTGATTTTTTCTGGATTTACTTCTTTTCACGCTGCTGCACATTTCCCTCTGATGAGTTGTCACTTGGCGCAAGATAAAGTGATTTGTGAAGCGGGCTACTCGGATGGATCGACAGCGGTCGACTACGATGTCGAAATGTACGATTACGACGACAATCTGATCGCCAAAGAAAAAACAGATAAGCGTTCCATCGCAGAATTTACTCACCCTGAAACAGATTTCTATTTGGTATTTGATGCCGGACATGAAAGCCCGGTGGAAGTAGATATCGTTGAGCTGAAAGAGAAATGAGTGTACAGAAAGTTCGCCCTGATGATGGTAACCGAGAAGGAAAGTGGGTCGCACTGACAATCGCAGTGATTCTCGGTTCTGCAGCCATAATTATGCCCTACCATCAGGTCGCGACTGAAAAGCCAGACATACAGGCTCATCAAGTTTTAATCACGGACTTACATCAAAACGAGTTGGGTTTGATCGCTGAACTTAAGCTTGCTCATGAAGAGATTCGTGATTTGCAGCTAGAAACTGGAACTTGGCCTGAGGTCTCTGACATGGAGGCGCTTTGGATTGCTCCTTTCGTAAAAGACCAAAATTGGAAGCGCAAAGGGTCTCATCAGTGGAAACGAATCGATGACGGAGTCTACATTGGCATGAAGAAAAATGCCCAAGGTTCTGCCTCTATGCTTCTGGATAGCCGTGGCTCTCAAGCTGATATTTGGTTTAGTGATTCTAGCCGATCGTTAAATGCGGAGGTACTAAGCGATCTAGCAAAACGCCGCCAGCATGGCTGGCAACAAATCGTTCTGTCAGATTCCTCTTCTTCCCATTCTCACGCCCATTAAGACAACATAATTGATAAGTACTATGATCAAACGCTCTCTTTTACGTCGTATTCTTACAGCCACCGTGTTATTGACGGTGTCTTCTACAGGCTTTGCTGCCGATAAACTCAGTATTGGTATTACGCTTCAACCTTATTACAGCTATGTCAAAGCTGTTGTTGATGACAAGGCGAACATCATTCCTCTGGTCGATGCTGGTTTTAACCCTCATAACTATTTACCGCAACCCAATGATCTTAAACGTTTGAATGAAATGGATGCGATAGTGATCAATGGTATTGGTCATGACGATTTTGCACTGAAAGTGATCAAAGCCTCTCAGCGTGATGATCTCGTGGTTATCGAAGCGAACAAAGAAGTGCCTCTGTTACCGGCGATGGGGCAGTCAGTTGGTCAAGGTGCAGTGAACCCTCACACCTTTGTTGGTCTATCGACCACTATTCAAAAGGTTTACACCATCGCGAGTGAGCTAAGTAAACTGGACCCAGACAACGCTACTTTTTATCGCCAAAATGCTCGTAAATATGCGAAAACTTTCCGCCTAATGAAGCGTGATGCGATGTTGTCTCTTGGAGAGTTGGACACGGCTGGTATGAAGGTGGCGACAACCCATAATGCTTACGGTTATATCCTTCAGGAGTTTGGTGTTGACGTCGCCGCTGTCATTGAGCCTGCTCATGGCGTTGAACCAAGTGCCAGTCAGTTGCAGGAAACGATTGAGAAAATTCGTGAATCGGGCATTGATGTGCTGTTCTATGAGCTCAATATGCCGAACCGTTTTGTTGATACCATCGAAGAGGCGACAGGGGTGCAGCTTTATCGCTTTTCTCACATGACTCACGGTGAGTATGAGGCTGATAAAGTCGAGGTTGAGATGCGAGATAACGTGGAAACGCTCATTGAAGCAATGAAGTTTGTTGCGAGCAAGCGAGCAGGGGAAAAGGCGTAATGACTGGACCTTCCGTTTCCTTAAGTAACGTGGGCCTAAAATACGCCGACAATATTATTTTGCAGAACATCAGCGCTGAATTCGAGAGCGCTAAATGCCACGTTATCATGGGGCCGAATGGTGGTGGGAAAACCTCTTTGCTTCGTTCGATACTTGGGCTAACACCATTTTCGGGAAACATTGCACTCAATTGGCCAGAGCCATCAGCTGCATCGGGTAAGATAGGATATGTACCACAAAAGGCGATGTTCGAGGCAAGCCTCCCGTTAACCGTGATGGATTTTGTGCTGCTTAATCAAACCCGTATCCCTCTATTTTGGCGACGTAAAACAAAGCAAACTCAACATGCTCTAGCCCAGCTTGAGCGTGTGGGCATGGCAACGCGTTGCGATCGTCGTATGGGGCAACTCTCTGGCGGAGAGCAACAGCGTGTTTTGTTTGCGCAAGCTTTACTGGATGAGCCCAATTTATTGGTTTTAGATGAACCTACAACTGGGATGGACGAGCAAGGTGTTCGGTACCTTGAAGGTTTGATTCATGAAGTCGTTGGAGAAGGCAAAACGGTACTGGCAGTACACCATGACGTGACCGCAGTGCGCCGTTTAGACGCGCAGGTCCATGTCGTAAATCGTCAAATTGTGGCGTCAGGGCACCACTCAGATGTGTTAAGTCCTGATCGTATAGAAACATTATTCAAGCACTACACAGCAAAAGTGGAGGCTGCATAATGGATTGGTTACGAGAGTTAGCGGTTAGCGGCGTTGAAGCTGGATGGTTAAGCGATAGCTTTTCTTATGCCTTCATGGTGAACGCAATTGTGGCAGCGCTGATATTAGGACCGTTACTTGGTGGTCTTGGGACATTAGTCATCGCCAAGCGACTGGCTTTTTTCTCTGAAGCGGTTGGGCACGCTGCGCTTACCGGAATCGCGATTGGTGTGTTGCTCGGTGAGCCGCCAGAGAATCCGATCATCGGCTTGTTTAGCTTTTGTATGATTTTTGCGCTGTTGCTTCACTTTGTTCGTAATCGTACGAATGTACCTTACGACACACTGGTTGGGGTTTTTCTTGCGCTAGCGTTAGCGGTTGGTGCTGCGCTGTTAATGTACGTTGCTCGTAAGATCAACATTCACATGTTGGAGAACGTGTTGTTTGGCTCGATCTTGACTGTGACGGACAACGATATCCTTATTTTAGCGATCAGTTGTTTGATCATATTACTGCTTCTTATTCCAACGTTTAACCGCATTTTGCTGACTTGTATTAGCCCGGATATTGCACGTGTACGCGGCTTTAATACCAGCTTTTATGATTACTTATTTGTCATGATGATCACCTTGGTCACCATCGCCGCGGTAAAGATTATTGGCGCGGTATTGGTTGGTGCATTGCTACTGATTCCTGGTGCAACGGCTAGGTTATTGACTAAACGCATGGGCAGTTTCGTTCTCCTTTCTTCTTTATTGGCAACCATTGCGTGTTTAGTCGGAACCATACTGCCGATGGAGTTTGAGCTACCAGTGCCATCAGGCGCATCCATCATCATTGTTTCTGCGGCCTTTTTCCTAACAGCAACGGTTTACCGAATTATCCAAAAAGCGTAACCCTTTTTATAAAGTAATGAACATGAAGATAAAAAAATTAGCGATAACTTTTGGTTTGGTTATAGCGACGACACTTCCATCGTTGGCAAGCGCCAAAGACATTTTAACCAGCACTCCCGTCACGTACATGTTGTCTGAGCAACTCATGAAAGGTACAAGGATAGAGACTCAGTATCTGCCTCCAAAGCGTTACGGCGTCGAGCGTCTTGAGAACTGGTTCGCAAATAAAGGTACAGAGCAAGTTAAGCAAGCGGGTCAAGCCGCGACGGTTGCTATTACTCTTGGTGCGATTTGGAAACAAGACCCGACTTATGTTTACGCTCGACAGGGCAACATTCACTTGATTGAAATCGATGCATCGCAGGCCATTTCTCCGAGAGCTCAAGGAGTTGCAGTACTGACATTGGAAAACGGGTCAACATCGAAGTACGCATGGCTGAACCCTACAAACTTAATCCGAATGGCGGGCATTGTTGGAGAGGATCTACAACGTGTATATCCTGAGCACCAAAAGGCGATTCAAACGAATCAACAGGCTTTTATGCTCAATGTGCGTGAACTGATCAACCAACAACAGGCAGAGATCTTCGATAAAGGCATCGATTCAGTGGTACTGATGAGTGAGTCACTAGAGGACTTTGCCTCTGGCAACCAATTGTTTGTGGTTGGGCGCGAATTTAAGCCAGAACTCGAGTGGACAGAAGAAGACAAATTATCTTTAAAAGCTCAGTTTGAACAAGATAAAACGCTATGGTTAGTGACGGATAAACGACCGTCGAAAACCTTGACATCGCTTATTAAACCGAGTCGTATACTGCAAATTGATGTTATTGACCGCTGGGGCAGTAAGGGTATCAAAACTGAGAAGCCACTCGCACGTTGGGAGATGTGACACGTAAAAAGCCACAGATTTTATGATGGGGAATGAAAAGTTCCCTATTTTTTTGTGACTTAGTTCAAAACGTGAGCATTAATACCACTGGTTGCATAAGAAAGTGTTTGTTTCATTTCTATTTCATTACTACTTTGTTATGTGTTCGTTGCGATTGATTCGGATTTAATCTGTCTCTAAGCGAACCGGTACAAACAACTATACGGATGTTAACAATGAAAATGAAAACTCTAGCCGTTGCAGTGGCGGCACTAGCATGTGGTTCACAGGCCTTCGCAGCAGAAGTTTACAACAGCGATGGTACATCTTTATCGATCGGCGGTCACGTTTCAGTTGGCGTGGGTGAGTATTTCGAAGAAGAAGTAAAAGTTCACCAAGTATCTCCACGTATTAACGTTGCGGGTAAGAAAGACATTGGCAACGGTATTACTATCGATGCTAAAGGCGAATGGGCACTTAACTACCTAAATGGTGGTAGCCAGTCGTTTTCAACTCGCTTGGGCTACATCGGCGCGACCCACCAGCAGTTTGGCCGTTTAGTGGGAGGTACACAGTGGTCTCCGTACTACGATGTCGCTGGCGTTGCGGATCTACCAATCGCGTTCGCGAACGACTTTTTGTACGACAATCACAACAATCTAGGTACTGGTCGTGCTGAAAAAATGATCAGCTACCGTAAAAGCTTTGAGTTTGGCGAAGGTTTTGCTTTCAACCTAGGTCTTGGTTGGCAAGGTGAAAATGATGATAGAGGCCTATCATTACAACAAAACCCTAACACAGGTCTTCCAGAATACGTCTCTAAAGGCAGCAAGTATGACCAACGTGGTCAAATCGCATTAAGCGGCTCTGTCGCGGGCTTCGGTCTTGGCTATGTATACAGCGGCGGTGATGTTGAGAATTCTGGTCTAGGTACTAAAACTGCTGAATCACACCTTATTTCTGTAAATTACGGTGAGTATGGCTCTGGTCTGTACGCAGCTGTTGTATACGGCATGAACGAGTACTTCTACCAAATGCGTGAAGAAACTACTCAGCTTGAGGGCCTACTGGCGTACGGAGTCAACAATTGGACGTTCAGCGTTAACTACGAAGGTGTAGAAGACGACAAAGACAACAAGACAGTTTCAAGCGAAACTGCGCTACAAGCAGAATACGCAGTAACTCCTGCATTCGTTACTTTCGCTGGTTACCAGTTTGACCTAGGTAACGACTACAACAATGAAGAGAACGACTACTGGACTCTAGGTGCTCGTTACTACTTCTAATAAATAGGCCAGTTTCTACTGCCTAAACACATTTATTGTGTTAACGCCTACTCATTGTGAGTAGGCGTTTTTCTTTCTGCTTTCCGTTGGCTATAAGAGACACTGGTAATGATGTGCTTAGGTACCCCAACTCTCTGTTTAGAGAGCGCGTCTATAAAAAATGCCCGCAAGTTGCGGGCATTTTTGTTGTTAGAGATGCAGTTCTATTAATACGCTTATTTTTTATCGAGTAAATCGAGGAAGAACGCGTACTCTAACGCATCTTCTTTCAAGCGCTTAAATCGACCAGATGCGCCGCCGTGTCCGGCTTCCATATCGGTTTTGAACAACAAGACGTTATCGTCTGTCTTCATTTCACGAAGTTTGGCGACCCACTTCATTGGTTCAAAGTACTGTACTTGAGAGTCGTGCAAGCCAGTCGTTACCAACATGTTTGGGTAGTTTTGCGCCTTGATGTTGTCGTAAGGCGAGTAACTCAACATATAGTCATAGTATGTTTTGTTATTTGGGTTACCCCATTCATCATATTCATTGGTGGTCAATGGAATTGATTCATCGAGCATGGTGGTTACCACGTCCACAAACGGAACATGTGCACCGATACCGCGATACAATTCTGGTGCTTGGTTGATGACTGCCCCCATTAAGAGACCACCTGCAGAGCCACCAACAGCGAAGACTTTATCTTTCGCGCCGTAGCCTTGTTCAACCAAACCTTTAGTTACATCAATAAAGTCGTTGAATGTGTTTTGCTTGGTGAGTTTTTTACCATCCTCATACCAAGGACGGCCAAGCATTTCAGAACCGCGAATGTGAGCGATGGCGTAAACAAAGCCGCGGTCTAATAGACTCAAACGTGTCGAGCGGAAAGTTGGCTCAATGGTTGCACCATAAGATCCATAACCATATTGGTAGAGTGGATTCGTACCATCCTTCTTAAATAAGTCTTTACGATACACCAAAGAAACGGGTACTTCTTTACCGTCACGGGCTGTAATCATAATGCGTTCTGATTGGTAATTGTCAGGATTAAAATCACCAAGTACAGGTGTTTGCTTCATGATTTCTGACTCGCCCGTTTTTAGATCGAAATCGTAGTAGGTTCCTGGAGTGGTTAAACTGCTGTAATAAATACGAACTTTCTCGTTATCCAGCTCTAGGTTACCTGTCAAATAGGCTGCAAACGCATCGTCATTAAATGTGAGGGGGAATTCTTTTCCTGTTGAGAGCTGACGTACAGTGACGCTTGCTAGGCCGTTAGAGCGCTGCTCATAGACGAGGTGATCATCGAATAGCTCGAAGTCGACAAGTTGAGTGTTGTCGTCTGCGGCAATCACGTCTTGCCACTTAGAGCGATCGTGCATCTCTTCTTGCTTAACTTTCATCAAACGGAAGTTCACGGCTTGATAGTTGGTATAAATGTAATACCAATCGCCTAGCTTAGAAATGCTGTATTCAATGCCATTTTCACGAGGATAAAAAGGCTTCGCCTTTGCTTTAGGGTTGTTCGCATCGATGATGGAGACGCCGCTGGTTTCTGTACTGGAATGCCAGATATAAATATCTTCGCCATCTTTGCTTTTGCTTAGTGAGGTGTAATAGGCGCTGTCGGTTTCTTCAAAAATCAACTCATCACTGCTTTGTGGCGTGCCTAAAACATGACGATACACTTGGTAGCCCAGCAAGGTCTGTGGATCTTTTTTGATGTAGTAAAAGGCGTTGTTATCGTTCTGCCATGCAATCGCGCTTGAGGCGCCTTCGATTTCATCTTGTAGGTAATTGCCTGTTTTCAGGTCTTTGATCTTAAGAGTGTAAACGCGGCGGCTTAATGTATCTTCGCCATACGCTAGTAAGTTTTCATTCGGACTAACGTACAAGCCGCCAATACTGAAGAACTCATGTTCTTTTGCAAGTTCATTGACATCTAAAATGACTTGCTTGTCTTTGCCTGCAAAGTCTTTAGCTCGAAGGTGAACTTCGTATTCGTTATCTCCGGTCACTTCACTTGAGTAGAAGTAGTTGCCTTTACGCACAGGAACGGAGTTGTCGTCTTTTGCTATGCGACCTTTAATTTCTTCAAATAGCTCATTTTGAAGAGCTTCAGTGTGCTTGAGAACGGTTTCCGCATACTGATTTTCTTGCTCTAGGTGCTGCAAAATTTCCGGCTCTTTACGTTCGTCGTCACGCATCCAGTAGTAGTTATCAACGCGAGTATCACCATGAATAGTCATCGCGTGAGGGACTTTTTTCGCAACCGGAGCTTGAGTTTGTTGAGCAACGATCTGTGATTGGGAGTATTGAGTCATGCTGGGGGTTCCTTGATTGCTGCATCCGGCGACAAGCGCGACCGAGACGGCCAACGTAGTTAAAGTGAAACGCATCTGTTTTTGTCCTTATTATACGCCCAAGTGGCCTCATCCTGAGGGCTGGGCTTTCATTTCGTTAGTGGTTTTCAGTTGTCCATTCTTTGTTATGGGGTGTGCCGAAAAAGTGAGAATTCTCAATATTTCCGAGTTGGCTACTCAATTTGAAGGGAGCTGAAAACACATTGTGTAAGCAGCTGTTATTTTTAACAAATATCAATTCGAAAGTTAAATCATTCTCATCGGTAAATCGAATAGTGTGATATGAAAAAGGGACGCACTAGTTTAGTGTGTCCCTTTTGGATTTTGAACGTTAGTCGATAATGATCAGATGACTTGCGGCACTTCGTTTGAGTGGTTGTGCGCTCGATTTACCCACATGAGCCCAAGCATTGCAATTACCGACATTGCCATCATCAAAACACCTAGTGGCATCTGGTTATGCGCTGGAAATAGTGATGCAAGCAAGGTCGCAATACCTGCTCCCAAGTTTTGCATGCCACCCAATGTCGCGCCTGCTGTTCCTGCATGGTATGGGAATGGCGCAATTGCTCCGGTTGTTGCGGCTGGGAATAGGATACCCGCACCCAAAAAGTACACGGTTGCGCCACCAACCAGCGTTAACGCCGTGGTTAAACCAAACAAGCCAGGGATGAGCACAATAGCTGAACCAACAAAAATCGATACCAAGCCCACATTTAAAGCACGACGCTCAGAGCGACGCTGCGCGATGTAGCTAGATAAGCCGGCACCCACCAAGTAAGCTGGGATCGGTAAGATAAACAGTAAACTTACCGTTGTTGCTGGTAATGCCAATACACCACCTAGCAATACCCCAGCTGCTGCCTCGAACACACCTACTCCAGCAAACGTCGCAACTAGGCAGATCAAAAAGCCTTGGAAGCGGCGATCTGATAAAACGTGTTTGTAGCTTTTGGCTACTGGTTCGAACTTGCGTTTCTCTTTTGGTAGCGTCTCCATCATGCTGGTCATCATGGTAATCACCACTGCAATGCCAAACAGCGCTAAGAATAGGTAGCTAGAGCGCCAGCCAAACGCTTCGGTTAAGTAGCCGCCAAGCACGGGAGCCAACAATGGTGAGAAAATCACACACATGCTGATTAAGCTATTTGCTCTGTGTAGCTCAGAACCTTCAAAGCAGTCGCGAGTCAGAGTACGTGACATCGCACCACCGCAGCCAATACCTAAACCTTGGATGAAACTACCAATCAAGAACCATTCAAATTGGTGTGCAAAGAGCGCCACCAATGTACCTACGATGTAGATAAGTAGGCCTGCTATGATGATTGGCTTGCGACCTAAGCGGTCCGATAACGTACCGTACACGAATTGCGATAAGCCATATGGAATTAGGTAACAAGCCATCACAGCTTGAAGTGATGACGCAGACACCAAAAACTCACCCGCCATATGACCGATTGAAGGCACGTACATTGTTTGGGTCATTTGACCCACGGCAGTCAATATTGCGATTAAAAAGGTAAGTTTCGCTAATGGAAACGAAGCAGACATTTGCGTATCTCTCCAAAAAATTTAAGACGTAAAAACCCTTAGCGCTCTAATGCAGAGTGCCAACAGACTTTTGGTGTTACGGGGCTATTTGCGCGAGATATTAGTCTTTGCGTGTACAATTAGCAATCGAAAAGTGTGAAGTTGAGCAAGATAAAAATCTATAATATTCATTAGAAAAACTAATCTTAACTTGCATTCGGAAATAGGCTGCTTTTCTTTGTTGAATTACGTTAAATCTCTTATTTGTTGTGAATGTAAACCCACTTATAGGTCATTGGTTTTTATGGTTAAAATTGAGGGGAGAAGAATTGTTTTGGTTAGCCAGAGCAAGACATGGTTCGAACGAAGAAAAGACTGGAGAAGGCACCATGAACAAAAAGGGAGCCGAAGCTCCCTTAGAAATGATTATGTTTATTCGCGGCCAGATGCGTATGCGTAAAGCATTTCTAGTGCGATGGTTGCTCCCGCTAATGCGGTAACATCACTGTGGTCGTACGGAGGCGATACTTCTACAACATCCATACCCACAATATTCATACCGGCTAAGCCACGAATAATTTTCAGCGCTTTGTCTGAGTTCAAGCCACCACAAACGGGTGTACCTGTTCCTGGTGCGAAGGCTGGATCCAAGCAGTCGATGTCAAAAGTAACATACACTGGCTTGTCTGCGACGGTGCGACGAATCTCTTCTAAGATCTCGTTCACCGACATGTCATTCGCTTGCATCGCATTAATCACATTAAAGCCGTGATCCTGCTGTTTGTATTCAGTACGAATACCGATTTGTACTGAGTTCTTCGCAGAGATCAAACCTTCTTTCGGCGCATGGTAGAACATTGTACCGTGGTCGTATGAACTGCCATTTGCGTAGGTATCCGTATGAGCATCAAAGTGAATCAGAGCCATTTGACCATGATGCTTCGCGTAGGCACGCAGGATAGGCAGTGTGATGAAGTGGTCACCGCCCAATCCCAACATGGTTTTACCGCTTTTTAGAATTTCACTGGTTGCCGCCTCTAGACGGTAAGTGAAATCTTCCGCATCACCGCAATCGAACACGAGGTCACCCGCGTCGATCACTTTCAGCTTATCCAATACGTTGAAGTCCCACGGGAACTTCTTACCTTCCCATGCCAAGTTGACTGAGGCACGGCGAATCGCATCTGGCCCCATGCGTGCGCCTGGACGACCAGATGTAGCCATGTCCAGAGGAACCCCTAGCACCACAACGTCTGCGTCTGCCGATACCGGATTACGAATGTACGGTAGACGTAAAAACGACATAGAGTTGGAGTAAAGCGAATAATCGGTTTTAGTAAACAAATCATTCATATCAGAAGTCCTCTAAATAGGTGTATCCCGCTAGACCTTGTTCTAGTTCTGCTAGGATTTGTGCTTGTTCATTGGCTTCAACTCGTTGGGAAACCAATTGTTTGTAATTGTCACGAATCGCATCCACGTCGATATGAACGTAGCGCATCATGTCTTCTACACTATCACCTTCATTGATGTAACTGATCTCAAATTGACCGTGTTCATCAACATTGACTACTGCACTGTGGGTGTCACCAAATAGGTTGTGCATGTCACCAAGGATTTCTTGGTATGCGCCTACTAGGAAAAAGCCCATTAGGTATGGTTTGTCTTTGCTCCAAGCTGGTACAGGTAGCGTGCTCTCGATGCCTTGACCATCAACGTAGTGATCGATCGCGCCATCAGAGTCACAGGTGATGTCCAACATTACCGCACGACGCTCTTCCGCATCGCCAAGGCCAGAAAGTGGTAGAACAGGGAACACCTGATCAATACCCCAAGCATCTGGTAGAGATTGGAAGAGAGAGAAGTTCACGAAGAACTTATCTGCAAGACGTTCGCTCAACTCGTCCAGAATCGGACGGTGGAAGCGATTCTTAGTACTCATCTTGCGGCTTAGTTCGAAGTAAATGCGCAGTGACAGTTGTTCTGCCCATGCACGCTGCTCCAAGTTAAGCACGCCAGTTGCGAATTGAGAGTGTACCTCTGCCAAATCACTTTGGGTATCGTTGTAGATCTCAATTAACGCACGAGCGTCTGTACCATCTTGTAAGTTTTCCCAGTTTCGCCACATGTTTTGTAGCAAAAGTGGTGCATCTACGCCCAGTTCATGCACTTCTTCCGGTTGGTATGTTTCGGTACCAATTACGTTCGAAATCAATACAGCGTGGTGTGCTGTCAGTGAACGCCCGGATTCAGAAATGATCACTGGCATTGGTTGTTCGTATTGCTGGCACACATCGCCCACTGTGTTGACGATATTACGAGCGTACTCTGCAAGGCCGTAGTTCATCGAGTTTGATGATTGACTGCGTGTGCCGTCGTAGTCGACTGCCAAACCGCCGCCCACATCGAAGTATTCGATGTTTGCACCCAGTGCGCGCAGTTCGCAGTAGAAACGTGCGGACTCATTCACACCATTACGTACGTCACGGATGTTTGCCATCTGTGAGCCAAGGTGGAAGTGAACCAATTGCATCGCATCTAGGCTGCCTTCGCGTTTCAGACGTTCAATAACGCTAAGCACTTGCGATGCAGACAAACCAAATTTCGATTTTTCACCGCCACTTGCTTGCCATTTCCCCGCACCTTGAGAGGCGAGGCGAATACGCAAACCAAGGCGCGGTTTTACGCCCAAGCTTTTCGCTTCTTCTAGCACCAGATCCAGCTCAGAAAGCTTCTCTAGTACGATGAATACTTTGTGGCCCAGCTTTTCACCGATCAGTGCAAGACGCACATACTCACGGTCTTTGTAGCCGTTACACACGATCACGGAGCTGCCTTGTTGAGCCAATGCAAGTACTGCCAACAATTCTGGCTTGCTACCCGCTTCAAGACCAAGCTGTTTGGTTTCTAGTTGAGCTTGGCTCGCTAGAATTTCATCCACCACTTCACGTTGTTGGTTTACTTTAATTGGGTACACCAACAGGTATTTGTTTGGATATTGGTATTCTTCAATTGCTTGGTTGAAAGCGTGGCAAATTCCATGCACACGTTGGTGCACGATTTGCGGGAAGCGCACTAATACAGGCAGATTTAACTGCTTCGCTTCTAGCTCATTTACAATGGCACTGAAAGGGATTTGATGTGCACGCTCACTACGAGGTGATACGTAAACCTCGCCTTGGTCATCAATACCGTAGAAACCTTGGCTCCAGTAGTGAACGTTGTAGTCCGCGCGGATGCGGTCTAATTTAGTTGCTTTTTCCAACTCGATTCTCACAAAAATGTACTTAAGTCCTTAATTAGAAGGAAAAGTACAAAAAAGCAAATCATGAGGCATTAACCTCATACCCTGACACGAACTCCGTGTGCGCGCATTAACGGATAAAAGTGCCGCTGAGTCTAATGATTAAAATCTATCATCTCGATTATGATTTCTTGTCGTGCGTTGATGTGAACATTTGTTTACCAGTGCGTCCATTCAGCTGTTATAGTTGGTCTGACCAGCATGGAAGCGGTCATGAAAAATCTCACTCAAATAAGGACATATTTTGCAGCTGCACAGAATTCAGGGATACATTCAGACCATGTATCTCGCCGAATATCCCGATAAATTAATGTTGCTTGATGGTGCAAGTCGAGCAGACATTCCTCACCTTAAAGATTTTATTGAACATCAACTCCATCGTCCTTTTTCTGACCTAAAGTTGGTCGTTGTAACTCACATGCATCCAGACCACGCTGGTGGCGCGCACAAACTGCGTGATTTAACTGGATGTAAGCTATTGGCCGCAAAGCGAGAGAGCCAGTGGTATAGCGGTGTAGACGGTTGGCTAATGCATTTGACCGATTTGATGTTAGCGCGCTGGATGGCGAACCGGATGCGTAAACCAAAGCAAAACCTGTGGTATTCGCGCAAGTTAAAGCCAGATATCGAACTCGTCGATGGTGAGTGTATTCCGGGGTTTGATGATTGGCAGGTGCTAGAAACGCAGGGACATACCGATAGAGATTTGTCGGTTTATCATTCTGAACAAGATGTGTTGTATGTGGCGGATTTGATGGTGCAGGTTAAGAAACACCTGATTGCGCCGTTTCCCATATTTCATCCAAACCAATATCGCCAATCATTAAAGCGTGTGTTTGAGATGGATCCGCAATGTTTGCTTTTGGCGCATGGGGGAGAGGTGACTTTTGATGAAAAAGCGTATCAGCACATTTTGAATACAGCGCCGACTAAGCCAATGACGCACTGGCGAGTGACAAAGGTTAAAGCGAAGGGATTGTTGTTTGCGTTATTCCGTAGGAAGTAGGCGAAGATAAAGCCAGACGAGTGATGCTCAACAAAAACGTTCGATCACTCATCTGAAGCTACGGGGTTAAGATGCCAATAAGTGAGATTGGCTAGGATCAACGAGCACTTTGTCTGCCATGCCCTGACGACCTAACAACATCATGTAAGTCATTTTTTCACGGTTGGTCAACGTAATGTCGATTGGCCATTGTTTGTCACCCATGCGCAGCATGGTGGTGATAACGCAGCGATGCTCAAAGGTACCGTTTGAAGATTTAACTTTACGGTTTGCCTTTAGCTTCGCTGTGCAGCGAACCACTTGTTCTAAATGATAAACATCCGGGTGTAGATCGAATGCAACGTAAGACTGACCATCTTTTTCAAAGCAATCAATGTTATCTACATGCAATGAAGAGGTTTGTGCGCCCGTATCAATGCGCGCTTCAAGGTGAGTAATCCCTAACTCAGGTAAGCAAATAGCTTCGGCGTTCCCAATGATCATTTTCTGATTCATAGTGTCATCCTAGCGATGAGTAATACGAGAGCCTACTGAGCAGGCTCTCACTCAAACAATTATCAACCTTTACCACGAGTACGGTTTGCGTGTGGTTTTGCGTTTTTCTCGATAAAGTCGAAAATCATACCAGCAACGTCTTTTTCTGTTGCGAGCTCGATACCTTCAAGACCTGGTGAAGAATTCACTTCCATTACCACTGGGCCGTTTTTAGATTGAAGGATATCTACACCGCATAGGTTTAACCCCATGACTTTTGCCGCGTTAATCGCAGTAGCGCGTTCTTCTTTGCTTAGTCGCACTAACTGTGCAGAGCCGCCGCGATGTAAGTTAGAGCGGAACTCGCCTTCTTTCGCTTGGCGCTTCATCGCAGCAATCACTTTATTACCGACAACAAAGCAACGTATGTCTGCGCCTTTAGCTTCTTCGATGAACTCTTGCACCATGATGTTTGCTTTCAATCCCATGAATGCTTCGATCACGCTTTCTGCTGCTTTGTTGGTTTCAGCAAGCACAACACCGATGCCTTGAGTACCTTCTAGTAATTTAATCACTAGAGGTGCGCCACCAACATTTTTGATCACGTCCTGAATGTTATCAGGGTGGTGAGCAAAGCCAGTGCGCGGCAAGCCGATGCCTTTACGCGATAACAGTTGCAACGAGCGTAATTTGTCACGAGAACGACTGATCGCGACCGATTCGTTGACACAAAATGTGCCCATCATTTCAAACTGACGTACAACCGCGGTACCGTAGAATGTGATGGATGCACCGATGCGAGGAATCACAGCGTCGTATTGTGGCAATTCTTCACCCTTATAGCGGATCTTAGGGTTGTTGCTCGTAATGTCCATATAACAGTGCAGAGTATCGATGACGTCTACTTGATGTCCACGCTCTTCACCTGCCTGTTTTAGGCGCATGGTTGAATATAAATTCTCATTACGAGAGAGAATAGCAATACGCATGGCAATTCCTTAGTAAGTCAGTACCAAATTAAAAATATAAGTATAGAGTATAGAATGCAGCAGGTATGTGATATTTAGGTGATATTACCTACTGACTTCAACGATTTAGATGTGTGGTTGGACAACCACTTCGTTAGAGGTGCGCACCTTAGGTTTTTTTCTCGCGAGAAGAAAACGAAAAAAACTCGTCGTTACGACAAAAATAATTTGTTGAATCATCGGACATTCTCAGCGTTGTAAGCCGGAAGTTGTCTGTGGACTTTTTTAAGCAAACGGATTGTGACGAGTTTAAAACGCTAGGCTATTCTGTAGTTTGTTTTGAGTTTGTGATGACGTCCAATAACACATCTTTAATTGTTTGATAGCGCAGTGGCAGAACACGACTGCGTTTGCGAACTAAAAATAACTCTTCACACACGGTATTTTTCAGTTGTGCGATGTGCAAGGTATCTTTTTGTGGGAAGTTGTCGACAGCACTTTGAGGCAGCACGGTGAAGCCGAGTCCTTTACTCACAGGTAGTAAAATTTGGCTTAATTGATTCACGTAGCCGGATAATGGTAAATCGCTCATCTTAATTTCTTGGAGCTCTTGTTCCGCGCATTGGTCAAAAAACAGCGTCATGTAGTGCTTGGCATCAGGATGGGCAATGACACCACAGTCGTGCAAGAGTTGTGGTGTTATCTGCTTTTCGCGGTATTGATTAGGTAGGACTAAGCACAACTGCTCCTTACCAATTCTTTCACTGTGAAATAAACCTTTGTGAGGAACATCAGTTACGATACCAATATCAATGCTCCCTTCCGTTATTGCATTGAGAATCGAGTGATTGGGTGCGGCTTCTAAATGCAGCGATAAGCCTGGGTGCTGTTTTTGCTTTTCTAAAAGAGGGCCATACAGCATCAATGCCATTGCGCCAGAACAGGCCAGTTTACAGTGACCTGAAAATGCATCATCAAAACTGAGTTCTTCGAGCAACGCTTTCTCTCTTTCTTCTAACTCCAGCGCGTAGGCGTAAACAATCCGACCTTGCTCTGTTAATTCGAAGCTTTTGTTTTCACGTTTGATCAGCGCATGCTGACAACTTTGCTCTAACTTTTTGATGTGTTGGCTGACACCTGGTTGGGTCATAAAAAGTTTTTCTGCCGTTTGTGTGAAATGACCGACTTCAATCAATGTCTTAAATGTATGTAACCAAACAGGATTAAGCATAATGTGAGATTTGCTGTGAGCTTGCTGAAAGACGTAGAGAAAATGATAGCACGGCACGAAATAAATCGACGCAAGAGAATCGGGTGCCTCGTGAATAATAAATACCAGACAAAATAAAACCCCGCCTGGTTTCCCAGACGGGGCTTATTCTCTTTCGCAGCAATCCGGCTACTATAGGTGCTCCCTGCATCTATCCTTGATTGTGGCTAAGTCCTTTAACCGAGTTCCTCGTTCATCGCCTTCCTAGCGGTGTCCATTCTTGCCTATCATCCTGACGGGCGAACTCTATCCTAGAGCTTAACTACATCCTTGCTGATAACTCATCCTAAGCTACCAAATCTTCATCCTGAAGATACCTAGTCCATTAGGCTTTTTTCCTGTTCCCGCCAACATCCTGTCGACACAATCAGTATTGATGTTTTGCTGATTACTCTCAATTAGCTAGGTAAAAAAACTTTGGCAGTGAATATTGTGTGAAATGGCATAAGTGATAATTTTCAATTGCTTATATTTATTTTTCGATTTTGTCTTAGTCAATGATGGTCGTTTTGCTTACATTGCTTGTGAGAGATGTCGCACAAGATGTCGAGCAAATGTCCGAGTTGGCGTCGTTTTCATCCTGTTTAAGAATTTGCTCAAGATCACAACTCGATTTGTAGCCATAAAATTTGGCGATAGTGTCAGGTGGAATTTCCATTTCTTTGATGGCGAATGTTGCCCATTCATCACGTGTTTTGTGCAGGACTTGGCGTAGCTTGACAGTGAAGTGACTCATGAAAGTCTCCTTAGTTATCTTGTCTTTCAAGGCAACAATAAGGAGCGTGACGACACAAAGTTGATAGTATGCCGCTTAATATCAATACTATTTCGGCGTGATGAAGATTAAGCTGGCAATACTGATATTATTTGAGCGTGAAACAATACTATTTTGTGGAGTAGCCAATGGCACACATCGAAAAAGTACCGCAAAGACCAGGTTTTTCTTGGCGCTATCGTCGCATTGATGAGCCAGAAAAAGAGTACGATCTCCATTTTCACGATGATGTGTTTGAATTAGTCATCCATCGCCACTTCACTGGCAGTTTGCATATTGGTCATCACGAATTAGAAGTGACTCACAACCAAATGCTATTGATCGCTCCAGGTGTGCCTCACTCTATTCACTCCACATTGGTCGAAAGCAAGTGCGAGACTCATGTGATTTGGTTTAAGCGTGAGTGGATTGCCAATTTGATGTTCTATTGCGCAGAGCTTAGAAAGCTTGATCCGCTTTTAAAAGCGGCCAACAAAGGTGTGATGTTTTCTGAGCGGACAGCTCAGCACGTTGTGGATCTTTTGCATGAGCTCATGACGTTTCCTGCAATGGAGCAACTATCGAGATTTCTCCATGTTTTGTCTCTGATTGCTCACGACGAAGGGGCGAAAACACTGATGACTCACTCTTACTTATCGATGAGTGAACACGAATTACAGGAAAGAGAACGAGTGGCAAGTGTCAACGCGTATCTCGAACAGTACTTTGCAACTAAGGTGACGCTCGCAGACTTGGCGAACTACTTATCGCTGAGTGAAAGTGCGGTCACAAGATTGTTTCAAAAGCACTTTAAAGAGCCGTTTAGCCAACGCCTAATGAAATTGCGGATCAATCATGCCGCAGATTTGCTGCAATCAACGCCTTTGCCGATTGGAATTGTGTTTGAGAGAGTAGGGTATCGAAATCAAGCCCTGTTTAATCGTCACTTCAAAACGTATAAAGGGCTTACGCCACGCGAGTACCGCCAGCAATATCAGCAGCGAATCCAGCCTTAATTGGGTTGCACACAACTGCGATCACGAACGCGAAAAGAGTTGCTCGGTTGAAAGTGATGGGCAATTGATATCTTACTTGCAAAATTTTTCAGGAATCATTATTAAGATTCAGTGACAGATAATATAGGGAACTTGATTGCCATTTTTCTGTCATATCTGGTGAGTAAGTTAACCGTGTCAGAGAGATAATACGCCGTTTACTAGTCAAAGATGACTGCAAGAAATCGGTAATTATCATTATGTTGTGAAATTGGTCACGGTTAAATAATTGGTTCCCTTATAGATTGAAGGGGATTCGACCTTAGACAATAAGCTCCATAAGGAGCGTTACTTATATAAGATGAGGGATTTTACTATGAAAAAGACTAGAAGAGCTCAGCTACATCGTGTGCGTATTCAATACTGGAAAGACACGAAAGACGCACCAGCTAAAAAATCATAGTTAATGATACCTAAAGGCACGAGCTGGCAGGGGAACGCCGTTTCCCGCTGATTGCCAGCTCAAAAACGCCACAATCACATTCACTCCGCACAACCTCCCAGCACTCTACTTTTACTATCACACACTTCCAAAAGTAAAAAAGCCAGTCCGGAGACCAGCTTTTTATTATTGTCAGTATGACTCTGTAACTTACAGGTAGTTTGCGTCAACCAAGTCGCCAGCTTTTGCGCTTTTCACTTCTGGACGCGCTTCTAACCATGCAATAACTTGTGCTTTTTGCTCTTCAGTAGCACTGCCGTAACGGTCAGTAGAGCATAGGAAGCCTTCAAACAGTTCTAGACCACCGCCGCCGAAGCAAAGGCCAAGCCCATCAATGTAGTCTATAAAGTCATCAACGAATGCATCGTAACGGTCGAAGTCGTTGATGTCTGTTTCACAGCTGATCTCGAAACCTAGGATTGCGAACTCACCTAAGAACAGCTTTTTACGGATACGACGGCTCTTGTTATCGATCTTGTCTAATTTCATGATTATCTCTCGTAGATGATTTGAATTCGTACACCTTATACCTTCTATCACACTTTAGCCCAAGTAAAATCAGAATGAAGCGATACAGTTGGTGATTATGTGACCAAAACTTAATTGCTCAATTGGTAACGCTGCTGAGTTTGCTGCACTGCTGAAACACAAGTTTCATATGTTTTAAGCACTTTTGTCATTTTTCTTCTCCAAACTTCTTGCCGTTCAACTAATCACTTATTTATTAATTAAACTATAAGATCGGGAAAGTAAAAATGAGCAAGGAAACCTTTGACGCGACGCGTTATAACCAAAGTGAAAACAAACCATTTGAAGAAGTATTAGAAGCGAGCCTATCTCGACGCAGCATTCTGAAAGGTGGTTTAGGCATCAGTGCGATGACCGCATTTGGTGCTTTCGGATTGGCTGGTTGTAATTCGTCTGACTCAGGAAGTACAGTAAGCAGTGGCTCGGGCGTATCTAAAGCCGTTCTTAACTTTGAATCTATCCCTGGCTCACTCACTGACGCCGTTTCAATTCCACAAGGCTACACCGCACAAGTATTGGTACCTTGGGGAACACCACTTAATGCACAAGGCAGCGCATGGCAAAATGATGGTACCAACACCAGTACCGATCAGTTAAATGCGCTAGGCATGCACCATGACGGCATGCATTTTTTCCCATTGAACGATAGCACCACAGATGGCTTGCTATGTATTAACCACGAGTACATTGATACATCAGCACTGCATCCAAACGGTCCGACGGTTGAAAATGGCGTACGTACCATTGTAGATGAAGTGCGTAAAGAGATTAACGCGCACGGTGTGTCAGTGGTTCGTATTCAACTGGAAGACAACATGTGGAAGTTGGTTGATACCGATCCACTAAACCGCCGTTACACTGGTGCGACAGCAATGGACTTATCTGGCCCAGTCGCGCACACGTCACTAACCGTCACTCGTTTCTCGCCAGATGGCAGCCAAGCACGTGGTACGTTAAACAACTGTGGCAACGGCTACACGCCATGGGGCACTTACTTAACTTGTGAAGAGAACTGGCCAGGTTACTTTGTTAACGCCGGGACTCGTACAGAAGAACAAGATCGCATTGGTGTTGATGACCAAAGCACACGCTACTTGTGGGAAACACTTGCAGGAAATGCAGAAGAGCGTCTTGATGAGTTCTCTCGCTTTAATGTGGCTCCAACAGGAGCAAGTGCAATGGATGATTACCGTAATGAAGCCAATGGTCACGGTTACATCGTCGAAATAGACCCTTACACGCAAAACTCGCGTGCGAAGAAGCGTACTGCACTAGGTCGTTTCCGTCACGAAGGCTGTACTTTTGGTAAGCTTGAAGAAGGCAAACCAGTGGTATTCTACTCTGGTCACGACTCTCGCTTTGAGTACCTATACAAATTTGAATCTGCGGCAGCGTGGGACCCTGCAGATGCAAACTCGGAAAACCGCCTAGCGACAGGCGATAAGTATATGGACGAAGGCACACTGTATGTTGCGCGTTTCAATGAAGACAGTACAGGTACTTGGTTGCCGTTGACGCTTGATAGCGTAACAAAATCTGGTGGTACGTTAGCGGAGCACTTTAACTCATTGGCTGAAATTATCATTAATACGGCAGGCGCGGCTGACCTTGTTGGGGCAACCCCAATGGATCGCCCAGAGTGGTGTACGGTTGATCCATTCACAGGTTCGGTTTACTTAACATTGACGAACAATACGCGCCGTACAGATGAAACCAATCCTGCGAACCCACGTTTGAATAATAAGTTTGGTCACGTTATTCGTTGGGATGAAGGGGCTTCAGCTACAGACTTTACTTGGGATATTTTTGTCTTTGGTTCGCCAGCAAATGGTGATGCAGATACCAACCGTTCTGGCCTGAATGAGCTAAACCAGTTTGCTAGCCCTGACGGATTAGCGTTTGATGGCCGTGGTATTTTGTGGATTCAGACCGATAACGGCGCAGATGAAGTTACGTCTTACACTAATGATCAAATGTTGGCCGTTGTGCCATCTAAGCTAACAGATGAGAATGGTGACCAAGCAGTGATTGGTGCGGATAACCAAGCAGAGCTTAAACGTTTCTTTGTCGGACCAAATGGTTGTGAAGTGACAGGCTTTACTATCAGCCCTGATTACAAATCATTGTTTGTGAATATTCAGCACCCAGGCAACTGGCCATACAGTGAAGATGCCGCCGAAGAAACGCCTGCTGGTGTTTCTGTGCGTCCACGAGCTGCGACGGTTGTCATTCGACGTGAAGACGGTGGAGAGATTGCAGTTTAATCTCTAAATGCATTAACACCTTAAAATTCAAGCCCTGCAAATGCAGGGCTTGATTGTTTAGGCGAATGCCCAGTCGCACTTTATATCCAGACAACAGGCTTAGCTTTTCAATGAACCGCCTGAAGTACGAATCACGTCTTGATACCAGTAGAAGCTCTTCTTGCGTTTACGCTCTAGCGTTCCTCGCCCATCATCATGACGATCGACATAAATATAACCGTAACGCTTGCTCATTTCGGCTGTTGAGTTAGCCACCAAGTCGATTGGCCCCCAGCTGTTGAAGCCCATCAACTCAACGCCATCAAGAATCGCTTCGTGTGCTTGAACCAAATGATCATTAAGGTATGAGATTCGATAATCGTCTTGGATTTCCCCGTTTTCATCGAATTCATCACGAGCGCCTAAGCCATTCTCGACGATAAATAGCGGCTTTTGGTAACGATCGTGAAGGAAGTTAAGCAAAACGCGCAGGCCTTTTGGATCGATCAACCAGCCCCATTGGCTCTTTTCAAGGTATGGATTTGGTACGCTATCGACGATGTTACCCACTTCTTTCTGTTTCGGATCGGCACTCGCACAGCCACTTGCGTAGTAGCTGAAGGAAATAAAATCGACACTTGCCGATGCAATTTCTTTTAAGTCGCCAGCTTCCATTTGTATTTCAATGCCGTTTTCACGGAAGTAACGTTTCATGTAGCCTGGGTACTGAC
This sequence comes from Vibrio sp. JZG10, assembly GCF_054064075.1. NCBI lineage: Bacteria > Pseudomonadati > Pseudomonadota > Gammaproteobacteria > Vibrionales > Vibrionaceae > Vibrio > Vibrio sp. JZG10. The sequence continues at coordinate 41,858 of NZ_JBSUGE010000003.1, forward strand.
CACGAGTCTGCACATCACCGAAGAACAACCACTTATTATTTTCATGCATAGCAGCAAGCACATCATCAGGGTTGCAGGTGTATGGGTAGTTGATTGCGCCAAGCAGCATGTTACCAATCTTGCCGTTTGGTACGATTTGCTGACACAGTTTTACCGCTTTCGCGTTTGCTACAAGCTGGTGGTGAATCGCTTGATAAATGTCTTGTTCACTGGCGTCTTCTTGCAAGCCCACTCCCGTAAATGGCGCATGCAGTGACATGTTGATTTCGTTAAAGGTAAGCCACAGCTTCACTTTGTCTTTGTAGCGTTCAAGCACGGTGCGAGCGTAACGCTCGAAAAACTCGATCACTCGACGATCGCCCCAACCACCATAATTCTCAACCAAGGCGTAAGGCATCTCGTAATGAGAAAGCGTTACAAATGGTTGCATATCGTGTTTGGCTAGTTCATCAAAAATTTTGTCGTAAAACGCCAGTCCTTCTTCGTTTGGCTCCAGTTCATCGCCATTAGGAAAAATACGACTCCAAGCGATGGACAAGCGCAGGCAGGTGAATCCCATCTCTTTAAACAGGGCAATATCTTCTGGATAGCGATTGTAGAAATCGATCGCAAGATCTTTGATGCCAGGCGTTCGTTCTTCACGCGTTTGATGCGGGCTTAGAATGCCGTTTGGCAACATATCTGATGTTGATAAACCTTTCCCCCCAAGGTTGTATGCCCCCTCTACCTGGTTTGCCGCAATGGCACCACCCCAAAGGAAATTATCTGGAAACTTAATCATGTTTCTCACTCTTTATATCTAGGAAATGTTTGTGGATTTATTGCTTGAGAATAGTGTAGGAGACATCTCGATACTTGTAGCGAGATCGTGTTTTTATCAGTTCATCACCAAACGTCAGTAATGATAAACATTGAGATATAGGATGGTTGTTAACACTGCCAACCTAAGTGAATTTAGGTTGGCATTCGTATTCAAAACGTAAATGCTAAATTCGCCGCCGCGCCAAACTGGTTATCGCCAGCGTAAGACCCTGCTAGGTCTACACTGATCACATCAAAAGGACTGATGCCAATGCCACCTGTCACCGAGTTATCGAGATTATTTTCTAGGTCAACTTCATAACCAGCGCGGAGTTGCGCCCATCCCCAAGCATTCCCCTCGATACCAACTCGAATAAACTGGGTGTCATCGTCGAGCTCTTTAAAGCGCTTTTGTTTGGTGAGATCGGCGTCTAGGCTCAGAGCTACATAGTCCCCGACATAGCCGATACCAAGGGTCGCTTGTGGCGTGAGTTCGTAGGTATAGTTGCCTAGTTTTGTTTCTATATCTTGCTCGAAGACGTCTTTTAACGAGAGACCAGCTCTAAATGCGTTGTGATACCAAGCGACCCCAAGATCCATATTGAACGTGTTCTTTGATACTTCACTTTTGTCGTAATCCTCGATATCAAAGTCATCTAGTGTTGTACGCTGCGTATAGGTTTTAAGTTGTTGGTATTTGGGCGTAATACCAAATGCGAATTGCTGCCCACCTATCGTGTAAGCGCGAGCCAAGGCAACGCCATATTCCGCACTACCGAAAGCCGCTAGGTCGACGGCAGAATTGAGGTATCGATCTGCGGTGTTTGTTGAATCTGAGATATCGGGTGCCGCAAGTATCTCCACATAACCAGCGCTAAAAAGGTTTACCGACATGTAGCGTGTTGGAATCGCAATCGCGAGGCTCAGACCTCCATTAATGACGACTGGAGCACTCTTATCTAATTGATCGAGTAGTCGATTAAGTTCGGCTTCGTTCGCAGGTGTGGGAATGCCCTGAATACTATCGTAAAGGTCTTGAACATCATCAACGGCTGATAAAGCTTCATCCTCATCGTGAATATTGACGCCGAGAGCAGGAATGAGTAGGCCGATATCGTCATTTTCTCGATAGAGAGCGCCTAGGGCTGGGTTGTGTAGAGGAGCGGTTAAATAGTCAGCGGAAACGACGCCTGTATTTCCCATTCCGTGACTTCGAGCGTCTGCTGCGTAAGGTGCTGCAAAAGCGTGAGGTGATAAAATAAAAAGCGCCCCTGTTGCTGCTAAAGTTAGTTTTCTCATAACGCATCCATTCTTACTTTAAATAATTACTTATCAATAAATTAGATGGTGGGAGCTAAAACTTGGTGTCAACCACCAAAAATTGCGCTGATGAATAGCATGTGGCGATTCATCAAGTTAAGCGTAGGTTAGGCAACTCGCTTTATAAAGTTGATCAGGGTTTATTGCTCTTTAATTGCGTGGAGAAAAGCTGAAGAGGTGGACGGTATTGGGTTAGCTACGATGAGGAGCGAGCTCAAACATTAAGGTGAAGGACATGCCTTTATCAGCGTTGAGCTGCGCACTGACTTTCCCTTGCATATCTCGCATATTGTTGGCGGTAATGGAAAGCCCTAACCCCAGTCCTTCACCAATTTTTTTACTGGTTTGGAAAGGTTCGAACATGGTATCGAGTTGGTCCGAAGGTACCCCACACCCATTATCACTTACCACGACCTCGACATTATCGGAAGTGGGTGTAACGGCAATCATTAACTGTGGATCTTGGGTCTCTTTCATCGCATCTAATGCGTTGGAAATTAGGTTGCCGAGCACTTGTTGTAGGCGTTGCTCTTCGCCAATGATATTGGGTAAGTCGTTGGGAATGCGTACCCGAACATCTACCTTCGCGAGTTGAGATTGATAGACGCGTAGCGTCTCTTCTAAAGCGTTTGTCAGCGATATCTCGTGCAGTGTCTCTGGTTTATTGTAGGCAAACGTTTTTAGCTGAGTGGTCATGCTTGCCATGCGGTCAATCAACTTTTGAATCAACTTGTTATTGGCTTTCATCATGTCTGTTTGTCCACGTTCTGCTAGCAACTCATTGGTGGTTAAAAGGGTACGCAGGCCAGTCAATGGTTGGTTTAACTCGTGGGCAATCGCGCTCGACATTCTGCCCAATGCTGCCATTTTGCTTGATTCAATCAATTGCTCTTGGGCTTGTTTTAAAGCTTGAGTTCGCTCTTCCACCCTTTGAGCGAGCTCTTGGTTAATCAGCTGCAGCGATTGTTCCGCTTTTTTACGTTTGCTAATGTCGATTATGGTAGCAAGGAAATACTGCTCACCGTGCCATGGGAAGCTAGTGAGTGAAAAGAGTACAGGAAATACGCTGCCATCACTGCGTCGCGCCATGGTTTCTACAGCGCTAATCTCTGCTAGTTCCTTATGCTTTGGCAGATCTCTAAGCAAAGTGAGTGTGGTCGAATTTGAATTACCCGCATCAAATAACTCCCAGGCGAAGGTATGACGATTCACACTTTCAGGAAGACAAAAAAGGCGTTTTGCCATTGGGTTGAGGTCGAACAATAGACCTTGTTCATCAATCAACAACAAACCAACATGTGTTTTATTGATCATCTGTTTAAGTCGGCGTTGCGATTCTTCTAGTAAGGCTTGAATACGCTGCTGATTGAGATGTTTTTGTCGACGCTGTAAACCAATGATCACCAATAGAATAAGGAGCAGGAGGAGCGCTGCGATGCTCCATCCAATGACACTAATCGTTTGCTGAACAGGTTTGGTCGGAATAAGGTAACTGACAAACCAGTTTAAGTCGTCCAGCTTTACTGTGTGTGCAAAGTAGCGCTGCTGATTGAGAGTCCAGAAATGAATCACCGTATTGTCATACAGTGTTTGAGTTTCGACTTTGACTTGGTTATTCGGTTCATTAAACCAATCGGCGTTATAGTTTGTACTGCTGGAGAGGAAGAAGCGTTGATGGCGATTTTGTAGCGTGATGATGTCTTGGCTGGTGATGGTCTGCTCCGTTAGCAAACTCAGGTTGATTTGAACAACAACGATGCCCGCTATCTCCAAACCATCAAAAATTGGTGCAGAGAGGTAGTAAAGTGGACTAGAACCTTTTGTTTTATTCACTAGTGAGACGCCTTCTCCCTGACGTTGTATTTGTTCGACAATCGCACGGCGGTCAGAGCGACTGAACCGTTCATCGATCAGACTCGATACCAACACTTCTCCCGAGGTTGAAAGTATCAACCAACCCTCTGTATTCGAGGCTTTATCGAGCTGTGTCAGTTGTGCTTGAAGTGGCTCGTAGTAGTTTAAATTGCCTTTAACAAACGCAATTGTTTCTGGGTTATTCGTGACGAGATAGGGAAGGTGATAGAAACGTTTTAATGCTCGGCGGACTTCACCAATGTAGTCGAGGAGTTTCTGTTGTGCTTCTTGTTGAGTTTGGACGCTCAGCCATTGATGGGCCACCTCTCGGCTAGCACCGTAGAAAAAGATCACCAGCGCACTGATCAATACGGCGGTTAGCCACATTTTCCCATTCTTAGTGCGCTGCATTCGGACTCCGTTTGGCTGAATATAGTTATCGTAGTTGGTAGTGAAAGAGTGCGCTTAACTGATTGGATGTTAAAGAATTGTGATTAAGAAGTGGGATCTAGCTCCTTTTCTATAGCATGGTTTTTGCTAACTTTAGCAAAGACTTCTATCACCGATCAGGCAGTAACTCATGACTTTTGACGACATTCCGCGTATCGCCCTAATTGAAGATGATGACATCGTTCGTCAAGCAACAAGCCAATGGCTGCAATTGGCGGGGTTTGACGTCATAGCTTTTAGCTCGGGGGAGGAAGGCAAAACCGCCATTCTGAACCAAGAGTTTGATGCGATAGTTAGTGATGTTCGTTTGCCAGATACTGATGGAATTTCGATTTTAGAGAGCCTTATTGCGAACCACATTCCAACACCAATGATACTAATTACTGGTCATGGTGATGTGGATATGGCGGTGAATGCGCTACAAAACGGCGCGTTTGATTTTATTGAAAAACCTTTCCAGCCGGAGCGTTTGTCTCAACGTGTGACAGATGCGGTCGAGAGCCATCGCGCGCAAACATCGACGCTTCACCGCCAAGAGTATCTAGCTAGCGTGAGTGGTTTAGAAGAGGTGCTCATTGGTCAAAGTCGAGTGATGCAGCAATTACGCGAGCAAGTTGCGAAATTGGCGAAAATCGATACTAACGTGATCATTTACGGCGAAACAGGTTGTGGTAAAGAGCTGGTGGCGACCAGTTTACATAATGAAAGCCAACGCAGAACCCATCATTTTGTGCCAATCAACTGTGGCGCCATTCCTGAGAACCTGTTTGAAAGTGAGCTGTTTGGGCATGAAGCTGGGGCATTTACCGGAGCGGGTAAAAAGCGCATTGGCAAATTGGAATACGCGGATAAAGGCACCTTATTCTTTGATGAAATCGAGAGTATGCCGCTGTCCATGCAGGTGAAAGTGCTGCGTTCATTACAGGAACATACAGTTGAGCGCGTTGGAGGCAATCAACAGATCTCGGTTGATTTGAGAGTGATCGCCGCCGCGAAAGAAGATCTCAATGATCATGATGAGTTTCGTCAAGATTTGTATTATCGACTCAATGTGGCGCAGATCTATTTGCCACCATTACGTGAGCGAGAAGAAGATTCACTGATTTTGTTTGAGCACTTCACCTTGCAAACTAACCCTGAAACCCGACCATTGAGTGACGCCGACAGAAACGCAGTGCTTTCCTACGCTTGGCCTGGGAATGTTCGAGAGCTGCGAAACGTGGCTATGCGTTTTGCTTTGGATGAAACGGTATCTGTGATGGAAATTCTCTCTAGCCGTCCTTCGTCAACCACGGAGGAGACGCAAGTGGGTGTTCCACTGGTTATTCAATTACATAATTTTGAGCGCAAGGTGCTGCATGATTCATTGGTCAGGCATCACGGACGCATCAATGAAGTGATGCAGGAGTTGGATTTACCACGTCGAACCCTTAACCAAAAAATGCAAAAGTTTGGTTTAAATCGCTCTGATTATACTTAACGCAATTTTTAAGCTGACTTACCGCTATGGGCGTCACAAATATGATTATGCGCTTTTCGAGGGAGTCGGGACAAACTTATAAGTTAGGCCTTTCCCTTCTCCAAACAAGGTGACTTGGTTTCTGCCCGTATGTTTAGAGCTATACAGCGCTTCGTCTGCTTCAGCAACGACCTCGTGAAGCGATTGTCCCTCTGATAACTCACTGATTCCAAAGCTCATGGTGATCTCATTTTCGAATGACTGCAATGAGGCTTCAGTTTCCACCGCTAGGCGAATTTGCTCGGCAACAATTTTGGCGCGTTGTGCTTTTTCAAGTAAAACAATCATGAACTCATCACCACCAAATCGTACTGTGCAAGCTGACTCTGGGAGGTGTTTCTTAAAGATAGCGGCAATCGTAGCCATGACGGAATCGCCTACCGTATGGCCATAGTGATCATTAATCGCTTTGAACTCGTCCATGTCGGTCATGATGATGCTTGTTGATTGGTTCCGTTTGTGCGCTTGATTAACAAGATTTGGAACAATTTCTTCCATCGCGCGACGATTATGAAGCCCTGTGAGGGCGTCTAAATGTGAGAGATCATTGATTGACTGTATCAAGCGGCCATTAATTAGCCACAACATGCTAAAGCTCATAGCGACAATCAGACAGATGCTAAGTAAAAACGTCATCTGGTGGATAAAACCTGCGGTCATAAAATTTGGCACTTCATTGGCGAAAGCGCTCCAAAGTGCTCTGAAGCCCATAAAAATACTGAAGCAAAAGAAGGAGCACGCCATCACTATGGTTGGGAGTTTTTGGTCTTGCTTGGTGCCTTTCAGCATGGCGATCCCACTAAAAAACGTAACGATGCAGATATAAACACTTAAGTAAATGATGCGGCTTTTAATTGAATGGTCATGGAAGGTGAAATAATAAAACGAACCGCTGAAAATGGGCGTTAAAAAAGCGAGTGAGTGGGCCAGTTTTAGAGGGAATTGACGAAAAATGCTTACGCTGTAAAGCGTAAGCAAGAAGCCGATTAATATGAGCGTATTAGCTATGACGATGGTAAGCCAATCTGGTGCGGAGCCTCTAAATCCCAGTAAAAAAGGCCCAAAACCAATAAATAACAGCGAGAGAGAAAAAGTCTTTAAGCCTTTGATTTTTTTCTGTGTGTATTGGTAACAAAGTAGACTGATTGAGTAAATGCAAGAGAACAGAATAACGATAAAGTTGAGCGTTCTGATGTCTAAATACTGATTGTCCATAAGCGCTCCACATCAATCCATAGTTCAGGCAACTCCTTTGCCTGATATCAATAAGCGAACTACATATTAACTTACTTATTGAGTGATGTCTTATGTTAAACGGCTATTCATTTACCAGCTCGAATTGTTCGGTTTGGTTGGTTTTCGTCGTAAACAGCAGACCAACAATCATCATAAATACGCTAGGCATAATCCAGCTAGCAAAGTCATTGTACAGAGGCATGTAATTACCCATCCACTCATCGGTGGAATCTGGCATGTAACCTAGGATGTGCAGCGCATCAACACAACCAAACGTTAGAGCAGTGAACGCCGTCGCGACGACCATGATTTGCGACATCTTGTTGCGCACTGGTGCCATGATCATCAACGCAATTGCTACTGGGTGAAGCGCCACAACCGCTGGCAATGTGATAGCCAATAGTTGCTCCAGACCTACGTTGGCGATCAAACCTGCCAATACCATGGTCGTGATAACGCAGCCTTTGTAGTTCACTTTGCTGAAAGTGTTGTCGTAAAACTCACTGCCTGCTGTGGTTACGCCGATAGCAGTAGTCAAACACGCCAATACCATCACGGCACCTAATAATAGTGAGCCAAATGCACCGAAGTGGCTGAAGGTGAACGCCGTTAAGATGTCGCCACCATTACTGAACTCAGAACCCAAGTATGAGCTCGTCGAGCCAATGTAAGCCAATGAGATGTAAACAAATGCCATGGCAACGGCGTACATCAAAGCTGCGATTAGCGTGTATTTTGCGGTGGCTTTCGGACAATCCACCCCCATGCTGCGAATCGCTCGGAAGATGATCCAACCAAAACCGATAGAACCTAACGCATCCATGGTCATGTAGCCTTGCGTCAAGCCTTCAGCAAATGCGCCAGATACGTATGGTCCCGTTGCGGCAGTTAGCTCGCCAGCAGGAGAAACCAAAGCCGTCACAGACATGATGATCAAGATACCCATCAATGCAGGCGTTAAGATCTTGCCTAGGTTGTCGACTAACTTACCCGGATATAGGGCAAATAGAATGGTGATAGCACAGAAGGCAATAGTGAAAGGCACCAAAGCGGCATCACCAAACATTGGCGCAAAGCTAAATTGGTAAGCGACGGTAATTGCGCGCGGAATTACGAAAGCGGGACCAATCACGATAAACACCATCACCCAAAAACTGGTCGCCAAAGGTTTAGGTAGGGCGGCGGTTAATTTGTCTGAACCGTTTACGATAGCGACCATCACCAGCGCTATTGCAGGCAGACCTACGCCCGTTAAGAGGAAGCCAGACATCCCGCTGAGAAAGTTTTCACCTGCTTGATAACCCAAAAATGGAGGGAAGATCAGGTTACCCGCGCCTAAGTACATGGCGAAAGTCATGAAGCCCAAAGCGGCGATATTGCGTGCGCTTAACATTGTTATTCCTCTTATGTTTCGCTTGGAAGAAACTGAAAGGAATGGGAGGAGTATGTGGTGTTCCCGTCAGCTTCTTCTCAAGCTGACAGAAAGTTAGATATAGCCTGTCAGCTCTGAATCAGTTCCAGAGAGAGCAGGAGGATCGCAGCAGCAACGCCAGATGGGCGTTTTAAAGCGAATGGTAATTGCGCAGTTGCTGACATGAGTGATCCTTAATGACGAAAAAATACCAAGGAATACGTTTGCCTTGGTGTGTAGTTACCCTAACGAACATGAGGCTATTGGCACAACCCCGAAGTAGAAAATAAGTTGATACGGTCAATGTTTGTTTCTGAACTGGTGGATCGAACTGGTTTTTAAATTCAAAATTAGAATAAATGACTTTTCATTTAATTAACATGGCTTGTTTTGCTGTATTTTTGTGTTATTTGTAGTCGTTTAGGCTATAAGTCTCCGCTGATAAAGTGAGCAATTTAGAATGATGCGCTCTTTCTTCTTATTGTTAAGACGCTCATTAGTTGCAGTTCAATCCAAAATTGCGTCGGCAAAATATTGCTTATTAGCCAATCGGGCATTTGTTTCGTGTTGATCACATTTTATTAACCTTTTGCGTTCTAGGCGTGCAACCTTCTCCTCTTCAATAGGCAAGATCTTGCTCATTGCTTTGCTATCAAATCAGCAGAATCTTGCTCATTCTTGATGTGTCTCTGTGCTTAGGTCAATAAATACAATAACTTAAAAGTTGGCATTTCAATTGCTCTAGGGAATTTGTTGTTAATAAAGATTTAACATGATGTAAATCCCCAATCGTGAAACGACTACACGGAGAGTAATAATGAAAATGAATAAGCTGGTAAAAGCTTTGGCTGTCGCTGTGACTTCTTTTGGTATTGCGGCTAACGCTGTGGCAGAGGACCGTAGCTACATTCTTGCTACGGCATCGACAGGTGGTACTTACTACCCTGTGGGCGTAGCGTTGGCGACGTTAAGCAAAGTGAAATTGGCACCAAAGCACCACTTCTCCCTTTCTGCAATCAGCTCTGCGGGCTCTGGTGAAAACGTCAAACTGCTGAACGAGAACGAAGCACAGTTCGCAATTCTACAAGGTCTTTACGGTGCTTGGGCTTGGTCTGGTGAAGGTCCTTATGAGAAGAGCGGTCGTCAAGAACAACTGCGTTCAGTCTCTATGCTGTGGCAAAACGTTGAGCACTTTATTGTTCGCTCTGACCTAGCAAAAACTGGCACAGTGACTGACCTGAACAACCTAGATGGCAAGAAGTTCTCTATCGGTAAGAAGAATTCTGGTACTGAGAACTCTGGTCGCCAAATCATGAAAGGTCTGAAAGTAGACCCTGATAAATTCAACCTTGCTTACATGGGCTACGGTGGCAGCGCGAGCGCACTTCAAAACGGCACCATTGACGGCATGAACACGCCTGCAGGCGTACCTGTAGGTGCGGTCACTCAAGCTTTCGCTGCGTTGGGTAAAGACATTTCGATTCTTTCGTTTACTGACGAACAAATCAAAGAGGCGAATGGTAACTACAACCTATGGACGAAGTACGAGATCCCAGCGAACACGTATCCTGGTCTAGATAAGCCGATAACTACCATTGCACAGCCGAACTTCTTGGCTGTTCGTGAAGATATCTCGGAAGAAGACGTTTACCAGCTAACCAAAGCGATCTACGAGAACCTGCCTTTCTTACAAGGTATCCACAAAGCAACAAAAGCAATGGCGATTGAGAAAGCGATCGCTGGCTTACCAGTGCCTCTTCACCCAGGCGCGGCGCGTTACTATAAAGAAATGGGCATCGAAATCCCATCAGACCTAATGGCGAAATAACGCTAACTTGGCCCCGAGTTTTGGCTCGGGGCATTTTATCCCTACCGATTTCTAAGATGGAAAAAGCCGCCAGAGCTTGGAGTATGAGATGAGCGACTCAATAGAAAAGGAATTGCAGAAGTTTGAGCTGCCCACGCGCACTGATTTTCCGTGGGTAACCACCACAATTACAGTGTTTGGCGTGGTGTTGTCTGCTTTGCACATTTGGTTTAATACCTTATCGACGTTACCAGAGTTATGGATTTCCGCGACCCACTTTGCTGGCTTTGCGGTGATTTGTGCGCTTTGGTACCCGGCTCATATCTCTCTCAAGCAGAGTAAGATTGCACTCGGTATCGATGTGTTAATTGCCATGGGCGCGGTCGCGTGTTTACTCTACATTCCCTATGCTGAAGATGCGCTCTACGAGCGTGGTGTTAAGTTCGTGACCAGCGATTGGGTCTTTGCCATCATGGCAATTTTAATTGTTATTGAATTGATTAGACGCACCATGGGCTGGTTTATTCCAGTGCTGATTGTGGTGTGTTTGAGTTACGTTGTGCTTTGGGGTAAGTGGGCGACAGGTATTTTCCACTTCCCGGGTTTGAGCATGGAAACCTTGCTCTACCGCAGCTTTTATTCTTCTGAGGGCATGTTTGGCTCTATCTCGCGCATCAGTTGGACTTTCGTATTCATGTTCATTCTGTTTGGTGCGTTTCTTGTTCGCTCTGGTGTTGGTGATTACATCATTAATGTGGCTCGTGCTGCGGCTGGCAAAATCATTGGTGGTCCGGGTTTTATCGCAGTGATTGGCTCCGGTTTGATGGGCTCAGTATCGGGCTCTAGTGTGGCCAATACGGTTTCCACCGGTGTTATCAGTATTCCTTTAATGCAAAAAGCAGGTTTCCCTTCGCGCTTTGCGGCGGGGGTTGAAGCTGCGGCGTCGACAGGTGGTCAGTTGATGCCACCAGTGATGGGCGCGGGTGCTTTCATCATGGCGTCTTACACACAAATTCCTTATGTTGATATCATTGCGGTTTCTTTCATTCCTGCTCTTATCTATTTCTTGTCTGTGGCGTTCTTTGTGCGTATCGAAGCCAAACGCAGCGGGGTTCAAAAAATCACGACCAGCGATGAATCATTACTTAAAGTGCTGATCAGCGGTTGGCACAATCTTATCCCACTGGCGGTTTTGGTTACTTTATTGGTTCAAGGCTTTACACCGACTTACGCTGCTGGTTTGTCGATCATTTCTGTGGTGGTGGCTTCTTGGTTCTCGAAAGATCACAAGATGGGACCAAAAGCGATCATCGAAGCACTTTCGCAAGGTGCGAAAAACATGGCGACAACAGCCGTATTGCTGGTGGGTATTGGTTTGGTGATCAACGTGATCAGCACAACGGGCATCGGCAACACATTCTCATTGATGATCGACGGTTGGGCGAATGGCGACTTGTTCATCATGATCGTTCTGATCGCGCTCGCTTCTCTTGTTTTGGGTATGGGTTTACCTGTGACAGCGGCGTATATTGTATTGGGTACACTGTCTGCCCCAGCGCTTTACAAGTTGATTGCGGAAAACCAATTGCTTGAATTGATGGTGTCAGGTCAATTGCCTGAACAAGCAAAAGCCATCTTTATGTTGGCGGCGCCAGAAAAGCTGGAACTGCTTAATGCACCAATGGCGTTGGAAACCGCGAAAGAAATGGTGGCGCTAGTACCTGCGGACTTTATGGAGACGCTACTAGAGCAAAGTTTGGGTATGGAAGCAGTAGGTTTGGCATTGCTGGCTGCTCACCTCATCATCTTCTGGTTATCGCAAGACAGCAACGTAACACCACCAGTGTGTTTGACCGCTTTTGCAGCAGCAACCATCGCCAAAACACCGCCAATGCGCACCGGTTTGATGGCGTGGAAAATCGCCAAAGGTTTGTATCTTGTACCGCTACTTATTGCCTACACAGGCTTAGTTAGTTGGGATGTGACGTCGGTAATTACCGTGGGCTTCTTCGCCATCATCGGTACCTATGCATTGATTGGTGCGATTGAAGGCTACTTGGAAGGTCCACTAAACATTCTGATGCGTCTTGTGTTGATTGTGGTGGGTACATTGCTGGTTTGGCACGACATCCCAATGTTGGTTCGTGTAGCAAGCTGCGCAGTATTTGTCGCGATTTTTATTTACAGTGGTCGCAAGTTCAAATTGCAACAATCTCAACTATCGGTTTTATAAGAGGTCGTATGAAATCAGTCTATGACTACATCATTGTTGGTGGCGGTATCGTTGGCGTGTCGACGGCATGGCAACTGCAGCAACGTCACCCTGACAAATCCATTTTATTGGTTGAGAAAGAGTCCGGCTTTGCTAAGCATCAAACTGGACACAATAGCGGCGTGATTCATGCTGGGGTGTACTACGCTCCGGGCAGTTTAAAGGCGGACTTTTGCAAGCGCGGGGTAGAGCGAACCATTTCGTTCTGCGCTGAGCACGATATTCCGGTGGAGAACTGTGGCAAGTTGCTGGTTGCGACCAACGAGCAAGAAGTCGAACGCATGAATGCCCTCTATGAGCGCTGCCATGTCAACGGCATCGACGTAAAGCTACTCGATGAAGTTCAACTCAAGCTGGCTGAGCCAAACATCACTGGCTTGGGCGCGATTTATGTCAAAACCACCAGTATTGTCGATTATCGTTTGGTCACTGAGCAGATGGCGGAAGAGTTCCAAAAGCTCGGCGGGCAAATTAGCCTGAGAACTAAAGTGGTGGCTGCCGAAGAGAAGGATGAGGAAGTCCAACTGACCTGCATTTCAGACGGTCAAACCATGCAGCTCAATGCCAAATTCTTGATCACTTGCAGCGGCTTGATGGCGGATCGCATGACTAAGATGATGGGTATTCCAACTGACTTTCAGATCATCCCTTATCGTGGTGAATACTACCGCTTAGATAGCAAACACGACCAAGTGGTGAATCATCTTATTTATCCAATTCCCGACCCTGATTTGCCATTCTTAGGTGTCCACCTAACTCGCATGATTGATGGCAGTGTGACCGTTGGTCCAAATGCGGTGCAAGGCTGGAAACGAGAAGGGTACGACAAGGTTAACTTTAGCCTGCAAGATACCATGCAGATGCTTAGTTTCTCCGGTTTCTGGAAGGTGACACAAAAGCATTTTAAAACCGGATTGGATGAGTTTAAGAACTCTTGGTGGAAGCCGGGCTATCTCAAGTTGGTCAACAAATACTGCCCAAGCATCAAGGTGGAAGATCTCAAACCATATCCTGCGGGTATTCGTGCGCAAGCGGTGTTATCTGATGGCACTTTGGTTCATGACTTCTTGTTTGCCGAAAGCGCCAGAAGCCTGCATGTTTGCAACGCACCCTCTCCCGCAGCGACATCTGCAATGCCCATTGGGGAGTACATTTGCGATAAGGTGAATGAGAAGATAGAGGCGAAAACCGAGACGGTTTAACAGTAGAAAGCCAAACCAAAAGTACACCAGAGATGACTCTGTTTGTTGAGTAATTAGTGTCGGGTGTGCCGGAAGTTTGGCTTTTACTTTGGTGATTGGATAATTTCCTTCTTATGATATTTGGGTTTATTAGGAGAGGGATGGATGAAATTAGGTTTAGCCAATTACAACGTAGGTGTTGTTAAGCATGATCCTGCATGGCGACAGGATTTTGCACGCAGCCGATCTGAACTGGCGTTAGTGACGGAGATGATGTCAACTCAAATCGAGCATATTGGCAGTACTGCCATTTTGGATATGCCTGCCAAACCTATTATCGATATGGTACTAGGTATTGCGCACTTTCCTCATGTTTCTCTAAAACTTTCTTTGGTGGAACAAGCTGAAATTACCATCGAAAAATATACGGATGCTAAGGCAAACTTCGTACGTAAAGTCATAAATGAGTTGAAGACAAAATGAAGAAACGGCTTGGATTCATTTTACTTTGTAGTGCATTTCATTCTTTTGCGTATCAACTGCATGAGCGCGACGAGAGCTATGTATTAATCGGTCATGAGCTCAGTGCTGGCTATATCGTTTATGTACCAGGCTCTATGGAAGCAGAAATTACCAATGTGTTTAAATTTGATTGTGAAGGCAGTCGTGTTGAAGCTGTGAAAATTGGTAGCGAGATTAATAACGCTGCGACATATGGCGAGCATCTCCAATACTATTTCTTTCTCGTGAGAGATCATCAGTTTCACGTTCCTCTAAGAATTATTGAATCTTTTAAAACGGTTGATAAAAAGTCAAAAGAGGTTCTATCAGAACATTTACCTTTCACAAAGCATGATGACCTTGGGTTAGCTTGTGATTTGATTAGACCTCAGGTTAAAAGCTATTACTTTTCCCAAGCTTTTGAAGTGATACCTAAACATACCCACAGTAAAGGCGACTGACTCAGTCGCCTTTACTGTTTTGACTGTAGAGCTGTAGTGTTTATTGCTCTTTGGAGCAAAGCTCACCTTTCTTGGCGTGTCTTTCGATCATGTAATCGCCTCGGGCACTGTGCAGGACTATCGCGTTCCAGACTTGGCCATCTTGCAACTCGAACTCAAATGCATAATGGGTGCCGCCGACCATTTTCGTTCTCACCTCATGAATTGCTTTCAATTTATCATCGGCATTCATTTGATAAAGCACCATGTTGAGTGAGCGTCTGGCGTCAGGAGTTGCTTCAGCAACTTGCCAATGGCCCTGCTCTTCTGTTGCGGAGCAAATAGACCGCATTTTACTTTTCATGGTGGATGACATCTGCTTGTCTACGGCCAATGCATTTGGTGAAAACAGTGGAACCGTCAAAGGAATCAAAGTTACCAGAAACCGCTTTAAGGTCATAAAAACACTCCGTTGTTTTACTCTTGCTTGAGTATAGACCTCAATGACTTCAGATGTGGTGCAGTAGACTCTTGGCCTACAATATCGCAGCTCGTATCAGCGAACTGACGATAAACAAGGCGACCACGCTTGCCAGCCAAATGCCAATGAACCACAAAATGGGTTTTAGTTTCATTAGTGATATCCCTCTCCACGTTTCATCTTACCGCGGAAAACCCAATACGAATAAGCCGTGTAGGCTATGATCAGAGGAAGTAATACCACCGCACCGGCAAGTAAAAATGCCAAACTTTTATCTGGCGCGGCGACGTCTTGATAAGTGAGTGCGAATGGGACCAAGTAAGGAAATGTACTGACACCGAAACCCATCGCGGAAACAAGAAACAGGCCGATGGCAAGTACATAGGCACGAACAGCTTTGTGGTCGAGTAAGGCTTTGAATAGCTGCCAAATGAGTGCCGCTGCAATAACTGGTAAGATGAAAAACAGCAGCGAGTTTGGTAATGAGAACCAACGTTCAAAGACGATATGTTGGCTCAATGGCAACCACAAACTGGCGATGAATATACAGACTACCATTGCTAGCCCCCATCGTCGCGCGACCACGTAGTAACGCCCCATCAGCTCTTCTGGAAGCTTGATTAATAACCAGCATGAACCAAGCAGAATATAAGCACAAACAAGCGCCAAGCCACAAAATACGCTAAATGGCGAAAGCCAATCAAACCATCCACCTACGTATGCTCGTTCACTAACTTCTATACCTTGGAGCAGGGTTCCAAGCATAATGCCTTGCATCAATGCCGCGGTGAGTGAACCAATGAAAAAAGCGCTATCCCATAAAAACTTTCCGCGTTGTGTTCGGAAGCGATACTCAAAAGAAACCCCGCGCAGAATTAACCCGAGCAGCATTAAAATCAGGGGAGCATAGAGTGCTGGCATAATGACCGCGTAGGCGAGGGGGAACACGGCAAAAAGCCCACCACCGCCAAGAACTAACCAAGTTTCATTACCATCCCAAACAGGAGCGATGCTGTTCATCATCATGTCGCGCTCTTCATCGTCATTAGCGCTGAGGAATAGGATACCAATACCGAGATCAAAGCCATCTAACACGACATAAATCAGAACGGCGAGCCCAATCAAAGCGTACCAAATTAATGCGTAATCCATGAGCTAGCCTCCTAGGTTAGATGGTTAGAGTGTGTGATGGCATCGGTTTTCGTGCCATCAGGAAGTCGGCTGTCTAAGCCTTCTTCATAACGAGTTGGAGATTTGCGCATCAAACGCAGTAGATAGAAGAAGCCTGCTCCAAAAACCACAAAGTAAACCACGATGAACGCCGTCAGGGAGACGCTCACCGCGGCGGCATCAATAGGCGATGCCGAATTGGCTGTGGTTAAAAGACCGTATACGGTGTAAGGCTGGCGACCGACTTCGGTGGTTATCCAGCCTGCTAAAACTGCAATGAACCCCGCTGGGGCAAACAGGACACAAATACGTTGAAGTGCCCTTGAATCAAAAAGTTTGCGACGTTTTCTTAGCCATAGGCTCCACAAACCAATAACAAGCATGCCAAAACCAAGCGCGACCATTACTCGGAAAGACCAGAAAACGATAGAGACAGGAGGGTGTTCCTCCTCTGGAAAAGCATCTAATCCCTTCACTTCACCGTTGAGGTCATGAGTTAAAATCAAACTACCGAGTTTGGGGATTTCCAGTGCGTATTCCATACGTTTTTCTTCATCGTTAGGGATACCGAAGAGGATCAATGGCGCGCCTTGGTGAGACTCATAGTGCCCTTCCATCGCGGCGACTTTGGCGGGTTGATGTTCAAGGGTGTTTAATCCATGCATGTCTCCAGCAACGATTTGAATTGGTGTCACGATGGCAGCCATCCACATTGCCATCGAGAACATAATTCTGGCTAGAGGGTTATGGTTTGCTTTTAATAAGTGATAAGCGGCAATGCCCGCTACAACAAAGGCGGTAGTGAGGTAAGCGGCGAGCAACATATGGACGAGCCGATAAGGGAAGGAAGGGTTGAAGACAATCGCCCACCAGTCTTCTGGGATAAACTGTCCGGCTTCGTTGATACTATAGCCCGCTGGTGTTTGCATCCAACTATTAACCGAAAGTATCCAAAACGCAGACAAAAACGTCCCGAATGCAACAATACAAGTCGCGGCGAAGTGAAGCTTCTTACCTACCTTATCCATACCGAAAAGCATCACGCCTAAAAACCCCGCTTCGAGGAAAAACGCAGTAAAAACTTCATAGCCCATTAGCGGGCCTAGGATTGGGCCTGTTTTGTCGGCAAATACGCTCCAGTTGGTCCCGAATTGATAGCTCAACACGATGCCACTCACCACACCCATACCAAAACTGATGGCAAAGATTTTGAGCCAGTATTTATAGATCTGCATGTACTGTTTGTTGCCCGTTTTTAAGTACAAGCCTTCTAACACGGCGAGGTAACTTGCTAAACCAATCGTAAACGCTGGAAAAATGATGTGGAAAGAGACAGTAAAGGCAAATTGGAATCTGGCTAAATCGATGGCGAGTGTGTCCATGGGCATTCCCTTTTAAGTTTCGAATTAACAGTTCGCCGAATTAGAAGAGATGAGGGAAGAGCGACGAACAAAATGGAATACGAAGAAGGAAAGCTAAGAGATTAAAAAACGATCGCTTTTTACGGCAGTGCGTACCATCTTTTAGATAAAGGAGGAGTTGTTATGAGCCTTAAACACTACTTTGAGAAAGCGACACCTAAGTTTGGCCCTGGTGGGAAGTATCACAAGTTCTATCCATTGTTCGAAGCTGTCGAAACCATTTTTTACACGCCTGGTAAGGTTAACCAGGGCATGACTCACGTTCGAGATAGCATCGATTTAAAACGTATTATGATCATGGTGTGGCTGGCGGTCTTCCCTGCCATGTTCTGGGGTATGTACAATATAGGTCAGCAGTCCAGCGATGCTTTGTTGTATGGAATGGAGCAAGCCTCAGCTCAGCAAGCGCTGGCTTCTTCGTGGCAACTGAGTTGGGTATGGGGCTCGTTAGATGCGGTTTCACAAGCGGGGTGGGTAAGTAAAATGTGGCTTGGTGCTACTTACTTTCTACCCGTTTATGCGGCGGTGTTTATCGTTGGTGGTTTTTGGGAAGTTCTGTTTGCTATTGTGCGCAAGCATGAGGTGAACGAAGGTTTTTTTGTCAGCTCTATACTCTTTGCACTGATCCTTCCTCCGACAATTCCACTGTGGCAAGCGGCTTTAGGTATCACTTTCGGTATTGTTGTGGCGAAGGAGATTTTCGGTGGTACGGGGCGAAACTTCCTAAACCCAGCTTTAGCAGGGCGCGCATTCTTATACTTTGCCTATCCTGCCAACATGTCTGGCGGGGCTGTTTGGGTCGCGGCTGATGGTTACTCTGGCGCTACTCCACTTAGCCAATGGTATGAAGGTGGGCAAAGTGCCTTGATAAATAATATGACGGGAGAGCCAATTTCATGGGGAGATGCTTTTGTTGGTAATTTACCAGGCTCGATGGGTGAAGTCTCCACGTTGTTGATCGCACTAACAGGCTTGGTTCTCATCTTTATGAAGATAGCGTCGTGGCGAATCGTTGCGGGCGTGTTGGTTGGTTTAGTGGCGGCTTCATTACTATTGAATGCGATCGGTTCGGACTCTAACCCAATGTTCTCCATGCCGTTTTACTGGCACTTCGTGATTGGTGGGGTCGCGTTTGGTACCTTCTTTATGGCGACAGATCCCGTCTCGGCGGCTTTTACCAATGGCGGTAAATGGGCATACGGACTATTAATCGGTGTGATGACGATTTTTATCCGAGTGCTGAACCCAGCTTATCCAGAAGGCATCATGTTAGCGATTCTATTTGCTAACTTATTCGCGCCACTTTTCGATTATTTAGTCAAAGAAAGTAATATCAAACGCAGAATGAAAAGGGCGAGACCTTCTTAAAATCTTAAAATGAGGGTGACTTCACTGAAAGTTGATTGAAAACTGCACTATATTGAAAAGGTCAGAAACATGGGGTTTCTGGCTTTTTATTTTTATCAGGAGGACGAAGACGATGAGAATAAAGGATATTCTCGATAGCCGTTTGGTGCTGTCGTTCTGGTACAACCTAGACTACTGCTTATCTCTTCTTAGTAAAATCTCTTCTCGTTGATTTCCTCAATGCAACCGCATTGAAAAGCATTTTATCTATTTGTTTTTTAGTCTTACGTGATAGCGCGTAGGACAATGCGTATAAGGAAATTAACAATGAAACGTATTCCAGAACCTTTCCGTATCAAAATGGTTGAGCCAATCAAAATGACCACTTTGGCAGACCGTGAAGTCGCGTTAAAAGAAGCGGGTTATAACCCATTTCTTCTTCGTAGTGATGATGTTTATATCGATTTGCTGACTGACTCTGGCACTGGTGCCATGAGCGATAATCAGTGGGCTGGCATCATGATGGGGGATGAATCCTATGCGGGTAGCCGAAATTACTACAACCTATGTGATGCAGTGGAGCACTTCTTCGGTTATAAGCTCACCGTACCTGCGCACCAAGGGCGTGGTGCCGAGCAAATTTTGTTCCCAGCTTTGATTGAGCGTATGCGTCAGGTGCGTGGTGGTGAAACGCCAGTATTTATCTCGAACTACCATTTTGATACCACCGCGGGTCACATTGAACTCAATGGCGGTAAAGCGATTAACGTGGTAACGGAAGAAGCATTCGACACCACTACGCCTTATGATTGGAAGGGCAATTTTGATATCGATAAGCTGGTGGCAACAATTGAAACGCACGGTTCGCATAACATTTGTGCGATTATCACCACGATTACTTGTAATAGTTCCGGTGGCCAGCCTGTGTCGATGGAAAACATGCGCACCGTGTACGAAATCGCAACCAAGTACGATATTCCAGTGGTGATTGACTCGGCTCGTTACTGTGAGAACGCCTACTTTATTAAGCAGCGTGAAGAAGGGTACGAAGATAAATCGATTCTGGAAATCATTCGCGAGATGTATCAATACGGCGATATGCTCACCATGTCGGCTAAGAAAGACCCGATGGTAAACATTGGTGGTATGTGTTGTATTCGCGATCATAAAGAGTTGTTCCAAGCAGTGCAGACACGTTGTGTACCCATGGAAGGGTTTGTAACATACGGCGGTATGGCTGGGCGTGATATGGAAGCGCTCGCTCGCGGTTTGTATGAAGCGGCAGATGAAGATTTTCTTCACTACCGAATTAGCCAAGTTCAATACTTAGGTGAGCGCTTACGTGAAGGCGGTATTCCAATTCAATACCCAACGGGTGGTCACGCAGTGTTTGTGGATGCCGCTAAGATTTTGCCACATATTCCAGCGGATCAGTTCCCTGCGCAGGTATTGTGTAATGCTTTGTACTTGGAGGCGGGTATTCGAGCAGTAGAGATAGGATCGTTGCTGCTTGGTCGAGATCCGGAAACGGGTAAACAAAAAGCGTCAGAGCTTGAGTTGATGCGTTTGACCATTCCACGTCGTGTCTATACAAACGATCATATGGATTACATTGCGGATGCGATTATCGAACTGAAAAATCGTGCACATGAGTTAAAAGGGCTCACTTTCGAGTACGAGCCACCAGTGCTGCGCCACTTTACTGCTCGGTTTAAAGAAATCGATTAATTAAGGTTTGAATATAGAAAAACAAAAGGCCGCGAGTTTCGCGGCCTTTTTCGATTTGTTTCTTAGCGTTACAGTTACGCCAACTCTAATGAAATGCGAACGAACTGATCGTCCTGGTACTGCACTTCATAATTGAATGTACCACTGGCGTAAATGCTGCCAAGGAAAAGTGAGCGTTGACTCATTGGTCCACGGAACAGCATCGAAATAGGAGCGATTAGGGCGTTATTATCATCGAAGTGCTGATTTAAGTTCTCAGAAAGCACACACAGCAAACAGCCGTGTTGGTCGTGAGATAAGTCGACGTCTTCCGGTCGAGATAATAATACGGTAGTCCCCAACTTCTTCTCAATCTCGTTAATCAACAGCAAGTAGCTATCTAGATCAGGTTGAGGGTTACTTGGTTTATCTGCACCCACGCAACGTTCGAGTAACGCTTCCAGATTTCCGTTCTCGCCTTTTGCCTGTTGAGTCAAAGACTTTAACGGCTTTTTAATCAGCTTATAGCGATTACTCTTCAGTTTTGGCTTCAGCCATTTCTGCAGTAAGTCGTTACGCTCTTTAAGGGAGAGACCATGTGAGGACGCGTGAATTTTAAAGTGCAGGTGTAATAAAGCGTGAACCGCAAGCTCACTCAGAAGTTGGTTAGCATCTGTAGACTGTCTTGCCTGCTTAGAACTTTGCATTACACTCGAACAAAATTAGGGAAGAAGGATAATGGTGCCGAGAGAGGGACTCGAACCCTCACACCAAAGGCACTAGCACCTCATGCTAGCGTGTCTACCAATTTCACCATCTCGGCATCATGATGCTCTGAATACTCAGAGGCCTCGAAAGAAGCAACGCGAATTGTATAACCAAAATCCACCTGTTGGCGAGAGCAAAATGACGAATTTTGGCTCTTTCGAGTTTGATTGCGTATTTATTGGTCACTTTTGCGTTTTTTACCATCAAAGTCTGTCCTTATGCCCTTACTTTTATTAACAGTATGACGACAAAAGAACGTTTTTGCCTAAATTTTGAACGCTTGAACGTTTGCGTAAATAAATGTGATGAATATCTCTTTTTGTTGGCTATACTTGCGTCCCGTTTAAGCGGGAATTAGGGTTTAGTTGTTCAGGACCCTTACCCATACAAGCCGTCACATGGAGCAGGCCAAGCAATGCGCTCGCCAGCAGTGAATGACCCCACGGACCGGACCAGCTACGTTCAATTGCTTGTATAAGGTAAAAATAAGATGTCGAACTATTCGTTCTGTCTACATTCTGGATCTGAAGGCGAGTTATCACTCGCTGCGTTGTCCCTTTCTTCTGCCAATTCCTTTGGCTCTTTTTTCTTTTTCAACGTTCAGTAGGTCCAGCTCATGAGTGTTCTATTTAGTCTATTTGGTATTGTTGCACTGCTAGGTTGTGCTTTCCTACTTTCTGAGGGCCGTTCTTCCATTAATTGGAAAACCGTATCTCGCGCCTTGATGCTACAAATGGGATTTGCTGCCTTAGTGCTTTATTTCCCGTTAGGTCAGGCGGCGCTGGCGAGTTTAAGTAATGGTGTCGCGGGGCTACTCAGCTTTGCTGATGAGGGGATTAAATTCCTCTTTGGTGACCTCGCTTCTTCTGGCTTTATCTTCGCTATTCGTGTCCTTCCTATCATCATCTTCTTCAGTGCTCTTATCTCCGCCCTTTACTACTTGGGCATTATGCAAAAAGTGATTCAATTTATTGGCGGTGCTATCCAGAAGTTCTTGGGCACCAGCAAAGCAGAGTCTCTGGTTGCAACAGGTAACATTTTCTTATCTCAAGGCGAGTCCCCACTTCTTATTCGTCCATTTCTTTCGAACATGACTCGCTCTGAACTGTTTGCTGTGATGGCTGGTGGTATGGCTTCAGTGGCGGGCAGTGTGCTTGGTGGTTATGCCGGTTTAGGTGTTGACCTAAAATACTTGATTGCGGCAAGCTTTATGGCAGCTCCAGGTAGTTTGATGATGGCAAAAATCATTGTTCCTGAACGCCAAACGCCAAGCGATTACAACGATATTGAGCTAGATAAATCAGAAGAAAGCAACGTTATTGATGCGCTAGCAAGCGGTGCCATGGGCGGTATGAAAGTGGCCGTTGCTGTTGGTACCATGCTTATCGCTTTTGTTAGTGTTATCGCGATGGTGAACACGGGACTAGAAAACTTAGGTGACATACTTGGTTTCTCTGGTGTGACGCTACAAGCGATTTTTGGTTACTTGTTTGCACCTCTAGCGTGGTTGATTGGTGTGCCAAGCCACGAAATCCTTGCTGCGGGTTCATACATTGGTCAGAAAGTGGTGATGAATGAGTTTGTCGCGTTCATCGATTTTGTACAGCACAAAGCGACGCTCTCTGAGCATACTCAAGTCATCATCACTTTTGCGTTGTGCGGCTTTGCAAACATTGGTTCAATTGCGATTCAGCTGGGTTCTATCGGCGTGATGGCACCTGAGCGCCGCAAAGATGTAGCAAGTTTAGGCCTAAAAGCGGTTGCTGCTGGCACACTCGCTAACCTGATGAGTGCGTGTTTAGCGGGTATTTTCATCTCGCTCTAATTTAGATTGAAGATGCGCACTAAAAACCCGCCTAAATGGCGGGTTTTATTATTTCTAAGGCTTAGGTATTAAGCCGTAGGGTATTGATTTAAAAGCGTCAGGGTGCTCTTGATAAGTTGGCGCTTTATGTACCCCTTTCCAATCGAGCAGCATGATGGCTAGCACGTTACGGTGCTCGCCGTACTTGAGATCAAAACTCCCATCGACCGATGGAATCATCCCTTTTTCAGCGTTGATTGCGTGACGAATGGCTTGGCGGGTTTTCTCGACGACCGGATCGTGATCCAAGCCTGCTAACAAAAACGAAATGCCGACTTCTGCAATTACGTCTTCTTTGGCGCGTAGTAGGATAGTGTCGATGTTGTTGCGAAAGTAATCATAAATCCATTGGTGTTTCTTTTCGCTTACTCGTTCTTGATAGTACTGTGAGTCGGCAAAGATGATGTGCGTCATACCATAGAGTTTATTCCAATACTGCTGAGCTGAGAGCATCTTATCTTTATCGTCAGGGTAGGTGTTACGGAAGGTTTGAGTGAATTCGTCGACCACATCTTGCTCGCCTAGCTGGCGAAGCCAGTAGACTTGGTTTGCGAGCTGAGCTGCCCACGCCTCTATCATTTCTTTGTCCGTAACGTAACGCGAGAAATCGTAGCGCCTCAGGATCTTTCTTAGCGTCTTGTCTTGCTTATGTTTCAGACCATATTCGTTTGCTCTTGCCATTGCGCCAAGCAAATCCACGCCAAGATAAAGATATTCAGGATGGTGTTTAGTGACGGTATAGCGTCGTTGCCCTCGCTCACTTTCTTTCTCTTGATACGCGGTCAGTCTTTGTGATGAATAAAGAATAATGTCTTCAGGTTCAACGACTTCATTAGCAAATCGGTTTAATCGGCTAGCTACTTGTGCCATGTCGGTCCAAACGGCAGCGTGATATTTCTCATCTAACGTCTGGCGGTACATGCGTAAGCCAAAGTGCCCCTCTTTAAACGCAGGTAAAGTGAACAGTTCCTGCTCGTAGGTACTACGAATCAACTGTGCTGATTGAGCATTATCTAGGAGCGGTATCTCTTCTTGTGATGCCTGAACAGCAAAGGTAAGTGAGCAAGAGAGTAAGACCGTTAAGCTAAGAGGTTTGATACGCATAAATCCATTCCCTATGAAGTCCTGAATCTAAACCTACCATCAATATTAATTAAGAATGTAAAAGCTGAGTCAATAGTTAAAAATCTGTCGAAAAGTCAGATTGATACGTTCACCTTTGGTTTTCGCGGTTTTTGGTACACAGTGTTTCCAGTGATGTTGGAGCTCGCCAGCCATAACCAGTAAGGAGCCGTGAGAAAGCTCATACTCAATCTCAGTTTTACAATGTAAATTTCTGAGCAAAAATCGACGTGTTTCACCTAAATTCAAAGAGGCGATAACCGGGTTTCTACCTAGCTCTGGTTCATTGTCTTGGTGCCAGCCCATCGAATCTTGGCCGTGTCGGTATAGGTTGGCAAGTACAGAGTTGAAGGCTACATCCGCAATCGACTCACAGCGCACTTTGAGCTGAGTTAACTCAGGAGTCCAAGGGTGAGGCTGCATGGTCAAGCCAGAGTAAGTATATGCTGCATCACCATGCCACGCTTGTAAACGAGGTTGAAGTACTGACTTGCCGAACATGGTAATGCGCTCTTGATGCCATGGCAGTGTTTCCAGAAGTTGGTCAAAGTAGTGATCCGCTTCTAGATGGCTAAGAAAGTAAGGATCGTAATAGAGTTTACCCCTTTCTACTTCTTGCCACTGAGTACCGCCAAATAAATCGCCTTGTTGATGCATCATCTCATACCTAAAACATAAAAAATTTTAATCACTGTTACCTTTCCGATTGGGATTGGTTATTCTTGTGATAATAAGAATTTTAACAATAAATAAAAATCTCGTAACGATATACGAGTTGTGGGGAGAAAATGCGTTATTTACCCAGAAAGCGATGCTATTTTGCATTGTTCTTCCTCAGTTTTTTCGCTTTATGCGTTGGGGTTATTGAGCTGTTGCATCGAAATCAGCAAGAGCTTCACCAAGAGCGAGTTCAAGTTGAGGCCAAAGAGCAACTTTCCACCCTCCGTTCCAATTTGGAAGCGGTACTTATGGCGGATATCTATAAAGCCAGTACCTTGGCGACACTCATTACTTTACTGCCTAAAAATCAAGAAGACGAATTGAACATTGCGGCTCACCGCATCCTGAGCAAAAGCAAACATATTACGATCATTGGCATTGCGAAGAATGATGTTATCAGTCATATATTTCCCCGCCAAGGTAATGAGCGTTTAATCGGCCTCGATTACCGAACGGTGCCACAGCAGTGGGTACAGGTGCAAAAAGCTAAAGATATACAAGAAATATTTATAGCAGGACCTGTCAACTTGATTCAAGGCGGCAAAGGCTTGATCGTGCGGGTTCCGGTTTTTCTTGATCCACCGTTGAACCAAGATTATTGGGGTGTGATCAGTGCGGTGATTAATTTTGATGCTCTGATGCGAGAAACTGGCGTGATCGATTTTTCTTATCGCTACCCTTTGATGATTCGTGGTTACGACAGTGGCGGTGCTTTTGGTGACGTTTTCTTTGGCGCACTGAGTGAAACTAAAAAGCCATACGCGAAAGAAATGGTTCATTTTCCTTATGGTGGGTGGAGTATGGTGGTTTTCTCCGGAGACAAACTCGACCGTCAAATTCCTTGGCATCAGCTTTATTTAGCAAGGCTTATCGGTTATCCCATTGTTTTTGCACTGAGCCTCGCGCTTATTGCGATTTATCGCTTGTACACCATTGCGGATGATAGAGCACTGCATGATGAACTGACGCACTTACCAAACCGTCGCTATTTTATGAAGTTTTACAAGCAGCAGTTTGAAATAGCGAAACGTTACAAAAAGCGTTACAGCTTCGCCTTAATCAATATAGATCTGGATAGGTTTAAACATATTAACGATACCTATGGTCATGACGCAGGCGACAAGGTCTTAGTCGCTACGGCTGAGAGAGTGAAAAGCTCTCTGCGTAAATCAGATATTGTGGCCCGAATGGGAGGGGATGAGTTTTTAGTTGTCGTTCATAACCCTGGGACGGAAGAAAATGTTCAGTCTCTGCTACAAAAGCTCAGGTTAGCTTTATGTTCGACGCCCGTGATTTACGATGAAGCGCTCATCTACCTGAGAGCCAGCATTGGGTACGCGATATTTGATCCGGACATGTCATCTCCAGAGCAAATGATGAAAATAGCCGATGAGAGAATGTATCAACAAAAACATGGCGGATGAACCTGAGCCCAGTTTCAATCAGGGCTTTGGAGCAGTGGTAAGGTTAAGAATCCGAAATCTCACCATCATTTGGGTATAAGAATATATGACTTTACATGTTAATAGACTCTTTGCTGAGAGAGTCATTATTAGTAGTGCATGAAGTGGCATATTTGCATGTTGTTGCATTTTGCAAATGCAGTTTGCGAAATTTATGGTCAATAAAGCAACGATATGCATCTGGATCTATTAAAAAACGGCCTTTTTAAAGTTGGCACGCATCGTGCTTTATCTAGAGTGACCCTTATTAAGCCGAGGGTCACCTAGCCAACTGACGTTGTTAGTGAATACACATTGTTCACAAGTATATACCGCCAATCACGATTATTGTGATTGGCGTTTTTTCTTTCTAGAGACCAATAATATTCACGTCGTCACCTGTCTCATCGGCTTCTCCGCACTTACTGTAACAACTAGGCTGCCTTGGACAAACGGCCCCTCTTGAGCAGATTAGCCTAGCTTGCGTTTGAATACCTCGTTCTATCCAATTGATGTTTAATATCTTAGCGATGGTTGTTAAGTCTTTTTTGATGTGGGGAGGAATGACACTACTTCCGCCGGAAGCGACACAAAGTGACTTCAGCTCTTCCGCAATAGAAACCGCATCACCACCTTGTGCAGAAATCGCAGGGTTTAAATCTATCCCCGCGCATAACACTCGGTTGTTCCCCGCAGGGTCAAATACGTTGACTGATTCACAACAGTAAATACGTGGCTCGTCGCCCACATTCAAAATCGAAATTTGCGCTGAACTGGTATCCAAAGGTTGGGCTAGACGTCTAAATACGGCCCAATGTTGGCAAGGATCGTTCACTTTGCGCATATTGCCCCAAGGAAGCGGGATGCCATTTCCACGATATACCGCTTTCAACTTGCCCGGACCATAGGCATCAAAGTAGTGCCAATGAGGGTACGGAGAAACCACGGTCATACGACGCATCGCAACGGAAGGAGAAACGCCGGCCTTTTTGTGAACATCAATTTCGTAACCGGAACGGTCAAGCAACTGACGAAATGGTACTTTGGGGCAAAGCAAGGCACCAGCAAAAAAGCTGGACTCAAAATCGCGCCAAGCTTGTAGGATATCTTGCGAGTTGAGCTCAGAGTTGGAAACTGGGCTGTCCATTTGCTCCCAGTTGTTTTGATGCCCAATAGACAAAACGTTATTCATTGCATCACTGCTATGGAGCACGCGATGACCGATGTATACCGCCAAGTCATATTTCAATCGGGTTGGGTAGTCACGCATTCGTTTATTGAGATAAATGGTACCAGGTGGCTCCATAAAAGACGTAATCAACTGTTTGGCGCTGACGCCCAGTTCATCAATCACATCCTGTGGTGCTCGGTCTACCCAGCGAATATCCAACCCCATGCTTTTCGCAATATCTATCAGATCTTCTACCGATAGATTCAGGCGTTTCAAGCCGACCTCTTCGGCTGCGCGTTCTAAATCAGGAAAATGGTTTTGATGGTTCTCTTGGTGCGCACGGATCAACAAGTGGGCGAATTGACGTCCAGTAATACCTGTTTGAGACAACATCTCTGGAATCGCGATTTGGAGAATATCATTGGAGAACAAAAAGCTCGGCTCCAATGCCATACCGTTGATACCGCCACGATTCCCTTTGTTGGGTGTAATGGCTTCTAATTCCGGTTCATCATCTAAAAACCACGCAGGATCTTTTTGAAAAACTTCCGCGATTACTTCGAGCATATCAATACTCGGAACGCGTTTTCCGCGCTCTATCATCGAAAGGTAAGATACCGACGGTGCGTACTCAGGATTGATCCTTACACAGCGTGCAGATAAATCCTCCATAGTTAAATGGTTGTTTTTCCTTAGGTTGCGAATTTTCGTACCTAGAAAATGGGACTGACGAATAAGGCTTTTTGACACAGACATTTTGTAAAATTCACATTGTAAAATTTTTGTTGTGAAATTGTAGTCAATATTTCGCTAGTCTACATAATAAGCAGGCAAGGAAATTAACCATCAACTTCACAGAATTGCCTGAAACTTAAACGAAGGAATTAAGTTTTTACTCTAGGACGAGTTTTTTTAAGTGCGAGGATATGACGATGAATATGCTGAACTTCGATAAAAAAGAGATGCAACAACAACAACGCCCATTTATCGCTGAAGCTGTATTTGCCGTCGAAGCGGTAAGTGCTGAGCAGCAGAGCGAGAAGCAAGTAAAAGCGAAGCAACTACTAGACCGCATGTTCCCATTGGAGAACGGGTCGCACCAAGATGTATCAAGTTACGTAATTGATTACCGCCATATATTGGCTTACTTCAAAGACGGCACACACAGCGGCCTGAAAAGCCCAAAACACTTTGTGGCGTATACGGGTGAGAAAGAAGATCCAAAATCGATCTTGTTTAAAGACGATTCAGGTAACCACGTAGAAGTGCTATTTGGCTGTCACAAAGGCACCGGTTGTGTGGAGTTGATGGATATTGATGACATTCAACTGGAAACACGCACTACGTTTAATCCTGAACTAACGGGTAACGCGCCGACGGCGATGCGCCACTGGATCAGCTTAATCAAAGGCGACAAAAAAGGTAAGCCGATGGCATGCAGTGAAGATAAAGAATACACTGCGAAAAACGGTGACGACTATATTTTAAGCTACTGCTACAGTGTCGATTAAGATGTGAAGCGCCAGATAAATAGACCCCGCACTCAATAGTGCGGGTTTTTTATTCTATTTCGAAAAAGTCGGTCCTATTAACCAAGCTTACATAACAAGTTGCTTTAAATGGGCATCACGCGGTTACGACCGAGTTGTTTTGCCTCATAAAGTTGCTTATCGGCTTTATTGACCAGAGCTTCAGGCGTATCACCCACCTCATATTCTGCTACCCCAAAAGAAGCGGTAATGCTGTGAACTTGTGTACCAGAACGCTTATCTCTGATGCGCAGTTTTTCTATCATGCGGCGTAGTGTGTCTGCATATTGGCGAGCAATTCGCAGGGACTTATTGGGCACAATTAAAGCGAACTCTTCACCACCAAAACGATACGCGCATATTCCATCTCGACAGCTTTGTTGTAGTCGACGGGCAATGGCTTTTAGCACCGTATCGCCGAAAAGGTGGCCGTAATTGTCGTTAAATGACTTGAAATGGTCGATATCAAGCATGATCAAGGTCATTGCTTGATTTGATGCGATAAGCGAAGACAGATCTTTATCAAAAGCTCGACGGTTGTAAAGGTTGGATAGACCATCAAATAATGCGTCTTGCTGTACTGCAGCCAGCTGATTTTTGAGGCGAGAAATTTCTTCACTCGCATTAGTTAATTGGCTATTCAAAAACTTTGTCGAGTGACGAATTTCGTGTGACTCTGCGACAAGTTGACGAATCACCACCATCACTTCTTCAATACTTAAGCTGTTGTCTTCAACTTTTTCTAGCTTATTAAAACTTTTGTCTACCATTTCAGAAAAGGAAGAAGTATCTGAAAGTGTATCGCTCATCGAGCTGGACACTTCATGTAGCAGAACTTCTACATTGGTTCTAAGATCTTCAAGGCTAGTTTCTGCTTTACTGGCAACATAGTTGTTGTAAAGCTGTTTATTGGTTGCAGGCGGGCAGATACCGTAGTTTTCTAACACCGTATCCAACTCAAAGTTGAGTTCAGGAATGGTCTTGTCAACGTACGTATACCAAAGCGCATAGTTGGCTGGCGTGGCAGCAACATGATTTTTGATCATTAGTGGGACCGCTTTTTTCAAATTAGCGGTCGATTTTTTAAACTCGTCGGTCATTTCTGCGATGGTACTAGCAAAATGGAATTGGACTTAGATTAACGGATATTAACCAATATCGCTTTAATTTTTATCATTCTTGCATGGTTTATATAAAAAATGAGTGATTAAGACCGTTATCAATATCGCCAAATTTTAATTTTATAAAATCTTAGTATGAAACATGTGCAAACGATGTTTTGGTGTTAAGGGCTCTAAGATGACCAGCCAATCGGTTTAGTGAAATCGTCAGTAACCTAATGATCGTAAAGCTCTATTGCCCGTACAACAACGAGTGGAATAAAAGACTTAGCGCTTAGGCTATTTGCAACAAGAACGCGGGACTCCGAGTTTACAAAAAACGAGTTTACAAAAAGAGGGTGCGACTTGGATAAGAAAATAGGACTGTATTGGTTCACTAATGACCTGCGTTTGCATGACAACCCGCTGTTGATAGACGCTTGTGCAGAAATGGATGAGTTAATTTGTTTGTATTGTCGCCCATCGGTGACACCTTACTTGCAGCACTTTGCGCAGGAGACCTCTTTAGGGCGTGCGAAATTGCAGTTTCTCGAGGCATCGCTTAATGAACTTAATCAATCTTTAGCTAAATTGGGGCAACGATTATGGACGGTTGAACTGACGCCCTATCAAGCGATCAAATATGCCATCAGTCATTTCGGTATCACTCATATTTATGCTGATGCGTTTGCTGGTTCGGATGAGCAACAGGCTCTAGAGCGTGCAATTGAAGGCACTCCCCATGTGAACATCAAACAGCAAGCGATCCGCACTTTGTTGTGCGAAGAACAGTTGCCATTTGAATTAAGGCAACTGCCTGCGACCTTCACGAAATTTAGAAAGCAGGTCGAAGGTTTAGACCTCTCTCAACCTTACGAGAGCGTTCATGCTTTACCGCCAGAACCTTTAGGTATGAATTTTCCTACCGCCACGACATATTACTTTGACACCAAACCAGCATTTGATGGCGGAGAACTGAGCGGTCTTGAACATTGTCGACGCTATTTTGCTTCAAGTTTAGCGAGTGAATATAAACAGACGCGCAATGGGCTTGATGGGGTGGAGTATTCAACTAAATTTTCACCTTGGTTAGCTCATGGTTGCGTCTCTCCTACAATCATTTATGCCATGCTCAAACAATATGAGCGGAAGAACGGAGCAAATGATTCAACCTATTGGATCTATTTCGAGTTGTTGTGGCGGGAATACTTTTATTGGTACGCGAGAAAGTATCAACAGAAGTTGTTTCGATTTGGCGGTATCGCCA
This sequence comes from Vibrio sp. JZG10, assembly GCF_054064075.1. Taxonomy (NCBI): domain Bacteria; kingdom Pseudomonadati; phylum Pseudomonadota; class Gammaproteobacteria; order Vibrionales; family Vibrionaceae; genus Vibrio; species Vibrio sp. JZG10. The sequence continues at coordinate 73,759 of NZ_JBSUGE010000003.1, forward strand.
ACCAGCCACCACTGACCAGTTTTTATGCGCAACGCTTTAAGCAGTGGAAGAAAGGCGAGACACCTTTTCCAATAGTTAACGCATGTATGCATCAGCTTAATAAAACGGGTTATATGTCTAACCGAGGGCGCCAACTGGTCGCGAGCTGTCTGGTTCATGAACTCGGACTCGACTGGCGCTACGGTGCTGCTTATTTTGAAACTCAGTTGATTGATTACGATGTCGGCTCTAATTGGGGCAACTGGCAGTATTTGGCTGGTGTTGGCGCTGACCCACGTGGCTCACGTCAGTTTAATCTAGAAAAGCAGACACAAACTTATGATCCAGATTTCTCATTTATCGACAAATGGCAGGGGAGATGCGTAGGCGTACATCTTGATAGTGTCGATATGGTGGATTGGCCGATTGCGCCAAAAAAAGAGAGCGGGAGATAACCAATGCATTACGAGACGGTTCGGCTCATTCTTGGTGACCAACTTAATAGCGAGCATTCGTGGTTTCAACGTGTAGACGACTCGGTGCTTTACCTTGTCGCTGAGTTGAAACAAGAAAATACTTACGTTACGCATCACATTCAAAAGGTGTGTGCTTTTTTCTCTGCGATGGCGAATTTTGCCAACGAGCTGCAGGAAGAAGGGCATCAAGTTTTGCACCTTACGTTGGATGACACACAATCTTTCGAGGATCTTGCGCAAGTCTTACAACACTACGTGAGTGAAGTTGGTGCAAGTAAGTTTGAATATCAACGTCCCGACGAATACCGTTTACTAGAGCAGTTAGCCAAACTAAAGCTTGATGGGGTCGTGATGCGCAGCGTCGATTCGGAACACTTTTTGTTACCGTTTGAGGAAATAGAATCGCAGTTTCCTCAAGGTAAACACATCATGATGGAGCACTTTTACCGCCGGATGCGTAAGCGCTTCGACATCTTGATGCAAGACGGTAAGCCTATGGGGGGAAAGTGGAACTACGACGCCAATAACCGAAATAAACTTAAAGCAAAAGACATTGAACAGCTGCCAAAGCCATTAATGTTTAGTCATGACGTCAGTGATATTGTCGAGCGCTTAGGTCGGCACAACATTCAAACCATAGGTAAATTAAATGGTGATTTACTTTGGCCAGTAAGTCGCTCTCAAAGCTTGTCTTTACTCGCGCATTTTTGTCAGGTCTGTTTGCCACTGTTTGGTCGTTTTCAAGACGCCATGACAGGTCAGCACGAGGCTAAATGGAGCTTGTATCATAGCCGGATTTCGTTCTCGCTGAACAGTAAGCTGCTGAATCCGCGAGAGGTGATTGACGCTTCACTTAAGGCATTTCATGCCAATGCCGACATCGATATTTCTCAGGTAGAAGGTTTTATTCGTCAGATCTTGGGATGGCGAGAGTACATCCGAGGCGTTTATTGGGCGAACATGCCTCATTACCCGAAAAAGAATGAACTGGAAGCGAGTAGAAAGCTGCCAGACTTCTTCTGGAACGGCGAAACCAAAATGGCCTGTATGCGAAACGCGATTGGCCAGTCTCTTGATTACGCTTACGCGCACCACATTCAGCGCTTGATGGTAACCGGTAACTTTTGTTTATTAACCGAGATCGACCCAGACCAAGTGGATGAATGGTATCTCGGTATCTACGTTGATGCGATTGAATGGGTAGAAATGCCCAATACGCGCGGTATGGCACTGTTTGCAGATGGTGGGATTGTTGGCACCAAACCGTATGCGGCGAGTGGCTCTTACATCAACAAAATGAGCGACTACTGTAAGGGTTGCCACTACGAAAATAAGGCGAGGAGCGGGGAAGGATCGTGTCCGTTTAACAGCTTGTATTGGCGCTTTATGAACAAACACGACAAACGCTTAGCAACGAATCCACGTATAGGGATGATTTTCCGATCTTGGGACAATATGGAAGAGCAGCAACGCCAAGCGATATTAGATACCGCAGAGCACTATATGGAAAACTTGGAGAGCTTGTAATGGACATACTGATCGTTGGTGGAAATGGCGGCATTGGATTGGCGATGGTTCAACAAGCGCTAGTTCGCTTTCCCCAAGCTCGCGTGCATGCCACTTATCGTAAGCACCAACCAGATTGGCAACACCCAAATGTAGTTTGGCATCAAGTGGATGTATCGCAGGACGAGCAGGTGAAAGCACTCAGTGAGCAAATTGAACATGTTGATTGGTTGGTGAACTGCGTTGGTATGTTGCACACCCAAGATAAAGGCCCTGAGAAGAATCTTTGCTCGCTCGACGCAGACTTTTTTCAGCAAACCATCATGGTTAATACTTTGCCTAGTTTACTGTTGGCGAAATACTTCACGCCCAAGTTAAAACGCAGTACCAACCCCAAGTTTGCGACCATTTCGGCCAAAGTTGGCAGTATTAGTGATAATCACTTAGGCGGTTGGTACAGCTATCGTGCATCGAAAGCCGCGTTAAATATGTTCCTCAAAACCATGTCGATTGAATGGCGGAGAATGGTCAAACACGGGACTGTACTCGCTCTTCACCCAGGCACAACAGATACGGCTTTGTCGGCACCTTTTCAAGCGAATGTACCTGAAGGAAAGCTGTTTAGCCCAGAGCGTGTCGCGCGAGACTTATGGGGATTGATTGACAAAGCAACCCCGCAGGATAGCGGGGCATTTTGGGCTTATGATGGTGCCTTGTTACCTTGGTGAAGCGCAGCTTGGTCTGAGCCACGTTACCTTGGAAAATAAGGCTAGCAGTGCGGCATAAAGTTTTTGTGGTTCTAACTTTTGACTGATTTGTTTCTTCGGCAGCGCTCAGAACAGTAAACGACTTCGTCCCAACTTCTTGACCATTTCTTTCTCCATGAAAATGGGCGATGGCAAACAGAGCAGATTTTGGTTGGTAATTGTGTTTTAAAACCTTTCATCTGGTACTCCCCATTCGCCATCGTATGCCCTTGAAGTTGAATGAGTACGAATTATTTATCAAAGAGATACAGATACTCTTCATACCCCTGCTCTTTCATTTCACTTATAGGGACAAACTTCATTGCCGCAGAGTTCATGCAGTAGCGTAATCCTGTCGGCTTCGGACCGTCTTTAAAAACATGACCAAGGTGGGAATCGCCAAACTTACTGCGAACTTCCGTTCTTGGATAAATCAGCTTGTAATCGGTTTCTTCAACGATGTAACCTGGGTTGATTGGCTTAGTGAAACTTGGCCAACCCGTCCCCGATTTGTATTTATCGGTAGAAGAAAACAACGGCTCACCAGTTACTATATCAACGTAAATCCCCGCTTCTTTGTTGTCCCAATATTCGTTGTCGAACGGACGCTCGGTGCCTTCTTCTTGCGTTACGTAGTATTGCAGCTCCGTTAAGTTTGATTTGATCTCGGACTTAGCAGGCTTACTGTACGCTTTCACTTTTGATAGCAACTTTTTTTCTTCGATCAACTGACGAAGCGTTTTTGGGGTCTCTTTACGATCATCACCAAATACTTCATCCAAGTATTTATCTCGACCAGACGCATAGCGATAATACTTATACTTTAAGCTGCTCTTTTTGTAATAGTCTTGGTGATACTCTTCTGCAGGATAAAACTTCTCAAACTCGATCAGTTCTGTTTTCAACGGTTTTGGATAGATCATCGCCTTGTCGATTTCCATCATAAACTGTTCTGCGATCTGCTTTTGTTCAGCGTTATGATAGAAAATAGCAGGGCGATACTGTGGGCCACGGTCGACAAAAGAGCCTTTATCGTCAGTAGGATCGATATGACGGAAAAAGTAGTCCAACACTTGCTCGTAACTAACCACTTTAGGATCGTACTTAACCTCGATCACTTCTATGTGACCTGATTTACCTGATGAAACTTGGCGATAAGTTGGGTTTTCAACATGACCACCAGAATAGCCTGATACGACATCGACTACGCCAGTCAACTGTTCCAAATCCGATTCTGTACACCAGAAACAGCCGCCAGCTAGTGTGGCGATTTCTGCATTCTCTGAAGCCTTCATCTTATCCATCGTATCGGCGGTGCCTGTTTTACTCAAAAGTAGAAACAAGACAGGAAGTGCGAAAGAGAATCCGACCAATAACTTAGATATATTCTTCATAGCTACCTCAACGTTGTTTTCCGTAGAAAGTGTGACTGAAATAAAAAGTGTTACGTATAGAGAAAGGCAACCGAGCGAAAAAATTACAGCAATGTTGAAAATTCCGTTGCCCTTTTATGCGAGAAAGCTAAAGTATCGACACGAAATACACCGCTTGATAGGGCAACGATGTCTTCAACGAGCGATGCTAAATGAGGTAAATCATGCAAGCAGAAGTTAAATGGGTAGAAGATTTTAAATTCCTTGGGCAATCTCAGTCGGGTCACTCCGTAGTGATGGATGGCAATGGCGGTGCAACGGCACCAAGCCCAATGGAAATGGTACTAATGGCCGCTGGTGGCTGTAGCTCTGTCGATGTTGTCGACGGTTTGAAAACGGCAGGACAAAAGGTCTTGTCAGTTAATGCCAAGCTAACCACAGAGCGTCGTGAAACCGCACCACGTATCTTTACGCAAGTGAATATCCACTTTGAAGTTTCAGGTGACGAGCTTGACCCAGAAGTCGTAGCAAAAGTGGCGGCTGACTCGCTAGAAAAATACTGCTCGGTTTGCTTAATGCTAGGTGAAGGTGTTGAGATGACCCACAGCTGGGAAATCGTGTAAGTCGACAGACTCCACAAAATATAAAAACAGGAAAGAGAAAAGTGCAGGCTTTTCTCTTTTTTTATTCCGCAATTCACGTACCGTGTGATTAATCTGAAAGTAGTAATTGCAGGTTGTAGGAGTCTCCCAGTGACAGAACTCGAAAAAATGATGTCTGGTCAAATCTTTGATGGCATGGACAAAGAAATTGACGCCATTAGAAGTCATGCTCTTCAAGCACTTAGAGCACTCAATAACAATACCGACGAAAGTCAGCGCGACGAATTACAAAAACAGCTGTTTGGCAAAGCGGGTCTTTGCATTGTTCAAGCACCTTTCCATTGCGAGTTCGGTAAAACCATCGAAATTGGCGAAGAAACCTTTATCAACATGAATGTGGTCATGCTTGATGGCGCTAAAATTACCATCGGGAACCACGTGCTAATCGGTCCAAGCGTGCAATTGTATACCGCTTCTCATTCTGTTGATTACCGAAGTCGCCGACGTTGGGAGACGTTTTGTAAACCTATCACGATTGAAGATGATGTGTGGATTGGTGGTAACTCCGTCATTAACCAAGGTGTAACGATTGGTGCTCGCTCGGTGATTGCGGCGAACTCGGTCGTCAACCATGATGTGCCGCCAGATTGTCTATACGGAGGCACACCAGCTAAGTTGATTCGTCGTCTCAACGAAGAAGAGTAGAGAGCTGTTGGCAAAACACTGGCGATTAGAGAGTTCTGCCTGAACTCTCTTCGTCGAGTACATCGTTATATTTAAGTGTTAACTCCTCACTCAATTGCTAAAAGAACGGCCCCAATTGATAAAGTCAGGGCAACGACAACAGAGTTAACAATGATAATAACTAGTAATAGAATCGACAAATAACGATACCATTTTGGTACTTCTCCAGAAATATTAGGTAATTTTCGCTTTTTACCTGAGCTAGGTTGGACGATTAAACGAACAAACATCAATGTCCGGAAAAATGCGTAAGGCCACCCCGTGAATAGAGAAAGCTCAAATTCATTAAAATATGGTTTTTTAAAATAGTTCCCAACAATCTTCTTTGGCATCAGAAAGTGCATGACACCGATAAAAATGGTTTGTAAGAAAATAATAACCACACCAGTCATTAAAGTGTAAAAAAGAAATGTGATTACTTGCTGCATATAGCTTCTATTCCAGTACTAGCGACTAAGTTTGGCTTGCTTTCACTTGAATTATAAAAGCCTTTTGCCACTTTGCCGGAAGCGTAGCCTACAGCCGTTGAACCTGCAGCGAGTACAATAGCAGTCCCCCAACCAATAGGATTTGATACTAAAAATAGACCGACTAACGCGCTGGTACCCATTCCTACAGCTGTGCTAGTTATTGACTCAACAAAAATTTCATTCTTCTCATGTTGGTCTTGTGTATTCGCGATTTGAATACAGGAAGCCGTTAGACCAACACCTACTAAAACATGTCCGCCAACTTTAGATGCCTGAGCTATTTTATTCAGTTTTTCGGCCTGTTTAACTATATGAGCATTAGCTGGTAATCCTCCACTTCGAGCAATACGAATAGACTGGTGAGTCGTTTTGTTGCCAAACAACAGCTTTTCCATAGGGCCAACATTTTTCTTTAGTAGGTCTAGATGTTTCTTACGTCGACCATCATATTGTCCTTTACTTATTACTCCGTTTTTATAGTTTGCGTAAAGGTCGTTGATATTCTCAATGAGCTTAATATTTCCTTTACTCATCAAGTTTCCTGTAGCACCCATCAAGGTACCTCCTGGAATAGTAATCATATTGGCGTTGTTTTCTAACCATGCTAACGCCCAAAACATATCAGCATGTTGTGGTGGAACTTGATTTGAGATCGATTTTGGAGGTTGATTGTAGCTGAGAATATTGGGAGGCAAAACTTTATGGGGCGGAGAACTAGATATTTGAGGTTTAGACGCTGGGTAAGTCCCTAGCTTCGCGATACTTTTAGGAGGTAAAGCATTGTTACGTTGAGTGTTAAGTTGGGTGCTTGATTTGGGTAGAGCTGATAACCAAATGATATCGCCTGCTTTAATGCGGTTAGGATCTGAAATATGCTTGTTCAATGTCATTATATGAGTCAGCACTCTCTGATAGTCCTTGCTACCATATGGAGCACCATACATGTTTAATATAATTGATGATAAGTTATCATGAGTTTTTATTCTATACTCAAATAATCCCGACATAGAGCACCTCTAGCTAATAATTAATTTGCTCAGATACTAACAAAAAACTATATTTAGGAAGTTTATTTTTTTACATTCTAGACTTTCATTTTAAAAATATCCAAATTGGATGATATATTTGTCATTTACGTGCAATTGTTAGTGTCGTTATTTACATTTAAATTGTGATGTTGGATTTAACTGGATAAGTCAATATCATAAATGATCCGCTAGTGCTAAGAAACCTGCGATAAAAAATACAAGCGTTAACATTGTAGAGTTTATCATAATTACCCATATTAATATGAAGGATAATAGACGGTACCATCTAGGCACCTCTTGGGATACATCGGGTAACTTTCGTTTTTCACCTGAGTTAGGTTGAACGATTAAACGAACAAACATCAATGTTCGGAAAAATGCGTAAGGCCAACCTGTAAATAGAGTTAGTTCGAAAGTGTTAAAATAAGGTTCTTTAAAGTAGCTATTGACAATGTCTTTTGGCATTAAAAGGTGCATGATACCTATAAAGAATGTCTGGAAAAAAATAACTAATACACCAGAGAACATTAAGTATCCAATAATGTTCCAGATCAATTGCATATTACACCTGTCCTTATAATAAACCGATGCTTTTTCAAGGTTTATCCTATTTATAGGATATCAATATCCTAATCTTTATCATGAAGAAATAAAGAGACTAACAGATAGCCTATATCTTAGCTATGAATGGAAGGGCGTTTTAGAAGAATGTCGAGAATGAAAATAAGAACTATCTTATTGGTTTTTTTTGTAAATATAGGTGGTCGTATATAAAATTGATAACGTGTAATGGCGAGGTGTAAGCCTTGCGTAACTAACAAAGGTTGGTTAAACAAGGCTAATAGTCGGTTATGGATGAATAACGATTTGTTGATCCTCTGTCATCACAAGTGTCGCTTTGCTTTGTTCGATAAGTTGGGCAGCATAAGAAGGGGTAACGGCCTGCATATCACCTTTAGATCGAAGAGTTAAAGACTCCCACGCTTGATCTCGATATTTCCCTGCTTGGGTGTATTGAATCAGTACTTTCATAGCTTCACGCTCCGGTGTGGTTGACGTGCTACTTAAGTTAACGATCTTAGGTTGGTTGCGCATCTGTTAAAAATGAAACATTAGTTTAACCAAATGTGCCTTTCCAAATATCGCGCATTGAGCAGAGCAATTTAGAATCCTTGTGATGGAGGGATGAAAAACACTCAATCTTTCGATTCATACTGCGCAATATAATGTTTGAGAGATTTGGTTTCCGCACTCTGAAACTCTTCATCGTGCATACGCAGTGCTTGGATACGGTCGAGGCGGAACTGGCGGTAGTCATCGCGCAATTCGCACCAGGCGACCAGCGTCCAGACTTTGCCCCAAAAGAACTGGCCTAACGGTTGGATTTTTCTCTCGGTCACGTGTCCGTTTTCATCTTGATAATCCAAACTGACCTTAAACTGATGATCAATCGCGTGGCGTAGAAGCTGCCCTCGTTTGGCAGTCTCGGATTGGGTGTGATAATCGGGCACAATCAGCGGACAATCTTCCACTTGTTGTTTGAGCTTATCGGGCAATACCGAAAGTATTTTGGTGGACGCAGAGTGAGACGCTTCGGCGAGTTCGGCATCCGACCAGGCTCGAACCATCCGCATACCCAGTTCAAGCGCCATCATCTCTTTTTCTGAGAACATCAAAGGCGGCAGATGAGAGCCCGCTTGCAACAAGTAGCCAACACCTGCTTCACCTTGAATAGGAACACCAGAACTGAGCAACGACTGAATATCGCGATAAATCGTACGTTCGCTGACTTCCATTCTTTCTGCGAGCTCTTTCGCTGTCACGGCGTAACGCTTTGCGCGCAAAAGCGTCAGTAGCTCAAACAGTCGTTCTGATTTGCTCATGATGTTCCTTATCTAGACCTACTGATTGTTAGTGGTAGTGTGGCTGATTACTTCTCTAGCTCACTGCACATTTTTAAGTTGTGATGTTTAAGCTCGAAGCTTTCGCAGTCAATCATCGATAACAGAGGCTGAAATTCAGCGGCTTGCTTAATCTGTTTTCCCGCCTGTTTGGCATCGTCCATTGAACGCCAGTAAATGATGTCTGTCCACACATCGTCCGTCGCTTCGTGACTAAGTGAGCGATACAAAAAGCCCGGCAGATTCTTCACAAACGTTTGTGACTGCTTGGCGGCGGCGATCACGTCTTGCTCTGTTGTGCCTGCGGTTAGACGAAATTGCACAGTTTCGATAACGGTTTCCATATTGTGATTCCCTATTGGTTTTGGCGGATTGCCTGTTGAGTTCCAAATAAGGTTACGCGGATGGATTGTCAGAACATGTCAGTAGTGAAATCTCACTCACTTATCATCAATATGGTTATTTTCCTGGGCTGTTGTAACGATCCCAGTAAGGTAAATCTGTGCCGAGTTTTTCGCTGATAAAATCGATAAAGGCTCTTACTTTCAACGGCATGTGCTTGCGCTCAGGGAATACCGCATAAATGGCGTGTTCTGGTAGAGAATACTCTTCCATCACCGGTTTTAGATTTCCTGCGGCAAAGTCTCTTCCTGCAATAAACGTCGGTAGTTGCGCAATGCCCGAACCTCTTAACAGCAACTGGCGAATGGCTTCGCTGTTATTGACGATAAAGTTTCCTTTTGGAAGCACCTTGTATTCGCTGCCGTTGTTGATGAACATCCATTCGACGCCGCCACGGAAATAGGAATAGCGCAGGCAGTTGTGACTGACTAAATCACTTGGTTTTTGTGGTGTTCCAAACTCCGCTAAGTAATCTGGCGAGGCACAAAGCACACTTTTACAAGGGGCGAGACGTTTTGCGATGAGATTGGAAGAGGTGAGTTCACCAATACGGATCCCCAAATCAAAACCGTCTTTAACCAAATCGACCATTTTGTCTTCGAGGTTTAAATCCACTTCAATTTTCGGGTAACGAGCGAGAAACTCGCTGATCAAAGGCGCGATATGTAGCACACCGAAAGACATCGGCACGGTAATTTTGAGCCGACCTTGTGGAGAACCTTGTAGCTCCGATACCGCGTCCACGCCTTGCTGGGCTAGGTTGAGCGCTAGAGAGGCGTACTCAAAATAGCGTTCTCCCGCTTCGGTCAGGCTCAGCTTACGCGTAGTTCGATTAAGGAGACGAATGCCCAAATCGTCTTCTAGTTGGTTGATGCGTTTGCTGATCGCCGATTTCGTCAGATTCAGCTGTTTGGCCGCAAGGGAAAAGCTGCCGCATTCGACAACAGCAACAAAAACGGGCAGGGAGGCAATCGCGTTCACATCAATCTCCTATCATCGTGAAGCATTTATTGTTGAGCATAAGGATACAATTAATTTCCAATTATAGAGATTATCTTCAAGAAGAAAACAATCTAGACTATGCATCAGTATTACGACCTTGATTTTGGGAAGAAGAAAATGAAGTACGATTGGATCCTGTTTGACGCTGACGAAACCTTATTCCACTTTGATGCTTTCAAAGGTTTGCAGCTTATGTTTTCTCGCAAAGGCGTAGATTTTACTGAACAAGATTTTGCTCATTACCAAACCGTAAACAAACCGCTTTGGGTGGATTACCAAGACGGCAAAGTAACGGCAGATGAGCTAAAACATAACCGCTTTACCGAGTGGGCTGAGAAGTTGAATACCACAACAGCCGATCTCAATAGCGCATTTTTAGAAGCAATGGCCGATATTTGCAGTTTGTTGCCAGGTGCAAAAGAGCTGATGGAAGCGCTGCAAGGCAAAGCTAAAATGGGCATCATCACCAACGGTTTTACAGAGTTGCAAGCAATTCGCCTTGAGCGCACAGGGATGACTGAGTATTTCGATAAAGTGGTGATCTCTGAACAAGTGGGCGTAGCAAAACCGGACTTAGGTATTTTTGAATACGCGATGCAGCAAATGGGCAACCCATGCAAAACGCGCGTACTGATGGTGGGTGACAACCTGCATTCCGATATTCTTGGTGGCAATAACTTTGGTATTGAAACTTGCTGGTTAAATACCACAGGCGCAAGTGTCGATGAGCGTATCGCACCAAATTACACTGTTGAGTCTTTGAGTGAACTAAAGAACATTTTGGTGGCGTAACCGAATCGGGTATTATTCCGCAGTAACCCTCAGAAAAATCAAGGAATAACCATGCCAGACATCAAACAGCTAGACAGCAAAGTCGTTTACCAGAATAAGTGGATGACGGTGCGTGAGGACAAAATTTTACGTCCGAGCGGCGCAGAGGGCATCTATGGTGTGGTCGACAAACCTGATTGTGCTGCGATTCTGGCTATCGATAATGGGATGATTCACTTGGTTCAGCAGTACCGTTACACCGTAGGTCAACGTTGCTGGGAGATCCCACAAGGGGCGTGGGAATCAAACCCAGATGCGGATCATCTTGAGCTTGCCAAAGGTGAGCTACGTGAAGAAACGGGCATGCAGGCGAGCGCCATGGCATATGTCGGCGCGCAGTTTATCGCATACGGCTTTTTGAATCAGACATGTCACGTCTACTTCGCCAGTGATTTAACGGACGTGGGCAATCAACTCGACAGTGAAGAAGAGGATTTGATCACTCGCGCTTTTTCTGTTGAGGAGTTCGAACAAATGATGATCGACGGCACGATCAAAGATTGTGTCACTATCGCGGCTTATGGTTTGGCGAAGCTGAAGAAATTCATTTAATGATAATTTTTAATGAAAACAGCGGCCTAGTGCCGCTGTTTTTAGTTTGGGAGAGCTCGTTGAGCCATCGCTTACTCGTCGATTTTCTTACCTAAAATTTCTACTTTTGCTTTCTTGGTCACCCCCGCGACTTGCAGCGCTGTGCTGCCAACCGATTCATAGTTCAACTCGATCTTGTCTAATTTCGCGTTATCTTTCGTTGGTAGGCTTAAGCTTCTTGATGACATGCCTTTAGTCAGAACACCTAAACTGTCGAACGTCTTTTCCTGACCATCTTTCATGATCACTTTAACTCTTTTCAGATCGACCGTACCTTGCGTACATTTGATTTTGATGTGGCTGAAACGAGCGTTAGCAAATGGTGATAGTGGATTGACTGTGTCGGTTTCCGATTTAAAACTGACGGTTTTATCTGCAATCTTGTCCCAATCGTTGTCTCCAGCAACCGATTGGAAAGAGGCTACAGCCGCTAAAAGACAGAGTGCGATGGTGTTGAACAGTTTCATAGCTTCTCCTTACCTTAGGTTTAGATATTCTGTTTAATCAGTTCGATGACGTGTGTGACTTCGTCTTGAGTTAAAGCCCCTTCTTTCACGAATAAAATTTCGCCTTGTTTATTTTGTACGATAATCGCAGAACTTTCTTGCTGCAGATCCCAAGTTGTTGCTAATTCGCCATTTTTGTCTAACACCATGGAAGACCAAGAGAATGTCTTTTTGCTGTCCTCTGCCGACGATTTTACAAATGTACCGGTTCCCCATATGGCGTCTTCTTGGTTGATCACGGTTGTGGTCTGATACTGATCTTCAGGAAAGTGAGCGGCAGTGATTGCTGACATCAGCGGCGCGTTCATCTCTTTGGCTTTACTACGACCTGCAATGGCTTGTATCACACGGACTTTGCCTAACATCTGCTGAGTTGCCCAAGGTTGATAAGCCACATCGTCTCCTTGCAGCGTCATTTCGCCATAGGTATCAATGCTGACGGAAGGGGTGGTTTGACCGACAGAAAGGTTATGAGAGAAGGCGAATGTCGGGGCGAGTGCGAGTAAGAGTGACAGAACAGATGGAGTTTTCATTGGGGGTCCCTGTAACGAAGTGAGGTTAGAGCGAATCAAAATAAGGGGCAAATACGATGCCCCTTATCGGATGTGGCGATTAGTTAGAAAGTACAACGCGCGCATTTAGCGGTTGCAGCGGACGATTGTTTTGTCCCATGACTTCCATCAGTTTCGCGGCTTGATCTTTGGATAAGGTTTGAGTGTATTTTAGCACAAACCAGCGCACACCTTCTGAACATGGTGGTGTGGTTAAAGAGCCGTTAAATCGATAGTAGTTTGCAGTTTTTGGCAGTAAGTCTTTAATCTCAAACGTATCTTTAAAGAACGTGGTTTGATTCTCTTGTGGGATTGCGCTGATCAGTTTAGACAGTGCTGCGTTTTGATCGCCAGCATCAAACATCACCGAAATTACCGCCAACTCGCCATCTGCGTTGGCGTGCACAAAGTGCGCTTCAAGTGGATATTGGCGGCCTTTGATTTGGTTTTCTGAAGGTGTGTGGAAATGGAACTGTTGCAGTTCGAACGTCTCGCCATCGATGGTGAAGCTGTTACGTCCGTTCACTTGCGCTTGCAGCGTATGACCATTGTTGGTTAAACCAATGACCTGACCAGTGTACGAAAGGTTCAGTGCTTCCAGTTTTGCATCGGCTGGGTTGTCGATGTTGATTGGGCTTTGGTTTTTCGTGGTTGCGCAGTCTTTGGCGATTTCTCCCCAGTGCTCTGGCCCATGTTTGTCATTGCCATAGCCCCATTCCGAAGCCTGAGCAGCGCTTAGAGTGAGAAGTGAGAGTGAAAAAGCAAGTAGTGTTTTGTTCATAATAATGTCTCTGTTCGGTCGCTTCGATAAGCGTTGTTACAAGGCAATGACCTAGAGATTTGATCACGGCCTGACAAATTAGAAACGGTGGCTGAGTTGGGCACCAATTAGGAACGCATTTGAATGGGTTACGCCTGTCACCATCGGTGCAGGAACACCTTCATACGCGTACTCTTCTACGTTGACATCTTCACCAATCAAGTACGTCATGCCGATGTCAACCGTGGTATCTGAAGACCATTGGTAAGAGGCCCCCGCGGATAACCAGTGACGGTTCGAATCTGGGATAGAAAGCGAAGTCAGCTCATCGACAGGTGTTTTGTCGAACATGTAACCCGTGCGAAGTGTCCAACGTTCATTGGCGTACCAAGTCGCACCGATGGAGTAGTGCGCGGAGTCTTGCCACTGAAAATCTTTTAGCAACTGATCATCAGCTTTCAAGCTGTCAAATGCTGACCAACCAATCCACTGCACAGAATAGTGCAGGGCAAATTTAGGTAAGACGCGGTGATAACCGGAAAACTCCGCAATATCCGGTAGCGGCATAGCAAGTGAGTCGTACGATTCGCCAGCAAAGTGGATGTCGCCCTTGGCATCTACGTTAGGGCTGTGCTTGTAGCTTAAACCTAAGCGATGACGTTCGTTAAACTCGTACATCATGCCAATGTTCGCGCCAAGCCCAATGCCGCCAGCTTCCACATCAAGTGCGTTGCCTTTTACGGATCCACAGCGTTGTTCTAGTTCGTTTCCAAGTATGTTCCCACCAACGCAAACACCCACGTCCATATCGCGGTACAGCTCACCAGAGCCGTAAATCACATCAATACCACCACCGATACTAAAACGGTCGTTCACCTTGTATGCCAAGCTTGCGCCAAGGTTGACACTCGCTACGCTGGTGACACCGCCAAAAACAGGTGCGCCATAGTTTGGTTTAAACTCCATGTCGGTTCCGAAGTTGGAGTATGTCGATAAGCCTAGATACCAGTCGTCGTTGATAGGGTGAATAAAGTAAAAATTGGGTACAACGGCTGGTTGACCAACGCCATCGACGTCATCAATGTCTGTCACGGTTTGAGAGAAGGACGGGGTAATGTCAACTTGAGGGGACGGAGGAAAACCGCCCATACCAACATTGACATCCGCATTAATATTAGCTCGATGATATTGCGCATTTTTAACGGTAACGTCAGGTTTGACGTAAGTGACACCGAACGATAAGGCATTTTGTTTAAACAGCGTCATCGCTGCGGCGTTGCGGCTGACTACAGACGCATTATCACCAATAACAGCATCACCAGCAAAAGCACGACCAAGACCCGTCGCCGAATGTTCGTTAATTTGAAAACCACCGGCATACGCCGTCGAGGAGGCTAACCCGATTAATAAATAAATCGGTGAAAGAGTTAATTGTCGCTGCATGTTTTTCTCATGAATTAATTAGAAGTTGTATTGCAACGAAAATCAGTAAAATAAACAAATCTGACCAGTGTATTTAGGAGTAAAACTAACAGTGTGCTGACAATAAGTAAATTTAACTTAATAAATATTTATTGGTGAATTTATTAATGCTTCATGGCGTGAATATAGTAGTTATTTACGTGTAAATTAAATTCTGAACCTCTATTTTTATTTTTGCGGTATTACTTCTCTATTTTTATTGTGCTGACTGTTCCCTAACAAATAGAGGGAAATCCAGCGATAAAGTGTCCGTGATGGAAACTCTGAGTCATTTGTATTTCCATTGCATCCCAACGTTGGTAGTTCGAATCAGCAAGAGAACTATCGTTTTAAACCCACATGACACACTCCTCTCGGTCTTACCTGTGTTATGTGGGTATTTTTTATTTAACTTGTCACTTAACTCTTCTTTAAATTCAATAATCAAAAATGACCATGATGAAATTTAAATGGATGGCATATTGAATAATTTTTATTTTACTGGTTTGTTGGTATTTAAAAGTTTTGTTTATAATACTTATAACTTGAAATTTTGTATTTCAATTGTTGTTCATCTATATTTAAATATAAAAGTAGACTCATGTATATGAAAACAAAATGACCACGATATTTCGTGGCCATTTTTATCATCAACGTATTTATGATGATTAAGAGTTTAACCTATAAGAAAGTCTTATTAAAAGCGAAACTCTTCTAAGTTATTGCTGCTTTCCAACATTTTTTCAGCAACATAACGATGCGTGGCTGTGGTTGGGTGAGTCACATCCCAGAACACAAACTTATCTGCGCCAGATGCCGCACACTCAGAGCGTAATGAATGGGTGTACATGTAATCCACAGAAGATGAGCGGTTGATGTCCAGACAAGGATCACTTGCATTCACGAACCCGTGTTCTTCTGGTGCCGAGGTTAACGTCTCAAACAGCGCGTGCGTATCAAACAATGAAATGTTGTAACCTTGAGCTTTATAGTACATCGCTTGTGCTTTGATGAACTCGTTCATTTTCAATACTTTCGCGCGAATCGTTTCAATTTCTTCCTGCGTTGAGTATTTGAACTGTGGTGCTTTGGTTGCGTCTGGCAGTGTCATCAACATGAAGTTCTTCGCGCCCGCGTCTGTTAGACGAATCAGAGCTTCAGCGTAATCCGCTTTTACTTCCGGCACGCTACGGTTGTAGTTCATGAAATCATTTAAACCAAACTCCAACGTAAACAATGTGTTTGCTGGGTTGTAGTTTTTCGCCAGTTTTGTGTAGGTCAAGTAAGAAGAAACTTGTTCGCCGACACCTGTTAGCGCAATGTATTGGTTCTCACCTGCTGCGCCGCCAACTGCCCAGTTATAAAGCGGTAAGTTTTTGGCTTTAGCAACGTATTCCGTCCAAACAAAACCGTTCGAGAAGTGACCTAAGAACCAGCTGTTTGGGTTAGGGAAGCGCCATTGGGAAGCGTTAAAGATGTTGCCTGTATCAGACAAGCTGTCGCCCAAAGCCACTACTTTGTTGATTTGATCTGGTTGCATTGCAGCATCATTGCTCCAGATCGTGTGGTTATAAGAATAGCGATTGTCAGCAGCAAAAAACGTAATGTCTGCGTTCTCGTTCGCCAGATCTAGTGTTTCTTCACAGCGCTGGCGAATCACGTTTTGTGAAGTGTTGGTGTAGAACATGTTTTTAAATGAAACAGAGCTCCACCAATAACCGTCGATAGTGAAGTCACTACCATCTTGGTTTTTTGCCCATTTCCAGTCGGTAGCCGCATCATCCTTAGAGTGGCTCGTACGATACCAGCAGCGAACGTAAGTATAGGTTTGATTTTCTTGCGTGCTGACCACTTCAGACGCAGAAACCATTTCTGGTGATAATGTTGGCTCCTCTGCAACGGCAGAGGCAAGCGGAAGTAATGCAGTTAATAGTGTGATTGTTTTTTTCATCATTCACTCTTCTTGTAATGGTTATGGTTCCGAATACGTGAATACGCTCGGCTATAACAGTATTTAGATGAGAATTTTTCTCACTAAACCTTCTAATTCTGAGTAAATACTCAAGACAGTCAACAACTAAATATTCAATATTTCAGTTTTGGCACCACGGTCAAAAAATCCATTCAGCATAGCAATCGATTAAATGTGTATTATTTAGAATAATTACTCACTAACATTAATTTAACATGCACTTTTTGTTAATTAAGTGATTGCTTTATAAGGTTTTGTTTATGCTTTTTGATGTTAACTAAAAATGTTTATTGAATGATCTTTTGTACAAAGTTGTATATTCATGAAACAAATTGTTTGGCATTTTTGGCCTATAAACTATAGCTGAAGCTCTCATGCGAACATCATGGTGATGACTTTTCATGAGAATATAGTGAATAAAAATTAGCTCAAATAAGGAATAGGGCAAATGCACTACACAACAAGTAAAAAAACAAGGCTTATTTTCGTTGTCTGCCGTAGCGATAGCACTGACCACTTCTATGTCAGCGTTTGCGGCTCCACCAATGGGATTTGATGAATCTAAGTTACCGACGAAGTACATCGTCAAATTCAAAGAAGATGCCGTCAGCCGATCTTCAATGGGTGGTAACTCATTTTGGGGACCACGAATCGCGCAGGAGTCTGTTTTACAACAGGTGAAGGCACGTAAGGTGGAAAAACTAGGTAATCGCGCCATTTACAGCGTTGAGTTGGATGGTGATGACTTAGAACCACTTCGTAATCGCAGTGATGTGGAATATGTCGAAGTCGATCCGCCTCGCTATTTGCTCAGCGAAACTACCCCGTGGGGTTATGAAGCGGTTAATGCTCAACAGTTAGATGACTTCAATGCTGGTAATCGCACTGTATGTATTATCGATTCAGGGTACGACATCTCGCACAACGACCTAAGCGGTAACCGTGTTGCAGGTACCAACGATAGTGGTACAGGATCATGGAGCGATCC
Organism: Vibrio sp. JZG10; assembly: GCF_054064075.1. Classification (NCBI taxonomy): domain Bacteria; kingdom Pseudomonadati; phylum Pseudomonadota; class Gammaproteobacteria; order Vibrionales; family Vibrionaceae; genus Vibrio; species Vibrio sp. JZG10. The sequence continues at coordinate 91,648 of NZ_JBSUGE010000003.1, forward strand.
GGGTAACAATAACGCCCACGGTACTCACGTTGCAGGTACTATCGCAGCGATTGCCAACACCGAAGGTGTGAAGGGTGTGATGCCAAACCAGAATGTGAATTTGCACATCGTGAAAGTATTTAACGAATCAGGTTGGGGTTACTCATCTGGGCTTGTTAAAGCGATCCAAACGTGTGCAGATAATGGTGCCAACGTTGTGAACATGAGTCTTGGTGGTAGTCAATCAAGCCGAACTGAGCAAAATGCACTGCAAAACATTTACGATCAAGGCGTTCTGCTAATCGCCGCAGCTGGTAATGACGGTAACACCGCACACAGCTACCCAGCTTCTTACGATTCAGTTATGTCTGTTGCTGCTGTCGATAACCAAAATGATCATGCGGCGTTCTCGCAATCTACTGATCAAGTTGAGATCTCTGGCCCAGGTGTGGCGATCTTATCAACGGTTACGGTAGGCGAAGGTAAACTTTCTGATATTACCTTGAATGGCGTAAGCCAATTTGATCGCGGTATTGTCCCTCACAATCGTTTGATCAATAACGGTTCTTCGTATGTGCCAGATCCAATCGCTGGTTCAGTAACAGCAATGCTAGATAGCTGTGATGTATCTGGCGGTAACTTTAACTGTGGTGATATGTCAGGCAAAATCTGTTTGACTGAACGTATTGGCAACCAGTCTTCAGGTAACTACCCGGAAGTGGATGCAGTTCAAGCTTGTTACAATGCAGGTGCACGAGCGGCAATCGTATACAGCAACTCTGAACTACCTGGTTTACAAAACCCATTCTTGGTTGACACAAACAACGCTTATCGCATGGTTTCGGTGACGGTTGACCGTGCATTTGGTCAAGAGTTGCTGGGGTATGTAGGTCAAGAAATTACGGTTTCAACTACCTCTGGTGAAGATTACGAGTACTACAATGGTACATCGATGGCAACACCTCATGTAACTGGCGTAGCAGGCTTGGTGTGGAGTTACCACCCAACGTGTACAGCAGCGCAAGTACGTAATGCCCTAGTTCAAACGGCAACAGACATTGATGTCGCTGGACGAGACAACCGCACAGGTCACGGCCTAGTGAATGCGGAAGCGGCGAAACTGTTCTTGGATGCGGGCTGTAACGGTCCTGACGGTGGCGGTAGCTCTTCGGACTCTAGCTTCTCAAACACCAGCCCTGTTGCGATTCCTGACAACAAATCTTCTGGCGCAATCAGCGCGGTAGATGTCGATCGCTCTGGTGATTCAGGTACAGTAAGTATTGACGTTGATATTAGCCACACTTACATCGGTGACTTACGAGTGACGCTAACTTCACCGACTGGTGGAGAAGTCGTGCTTCACGATAATACTGGCGGCAGCGCTAACGATATCAAAGCCACTTTCCAAGCGGATTTCTCTGGTTTTGAATCACAAGGTTCTTGGGAACTAAAAGCGGTAGACAGTGCCAGAAGAGACACAGGCACAATCAACAGTTGGACTCTGACTTTTCAATAAGGAGTGGCTATGAAGAAGTTGACCTTACTTTCTTTGTCTGCGGTGAGTGCTACCGCACTATTGGCAATCGGACTAAGCTCGGCCAGCTTGGCGAACAATCAAGGATTTCCGCTCGTGGATGAACGTTCTGAACAAGCTGAGCAACAACCTACGCGTTACTTTGTTAAGTATCACAAAGGGAAAGAGAGCGAAGTGAGAGCGCTTCTTCGTCAACATAACCTTAAAGTGGTTGATGCGTTGGTGAAGCAACAGGTACTGGTGGTGAGCGGCGAACAAGCGGACGTCGATAAGCTATCTGGTAATGAATCCGTTGAATACACCGAGCAAGAACCAACGAGAAAGTTGTTGTCTCAATAAGATAGCCTCAATATGAAAAACGCCCCTCACGTGAGGGGCGTTTTGTTTGAGTGCTTTTCCTGCTAGAGCCTTTGAGAGATGAATGCCGACGAGCCTAATTCTGCATTCATAAGAATAAAAGCTTAGCGCACAATCAGGCCAAGTAGGATACCTACAATGCCGAAGTCAGCATCACTGAATGTTGTGTTTGCAAAGCCAAGATCACCCAGCACTGGCATTAGGAAGACAGGTAGGAAAGTAATCAGTAGACCTTGTGCAAACGCACCTAGAATTGCGCCGCGACGACCACCTGTTGCGTTACCAAATACACCCGCAGCCGCACCCACAAAGAAGTGTGGAACTACACCAGGGATAATCACAGTAAGCCCCATCACGTACAGCAGGAACATGCCCACTAGACCGGCTGCAAAGCTCGATAGGAAGCCCACCAATACCGCATTTGGTGCGTATGGGAACACAACCGGACAATCCAGTGCAGGTTTTGCGTTTGGAACCAGTTTGTCTGAGATGCCTTTAAATGCAGGAACGATTTCTGCGATAACCATACGTACACCTTGCAGGATAACGTACACACCACCTGCAAATGTGATGGATTGCATTAGCGCAAACATAGACCAATGTTTACCGCCACTGACTTCACGGACAAAATCACCGCCAGCGAACAAACACGTCACCACAAAGATGATGCCCATGGTGAAAGAGATCGCCACTGGCGTATCGCGCAAGAACAACAAGCTTTTAGGGACATTCATCTCTTCAGTAGAGTGTTCTTTGTTACCGAACTTGCTGCCAATAAAGCCAGCTAGCACGTAAGAAAGGGTAGAGAAGTGACCAATCGCAACGTCGTCAGAACCTGTAACTTGCTTCATGTACTTGTGAGCGATCGCAGGGAAGAACACCATTACAGAACCCACAACCACAGATCCAAGCGCGATCAGTGGAACACCTTTCATGCCGCTAGATGCCAGAATCGCTGCTACCATCATCGACATAAATAGCGTGTGGTGACCGGTTAGGAAGATGAATTTCCATGGCGTGAAGCGAGCGATCAAGATGTTCACTAACATACCGAAGAACATGATCATCGCCATCTCTTTACCAAACGCTTCTTGCGCGATAGAGACGATAGCTTCGTTGTTTGGAACCACGCCTGTAATGCCGAAAGCGTGTTGGAAAATGGTCGCGAAGTCGCCTAGCGAGCTCACAACTAAGCCTGCACCTGCGCCAAGCACGATGAAACCAAGAATGGTTTTTACCGTGCCTTTAATGCACTCGGTGACCGGTTTTTTCTGGGCAATTAAGCCGATTAGGGCGATGAGACCGACCAGAACTGCTGGCTCTGATAGGACATCGTTCATTAAGAAACTGAAGAATTCCATAACGCCACCTTATAGAGCGCCAAGCTCTTGAAGTGCCACAGATAAACGCTCTTTCATTGCGACTTTGTCGACCATGTTATCAAGCGCTACGATACGTTGTTCAACGCCAAGTGCTTCCAACTGTTCTGCAATGTCTTTTGTGCCGATGAAAATGTCGCAACTTGTGCCTTTTGCTGAGCCAAGATCGATGTGATCTACAGCGGCATCGACGTTCAATTCTTTTACGATGCTTTTGATGCTCATTTCCATCATTAGGCTAGTACCAAGACCGTGACCGCAAACAACCATAATTTTCATAATTCAGACCTTTTCTTTTTTATAGGGGGTATACCCATTTGTGAATGGGGTATGTCAGGAGTAAAACTTAGTATTTGTCGATGATCGCAAGAACATCTTCTTTGCTTTGAGCGTTGCAGATGGCCTCTACATGCTCTTCATTCATAAACAATTCCGCCAGTTTCGAAATCGCATCAACGTGGCTATTACTGTCCGTTGCCGCTAGCGTGACCAGCATTTTTACTGGGTCATTTTCTTCAGAGTTAAAGTTGATGCCGTTTTGGATCACCGTGATCGCCAATGACAAGCGGTTAACGCCATCTTCAGGGCGAGCGTGTGGCATCGCCATGCCCGGCCCTACCACGTAGTAAGGACCAAGCTCTTCGTGCGAGCGGTAAATTGCCTCAACGTAACTTGGTTCTATCGCGCCATTTTCAATCAAAGCTTCACAAGATTTGCTGATCGCATCTTTCCAGTCGGTTGCGTCAGAATGGATGCGAATGACATCAGAGGTAATCAGTTCACGTAGCATTGGAATGTTTCCGATTTGTTGTTTTGTTGCTGCGTACTTTATCGATCAATTCGCCAGAAAAACCTGAGAGTGATCACAAATGGTAGCGCTATCTGATAGCGCTACCATTAATTGTGATAGCGCTATCATTTTTATCAGGCATCGAAGTTTCATGTGCTGGTGTTCGAGTTCTAATGCGCTAATATCAAAACCATTAAAGCGCTGTGATAAGATGTCGCGGCAGAAAATAGAGAACACTAAATAAGAACAATGAGCGAACCTCGCAAACGAAGAAGTACTGGCAATGTCACCTTGGCGGACGTCGCTAAAAAAGCCGGCGTAGGCACCATGACGGTGTCGAGAGCATTACGAACGCCCGAGCTAGTATCTGACAAGCTGAGAGAAAAGATTCAACAAGTGGTTGATGAGCTCGGCTATATCCCGAATAAAGCGGCAGGGGCTTTGGCGTCTGCTGAAAGTTACTCCATCGCTCTTATCATTCCTTCCCTGTTTGAAAAAGCGTGCGCGCTTTTCTTACCGAGCTTTCAACAAGCGTTGAACAAAGAGGGTTATCAGTTGCTGCTTGGCTACAGCGACTACTCGGTAGAACAAGAAGAGAAACTGCTTTCGACATTTCTTGAGAGCCGCCCAGCCGGAGTGGTGTTGTTTGGTAATGAACACAGCCAACGAACCAATCAACTTTTGGAAGCCTCGAACACGCCAGTATTGGAAATTGCTGAGTTAAGTTCGAAAGCCAGTTATCTCAATATCGGTATTGACCATTTTGAGGTGGGTAAAGCGTGTACCAAGCATGTGATTGAGCAAGGCTTCAAGAACGTGGGTTTCATTGGTGCGCGTGGCGATCACTCCACTTTGCAACGTAAGCTACACGGCTGGCAAAGCGCGATGATTGAGAACTACCTTGCGCCGGACCATTTCTTAACCACCCACGAAGCACCATCTTCACAATTAGGTGCGGAAGGGTTGGCGAAGCTATTATTGCGTGATTCAAGTTTGAATGCTCTGGTTTGCAGCCATGAAGAGATTGCGATTGGCGCGTTGTTTGAGTGTCATCGCCGAGTGCTGAAAGTCCCGACCGACATTGCGATTATCTGTTTAGAAGGCTCTTCTATGGGTGAGCACGCCTACCCAAGTTTGACCTGTGCGGAATTCGATTACGAACGTATGGGGACGAAAGCAGCAGACAAGTTACTGCAAGCCATTAAAGGTGAGCCAGTAGAGCATGCAACGGACATGGGCTTTAAGCTAAAACGCCGAGCGAGCACTGCGATCAACTAATTTGATTTGGTTAGATACTAAAACGCGATACAAAAAACCTCTCAATGCTGAGAGGTTTTTTTATGCGTGAGAATAATGACTCTCGACTACGGACGCTCACCTGCTGCTAGGCGACGTTCGATATCTGCCACCACTTCAGGGAAGTCTGCGATCGTATCGATAAGGTAGTGCGGCGAGCTCTTGAGCAATTTTGCACGCGCTTTTTCACGAGCAGCATCAAGCGTTGCTTCGTCCGCGGCTTGGTATTCTTCAAACGTGAGACCCGCTTCGTTACCAGAAAGCAGCAGACCTACCGTCCACATGCCCGCATTGTGACCTTCAAAGATGCCCGGTGCTGAATCGTCCACTTTGACGCATGCTTTAACGTCGGTTACACCAAGCTCAATCACATTTTTCAGTGCCATAAACGGTGCCGGGCGACCACCTTGGGGCAGATCGTCTGTCGCGACAACACAATCTGGTTGGTAGCCGTAATCCGCTGCAACTGGAATCAGTACGTCCATCACCTCACGCGGGTAACCCGAACAAGAACCGATCTTGATGCCTTTGTCTTTCAGACCGTTTACCACTTCAACTGCGTTGAGGATTGGTTCTGCGTGGTCAGCCACTTTTGCTTTTTGCAGAGGCATAAATGCCGCGTAGATAGTGTCGATGTCTTCGCTGGTCATTGAGCGACCAAACTTTTCATTCCAACGCTTATCAACCGTAGGAATACGACCTACTGCTTGGATGTGGTCCCACTTACCAAGCCCCATTGGTTCGCGCGCCTCTTCAAGATCGATATCAAAATCAAAGCCTTGTTTGAACGCTTCCACAAAGATACTGGTTGGCGCAAAAGAGCCGAAATCGACGATAGTACCAGCCCAGTCAAAGATCACTGCTTGAATTGGTGAGTTGCTCATGTTCAATCCTTTTTCTTGCTTGCTAGAGCGCTTGCCTACACGTTGGAATCGCGCTCTGGATAAATTGGTTTTGTTGAGGTCTATTGACCCTAAAAGTAGTTAAAGTCTTTACACACTTTGGCGATGGCTTCTTCGAAGATCGCCAACGCTTCTGTCAGTTGTTTGCGAGTGATGATTAGCGGTGGGCTGAGTTGAATCACGTTACCTTGCGATACCTTGAAGCTCATACCGTTATTTAGGCATTGGTACAGCACAGCTTCCGCTTCGTCATACGCGCGTGTTTTGCTTTCGTGGTCAGTGACCAGTTCAATGCCCCATAACATGCCGATGCCGCGCACATCGCCAATCACTGGGTATTTGGCTTTCATCTCTAGCAGCTTTTCACGCATGAACTGGCTGTCGGCTTTGGCTTTATCTAGCAAGCCGTCTTGCTCAATAGCTTCCATGGTTGCCAGTGCCGCAGCACAACCGACAGGGCTTTTCTCATGAGTGTAATGACCCATGGAGATTTGCTCGGCGGTGTTGTATTTGTCTTTGGTTACCATGGCTGCGATAGGCACTAAGCCACCACCCAAACCTTTACCGATGCAGAGCATATCTGGCTCGATATCGTAGGCTTGGTAGGTAAACCATTCACCGCTGCGACCCATGCCGTTAGGGATGTCGTCGATGATCAGCATGACATTGTGTTTGTCACAGATTTCACGGATGCGTTTCCAATAGGCTTTACTTGGCACTTGAACGTCGGTATTACGAACTGCTTCTGCGATAAACGCGCCCACGCCGCCTTCTTTCTCAATCACGTATTCAAGGTAGTCGGCGTAATGCACGTCGCTGCCGTCCGCGACAGGGAAAGCACCTCGGTAAGACACCGCTGGTGGGATGCGTTCAACACCTGCCATTAATGGTCCCATGCCTTGGCGGAAACACGCTTCACCACCCACTGAGATGGCATCCAACGATGCGCCGTGGAAGGAATCCCACAACGACACCACCTTGTAGTTGCTCGTGATGTGGCGGGCTAGTTTAAGCGCCATGCCAACCGCAGATGTGCCACCCGGAGCAAACAACACGCGATTCAACTCGCCGCCACAGATTTGGGTGAGTTTTTCGGCACATTCAATCGCGGTCTCGTTGGTAAAACGGCGTGGTGAAAACGGAAGTTTGGCAATTTGCTCTTGCACGCGTTTAATCACATGCGGATGACCGTAGCCCAGTTGATGGACGTTATTGCCATGGAAATCCATGTACTTTTTGCCGGTAGCATCTTGGATGTAGATGCCTTCTGCTGCTTCCAAGGTATCTAAGCAAGGCGTTGACATGGCTTGATGAAGAAAGACCTCCGAATCACGCTTCAGTAATGCTTGCGTGCGTTCGTCATCCATCGATGCATTCCAAGCTTGGCGCGCCGGTGTCGTGTTGACATCGCCTTCGCTGCGGAAATGGGTCGGTTTGATATTCTGAGTCATAACGCTCTCTCAATCAGAAAGTTGCTTTACGCAACTTGCCAGTACATTGCTTTTTCAATTGCACCGATCAAGCGCTCGATATCTGCTGGGTAAACTTCGCCAATGTTGCCGATACGGAAGCAATCTGCATTCGATACCTTACCCGGATAAATCACAAAACCTTGCTCTTTCAAACGTGTGTAGAACGCTTTGAATTGGTAATCACTGTGCGTCGGAGAGTAGAAAGAAGTGATGATTGGCGAGTGAAGATCATCACTTAGTAGTGGCTCGAAACCTAGAGAACGCATACCTGCAACCAGTGTTTTCTGGTTAGTTTGGTAACGGTTATGACGAGCCTCAATGCCGCCTTCTTGTTCTAGCTCTAGCAATGCTTGGTAGAAAGCGCGCACCGTGTGCGTAGGAGACGTGAAACGCCATTTGCCGTGATTCACTTCCATGCAGTGCCATTGGTCGTAAAGATCAAGGCTCAAAGAACGTGCCTGACCTTTGCACTTTTCGAGCTCAGTTTGTTTTGCAATCACAAAGCCAAAGCCCGGTACGCCTTGAATACATTTGTTTGCAGAGCTGATCATAAAATCGATGCCTAGCTCAGCGATATCGATAGGAATGCCACCAAAGCTCGACATGGCATCCAGAATCACCACTTTGCCGTGCGCTTTTGCTGCAGAAGCAAATTCTTCAATTGGGTTAAGCATGCCAGTGGTTGTCTCGCAGTGAACAATCGCCACGTGTGTGATTGTAGGATCCGATGCCAATGCAGTTTCCACCTCGTTCAAGTGTGGCTGTGATGTTTCGCCTGGGGAAACTACATGGCATGGAATATTTAGGTAATCAGCGATCTGAGCGATACGCGCACCGTAAGCACCGTTGTCGACAACCAACAATTTTCCATCTTTGCCAATGGCGCTGCCAATCGTCGCTTCTACTGATGCGGTGCCGCTACCTTGCATTAGTACGCTGGTGTAGCCGTCTTGTTGAGTTGCCAGTTTTACAAGCTTAGTGCGGATCACTTCTACAATGTCTTTGTTGTATTCATCATCCCAAGTACACCAGTCTTTAAGCATGGCTTCACGTACCGTTTCAGAAGTAGATAGAGGACCTGGAGTCAGTAGTAGGTATTCGTTTTTCATCTCGATTTCCATCAGAATAGGCTAATTGGTCTACACCAAATTTCAAGTTCACTCTAGCGAGGAAGAAAAGGGCAGTAAATAGGCGAATATCCAATTTCATAAAACTTTAATATCCAGAAAATGGCGGATCAATTGAACGATTATTCATCGATATTTTTCGTAAAACTGCCATTTAATGGTCATGAATTCGTCACAAAGGCTCAGTAGGGTGGTTATCGTCAACTGGTACAGACCAAATTAAAACTTAGCCAAATTAATTGGAGAAAATGATGAAAAACCGTTTGATGAAAGGATCGCTGGCTGCACTTGTCTCTCTGCTAGCTACGAATGCAATGGCAGCACAGGAAGTCACGGTTTACACCGCTTTCGAAACTGACATTCTTGCGAAATACAAGTCTGCGTTTGAGAAAGATAACCCAGATATCAAGATTAAGTGGGTTCGCGATTCAACCGGTATCATGACGGCGAAATTGCTGGCAGAAAAGAACAACCCTCAAGCGGAAGTGGTTTGGGGTCTTGCGGGCTCGTCAATGGCACTGCTTAAAGATGAAGGTCTTCTTAAGCCTTACACACCAAAAGGTTTGGAAGAGCTGCATGCGAACCTAAACGACCCTCAATCAAACCAAGCTTGGTTTGGTAACGATGCGTTCTTTAACGCAGTTTGTTTCAACGAAGCGGTAGCGAAACAACTTAACCTACCGAAACCAACGTCCTGGGAAGACCTAACAAAGCCGGTTTACAAAGGTCACATTGCAATGCCTAACCCAGCGTCTTCAGGCACTGGCTACATGCAGGTTTCTGCTTGGCTACAAAACATGGGTGAAGATCAGGCATGGAACTACATGCGTGACCTAGATAAGAACATTGCACACTACACGCACTCTGGCTCTAAGCCATGTGTTCAAGCGGGTATGGGTGAAGTGGCTATCGGTATTTCGATGGCAAGCCGCGGCGCGAAGCTGAAAACACAAGGCGCACCACTAGCGGTTATCACACCAAAAGGTATCGGCTGGGAATCAGAAGCCGTTGGTCTAGTAAAAGAGTCTGATGCAGCGAAACGTGTTGTCGACTGGTCAATCTCTAAAGCGGCAAACGAGCTTTACGTAGAAATGTACCCAGTGGTTGCACATAAAGAAGTGAAAGCGACAGTATCTAACTTCCCGAATGTTCAAGAGAACATGGCGAAGATGGACTTCGCGCAAATGGGTAGTAAGCGTGCAGAGATTCTAGCGGCTTGGTCTGAGAAGTTTGACGAGAAATCAGAGCCAAAGTCTTAATTGAATTTGCTTTGAGTTGAATGTTGAAATCCACCTCGGTTGAGGTGGATTTTTTGTTTTTGGAAGAGGCGAGAGTCAAAAGCCTTAAAGCAGCAACCCCACCTAACCTCCCCTTGGCTTCAACTTCGGGAGACTATAATAGTCGTGCTGGTAAAGGGGAGGGACTGGTTCTGCATTCGCGGATAGTTTAATTCACAATGCAACATCCAACGCGCTTCAAGTAGATTCTGAATACTCGCCTAGGCTCCTTCAGAATGACGTCGGGAAAGCACCGAACCTAGCATTAAACCACCAACCCCACCTAACCTCCCTTGGCTTTAACTTCTGGGGACTACAACAGTCACGCTGGTAAAGGGGAGGAACTGGTTTTGTAATCGCGGATAGTTTAATTCACAATGCAACATCTTACGCGCTTCAAGTAGATTCTGAATACTCGCCCAGGCTCCTTCAGAATGACGTCGGAAAAGCGCTGAGCATACCGTAGTAAAGAGCAGCTCTCCCCCTTTATAACCACATTCAAATGCTTGGCAAACAATGCTGATAGAAGGGGGAGTTGGAGGGGGTTGGAAGCGTAGAAACAAACTTCACCGTCCTTCATCTATTTGTCATCTTCTGGCTATAAATTTGTCATTGGAACGTAACACTCCAAAACTAAAGTTGGTATATACCATTTGGAGCGTGTGTTATGTCAACTAACCAACATTACCTAAATATCGAAAATGTAGTGAAGCAATTCGGACAGTTCACTGCATTAAAGAAAATCTCGCTAGCGATTGAAAAGGGCGAGTTTGTTTGTTTTCTTGGTCCTTCTGGCTGCGGTAAAACCACTCTATTACGTGCTATTGCAGGTTTAGACTTGCCAACGTCTGGTGCGATTTTTCAAAACGGTCAAGAGACCACATTCCTACCACCAGAGAAGCGCGATTTCGGCATCGTATTCCAATCTTATGCTTTGTTTCCGAACCTAACTGTGCAAGAGAATATTGCGGTGGGTTTGAAGAACCAAGGCATGTCGACCAAAGAAGCGTTAGAGAAGGTGGATTACTGGTTAGAAACCATTGGTCTTCCAACCTCTGGCGAGAAATTCCCTAACCAGCTTTCTGGTGGTCAACAGCAGCGTGTTGCTTTGGCTCGTGCATTGGCGTTGTCTCCGGGTCTACTGTTATTGGATGAGCCATTATCGGCGCTGGATGCAAAAGTGCGTGTTCACTTACGTGACGAGATTTGTAAGCTGCAACGCAAGCTTGGCATCACCACCATCATGGTTACGCACGATCAGGACGAAGCGCTGTCGATGGCGGATCGTATCGTGGTAATGAACCATGGCGTGATTGAGCAAGTTGGCACACCTCAAGAAATCTACCAACAACCAGCAACGCGCTTTGTCGCTGAGTTTGTCGGCAGCATGAACTTTATTGAAACCTCCGTCGCGACGGACTCCCAAGTACGCATTGCAGAAACCCTAATGCCAACGCCAAGCTTGACCAATCGTAAGATCCAACGTGGTGACCGCTTCGACCTTGCGGTGCGTCCTGAAAGCATCAAGTTCGTTGAAAACTACACCAACTCTTTACCTGTGCGAGTTACCGCAACCGAGTTTCTTGGGGCGTTTTTCCGCATTGATTGTGTATTGCAAAACGACAGCTCAACGAAAACCATCGTAGTGGATGTGCCTGTGGAAACGGTTCAAAAACTCAATATCAAAGCGGGCGATGTACGTTACATCCAGTTTGCTGAAGAAGGGTTGCATGGTTACGCCGTGCCCTCGGTTGATAAAGCGCTAGCAGCGTAGGTGTAAACATGGATGCGAAGACAATGACGATGAATAGCCTGACCACACAAGATAAAGCAAAATCCTTACTCGGACGTGTTAGCCGCGACAACCTTGTGTTGTTTGGTTTGCTCGCTGGCTTGTCGACCATGATGGTGCTGTTCATCTTAATGCCGCTTTGGGCAATGTTGACCAAGAGTGTGCAAAATACCAATGGCGAATTTGTCGGTCTGGCAAACTTTGCGAAGTACTTTTCTTCTTCAAGCTTGTGGGTGTCGGTGGGCAACACCTTTACTTTGGGCGTGATTGTGACCTCGGTAGTGGGCGTGCTTGCGTTTGGTTATGCCTACGCGCTGACTCGTTCATGCATGCCGTTTAAAGGTTTGTTTCAAATCCTAGGTACTGCGCCGATTCTTGCGCCTTCGTTGTTGCCGGCGATCAGTTTGATCTTCCTTTTCGGTAATCAAGGCATTGCCAAAGAGATGTTGTTAGGAAACTCGGTTTACGGTGTGATTGGTATCTCGATGGGTTTGATTTTCTGGACCTTCCCTCATGCATTGATGATTTTGACCACTTCGCTGCGTACTTCAGATGCCCGTTTGTATGAAGCTGCCCGCGCACTTAAAACTTCACCCATCAAAACCTTCTTTATGGTGACTTTACCTGCGGCGAAATACGGTTTGATCAGTACGCTTATCGTGGTCTTTACGCTAGTTATTACGGACTTTGGTGTGCCGAAAGTGATTGGTGGAAGCTACAACGTTCTGGCGACTGACATCTTCAAGCAAGTGGTGGGACAGCAAAACTTTGCCATGGGGGCGGTGACCAGCATTATGCTGCTATTTCCTGCGGTAATGGCGTTCGGCGCAGACCGCTGGGTACAGAAAAAGCAAAAGAGCTTATTCGATACACGCTCGGTGCCTTATCAGCCAGAACCTAACAAAGCGCGCGACAGTATTTGTTTGGTTTACTGCAGTATCATTTCTATTGCAGTGTTGGCAGTGCTTGGCATGGCGGTGTATGGCTCGTTGGTCACATTCTGGCCTTGGAACAAAGCTCTGACGCTAAACAACTACAACTTTGCCGAAATGAGCACCTACGGTTGGAGCCCATTCTTCAACTCGCTAACGCTGGCAGGTTGGACAGCGGTTATTGGTACAGCCATCATCTTTGTCGGTGCTTACTGCATTGAGAAAGGGCGTGCGTTTGGTCCAATTCGCCAAGTGATGCAAATGCTTAGCGTGGTGCCAATGGCGGTTCCGGGTATGGTGCTTGGCTTGGGTTACATCTTTTACTTCAATGATGCGAACAATCCTTTGAACGTGCTTTATGGCACCATGGCATTCTTGGTGATTAATACGGTAGTCCATTACTATACCGTGGGTCACATGACTGCACTGACAGCGCTAAAGCAGTTGCCATCGGAGATTGAAGCCACAGCAGCATCGGTGAAGCTTCCTCAATACAAGTTGTTCTTTAAAGTGACATTACCTGTGTGTTTACCTGCGATTTTGGACATTGCGACTTACTTGTTTGTTAATGCATTGACCACCACTTCTGCGGTAGTATTCCTTTACTCAACCGATACGATTCCGGCTTCGGTCTCGATTCTGAATATGGACGATGCAGGTCAAACTGGCGCTGCAGCGGCAATGGCTGTGATGATCATGATTGCTGCCGCAATTGCGAAGATTGTTCAGATGACTTTGGGTAAATTGTTAGAGAATCGTACACAAGCTTGGCGCAAAAGATAAGGACACTTCGTGCAATACGTAAAAATTAAAGATTCGATTGTTGAACAGATTGAAGCGGGCATGCTATCGCCGCGTCAAAAACTGCCAGCAGAGCGTAAGTTGGCGGAGTCGTTCGATACTACACGTGTCACTCTGCGTGAAGCTTTATCACTGCTCGAAGCGGAAGGTCGAATCTATCGCGAAGATCGCCGAGGTTGGTTTATCTCACCTGAGCCATTGCGTTACGACCCTACCCAAACGCTAAACTTCCCGAACATGGCGAAAGCGCAAAATCGCGTGCCAAAAACAGAAGTGATAGCCGCAAAAGGCACCTTGGCTAATAAATTGGCCGCTCGTTTGTTGGACCTTCAGCCGTTTTCAGACGTATTTCGTGTCGACCGCGTTCGTTACCTAGAAGAGCGTCCGGTGGTTTATGTCACGAACTACATTCGACCAGACATATTTCCCAACTTATTGTCTTATGATTTATCAAACTCGTTAACCGACATTTATCGTGAACACTACGGTGTGACGTATCAAAAAATTCGTTACCGAATTTCGACTAGTACTTTGTTGGGTGAGGTGGCACAGGCATTGCGCGCGACGTCTGGTACGCCTGCAATGGTGGTTGAACGTATCAACTACAACCAACATGGCGAGTTGATTGACTGTGACATCGAATACTGGCGTCATGATGCCATCAGCATCGAGTCTGTCGCGGAGCTGAATTAATTTCTGTTTGCTGGGCATCTGTCTAGTTGGCAGCGAGCAATTTATATCTCAAATTCAAAGGCTCCATATTGGGGCCTTTGTTGTACCCAAGCACCTTGAGGGTATCTAAATATCATAAACAGGAAAGTGGAATGGATCTCTTGGCAATCGCACTCGTTGTATTGTCTGCGGTTATGCATGCTGGCTGGAATATTCTTGGTAAAAGCAATGCTGGTTCAGGGCTCGCGTTTACGATGGCGGCAAGTTTATCTGCTTGCCTTCTGCTCACGCCTTATCTTATTTGGTATCTCTTTAACATTGGCTGGACGACGTTGCCCAGCGTGTTTTGGGGAATGCTGTTTATCAGTGGTTTCTCTCAAATCGTCTATTTGGTTGGTTTGATCGTGGCCTACAAGCACGCCGATGTGGGAGTGATTTATCCGATTGCGAGAGCACTTCCTGTAATGATGGTGGGCGCACTCACCGTCGCCTTAGGTTATGAGTTGAATGCTCAGCAGTGGTTGGGTTTCCTGCTTATTACTTTAGGTTGTGTCCTAGTTCCAGTGACCAGTTTTCGTCAAATTACCCTTGGGGAGTATCTAAATGTGGGTGTGTTTTGGGCGTTGATTGCAGCGTTTGGCACGACGGGTTATTCCGTTGTGGACAAGCAAGCACTGAATCTGCTAACTCAACAAACATCGACCATTCTTAACGACCACTATAGCGCGATCTTTTATCTAGGCGTGCAGTTTTGGGTTATGGGAGTACCGGTTTTATTGTGGTGTATTGTTTCGGGGAGTCAGCAAGAACTACAAACCGCTTGGATGATTCGCAAAAGTGCGAGCATGGCTGGCATCATGATGGCATCAACCTACGGCTTGGTGCTGTTTGCGATGACTATGACTGATAACGTCAGCCTTGTTGTGGCTTTGCGACAAATCAGCATTGTATTTGGTTTATTAATGGGCGTGTGGTTGTTGGCTGAAAAATGGTATTTCACGCGAGGCGTCGGGGTGCTGTTGATCCTGAGCGGAATCATTATGTCATTGATCTCTGCTTGAGGTATAAGGCACCGATGTCGATTCGGTGCCTTGGCACAGCTAAATTTTTAAAATCGCAATTGTGCACCAAACATCACACCGCCAGAATCAAAATCGCTATTCTTGGCGTAGTTGTACTCTAAGTTCAAACCAAAGTGTTTATAGGCCCAAGCGACACCAGCAGCGGCTTCTCCGCCAAGACTAGACTCGTCATATTCTTTATTCTGACCATTGTTTTTAAGCGTGTAACTTAACGTGTAGTAAGTGATACCGCCTTTCCCGTAAAGCTCAAAGCCGGCTCCCAGAGGGTAACTTGCGTAACCGCTGAGTCGAGGCCCGCCATAACTGACATCGGTGATTTCTGTTAAGGGACTGATAAGTACGGAGCCAATGCCGTTAAATGCGCCCTTATAGCCGGCTTCAATACCAAAGTTGTGATCGAACATGTAACGGTAATATACATCACCAAGGAACATGTCACCTTCATCATGGCTATTGTTCACATCGTAACTAACATTGCCGTAGCCTAAATTTGCACCAACAACATGTTGGGTTGGTTGTGCATGAGCCGTTAAGGAAAGTGCGGACAGTAAGCATGCAACGGCGTACTTGTAAGACATAAAAACTCCGAATCATAAAATGAAAAACAAAGCGTCATGTGCTGCGTTGGGTTAACGTAGCCTTGTCATGAACTCCGCTTTGGTATTGTCTAACCATTCGTAACGACGTCGATACATCGAACGCTTAGAACGCGACATGCCTTCGATATCACGACGTGGGGCATTCACATCGAGTGAGTAGAAATGACGGTTGTATTCGGTGCCGCCCAACTCTTGCCAGAGTGCATCGTAATCCGTTTTGATTCGTCCTTTACTGTAGCGTCGTGCAGCATAAGTATGGGATTGTGTTTTTACCGCTAGAATCGTATTCACTTCCCAAATTTGCGCGAGTAAAGTGAGCAAACTCACCATCAAGCTTTTTGGTCTTTGCCCGTAAAGCTTACGGGTTAACTTTTTAATTTTCGCGTTGTTCTCTTCACTGCTGCGTGGCCCTTGCAAGCCGCCAATCATAATGCTGCGTCCAGATTCTATGTGGCCGAGAGTAAATGAGAGCGTATAGAAGTTGCCATCTTCCGCGCTGTGTAGCACTAGGCTCATGTCGCCTTCTTTTTGGTAGCGCGCTTCGTACACCAATCGCACAGAGTACAATGTCTCGTCGATTTCAAATGATGTTAATGTTAAGCCAGTCGAATCGGTATAGATCTCTTCAATGGTCTGTTTAGAAAACAGCTCTGAAATGGTTTTGTAGTGATCAACCACTAGGTTTGAACGATCGAACGCTGAGTTATTTTTGATGATGTAGGGACGAAACGGTTTTTCTAAAAATCGGTGCGTACGTGCACAAAGCATCTCTAGCAATGACGATTCAATATTATCTGACAGGTGCTTAAACGCTCGTTTGTAGTAAAGTGCGCGCAAGATGAACTTAGCTCTGTAGGTCCAAATTGGCTTATAGACATCAGCATAATCATCTGAGTAAATTGATTTGCTATGGTAAAAAATGGATTTGTTCGCGGTCATTTTCACTCCAGATTAACGTGTGCTCAACAGCCACAATTAAGAACCGACGGACGAGCAGCGAAGAACCCGAAAAAGGGGGAAATGCAAAGCACTACTAAAAGGGGAGGTTTTGCTGTGCCCGACGTTTATATAAGGTTTTGAACACTGTTCTTTTGTTGGGATTCTAAGAGAAAATTCACCTTAGGTATTGTATGGGTTGGTAAGGAAATGTCAGTTTGGAAGCCACTTTGAACGTTGTGATTACGAGGTAGAAAAATGCTCGTGTTGGCAGAGTATGATGCCGTGTTGCTAAGTTAAAGTGAAATGAGTTGAACAAGAATTGAACGTTATTTGAAATTATTTTGACGTGTTTCTGGTCTTTATACGTACCTTATAAATATCGAGCCAATTTAGGTCCGATATAAAGGTAAGTAAGGAGAGGTTTATGAAACGCTTAATGACTTTAGCAAGTATGATTGCTCTGACTGCTGCACCTTCTGTTGTTTTTGCTGGTGGCTATCAGTGGACAAACGATACCGAAACGATCCATGGTGATGTTATGGATAGCAAACAAGCGGCTTATGAAATGGGTCGTGACATGATTCAGACCTATCAAAGCAAATCACCAGGTCAGCTTCGTGACGAGTTTACAAGCCTTACAGAGTATGTTGATCGCCAGTCGTTTTCTATCACTGACTCAAAAGTCATGGTGAATGAGTTCTTGCAAAGTGACGGGCAAGTTGTATACCAGCCTATTCTCAATGTTCAATACGAGTACCGCATGCGTGAAACCGGTAAATACTAACCAGTAAGACGGTCTCGATTTTCCGATAATTTATATCCTTGCTGTTTGTTTTGGGGAGCGCTGCTCCCCATTTTTGTATTCATTGATAGCGGAAATTTCCACTCTCTCAGCGCAACATTTGCTATCGCTCAGCGTTAGATATTCTTGCTCGTTGATTGTGCTCATCGTTTGTAAAGTATTTACAGAAACGATGCAACGCACTAACAAGGATATCCGATGACACACAGTTCATACTGGTTCAAACAGGCCATTGAAGCCGAACAGCCAGAAACGCCTCAACCATTACATCAAAATATTGATACCGATATTGCTATTGTCGGTGGTGGCTACACCGGACTTTGGACAGCGATTATGATTAAGCAGCAATCTCCTGAAAAACAGGTGGTTGTTATCGAAAAGGGCTTGTGTGGCAGTGGTGCATCGGGCGCGAATGGCGGCTGTATGCTGACATGGTCGACAAAGTTTCCGACGTTGAAACGACTATTTGGTGAGGAACACGCCGCTTGGTTAGTGAAAGAGTCAGAGCAAGCGGTGTTAGAAATCGACGCATTTTGCAAGCAACATGGGATTGATGCACAGCTATCACTCAACGGTGTTTATTATACGGCGACAAACCGAGCGCAAGCTGGAGGAATGCAGCCAGTTGTTGATGAGTTACAACGATTAGAGGTGAACAGCTGGCGTCGTTGCTCGGTGGAGGAACTGCTTGCCAATGCGGGTTCACCTCGCCATATTGAAGGCTATCACTCTCCGGTTGCTGCTAACGTACAACCCGCCTTACTCGCGCGAGGGTTACGCCGTGTTGCTATTGATCTGGGTGTAGAAGTTTATGAGAACACGCCAATGACGCGTCTAGATTATGGAAAACCTGCCACCGTCTGTACACCTAAAGGAAACATTCAAGCACAGCAGGTGGTGTTGGCATTAAATGCATGGATGGTGGAGCAATTTAAGCAGTTCAAAAACAGCATTGTTGTGGTGTCTTCGGATATGGTTATTACCAAACCGCTTGGTGATACTTTGTCTCAATCTGGTTGGCAAGCAGGTTCGAGTGTCTTGGACTCACGCATCTTCGTACATTATTACCGAGATACGCCAGATGGCCGTTTGATGCTAGGTAAAGGCGGTAATCAGTTCTCTTTCAACAACCAAGTTGATGCGATGTTTAACAAACCGACGCGTTATCAAACGCTACTAAAAAAGTCATTCGACAACCTTTTTCCTCGCTTAAAAGGGGCTGAATTTGAGTACTCTTGGACTGGCGGTTCGGATCGTTCCGCAACTGGGTTTCCTTTTTTTGGCCAATTGGATGAGCAAAGTAATGTCTTTTACGGGTTTGGTTATTCAGGTAACGGCGTTGCCCAAACTCGAATGGGTGGAAAGATTTTATCGTCGTTGGTGTTAGGGCTAGATAACGAATGGACGCGAAGTGGTTTAGCGCAAGGACCGCTTGGGTATTTTCCACCAGAACCAATACGTTGGCTGGGAGCAATGATGGTACGAAATGCTGTTCGCCGAAAAGAGGAAGCGGAAGATAATGAGAAACGTCCGTTTGTTTGGGATAAATGGCTAGCGAAACTCGCAGGACCAGCAGGCAAAGCGGATAAGCTCGACTAAACTGAAGACTTTAGCCACAAACGAGACAGTTTGCAGTGAAAGTCATTGGGGGGCGATGTAGCCTTGTGTTAGCCTCTGTCTTTCAAGCTCAGATTTAAAAGGTGAGTAATATAATGAAAGTATTCAGCAACTTCGATAGCGGCAGCATTCACGTAGTGAAAGCGGACGACAAAAATGACATCCAACTTAAAATCCCTAATGACAATATGTCGGAATTCTACCAGTGGTTCCATTTCCGTCTAGAAACCGAAGCCGAGCAGTCGCACACGATCAAACTGCTTGATTTGGCTAAGTCGGCTTATCCAGAAGGGTGGCAAGGTTATGATGTCGTAGCGTCTTACGACCGTGAAGAATGGTTCCGTATACCAGCAGAGTTCGATGGCGACACGCTGACTTTCACTGTTATCCCTGAGCGTAGCTCAATTTACTTCGCGTACTTTGCGCCTTACACATACGATCGTCATTTAGACTTGTTACACATGGCACAAAGCGCGCACCACTGCCAACTAGAAACACTAGGCCACACATTAGACGGCAATGACATGAGCTTGCTAACGTTTGGTGAGCCGGAAGAAGGCAAAAAGAAAATCTGGATGATTGCACGCCAACATCCGGGTGAAACCATGGCTGAATGGTTCATGGAAGGCATGATCCAACGTTTACTGGATGAAAATGACACGGTTGCGCGTGCATTACTGGAAAAAGCAGTGCTTTACGTGGTACCAAACATGAACCCAGACGGTGGTATTCGCGGCCACTTGCGTACGAACGCGGCAGGCGTGAACTTGAACCGTGAATGGCAAACGCCATCAATGGAAAAGAGCCCAGAAGTCTACCTTGTTCGTCAACGTATGCTGGAAACGGGTGTTGACATGTTTTTAGATATCCATGGTGATGAAGCAATTCCTTACAACTTCGTCGCTGGCTCAGAAGGTATTCCTTCTTACGATGAAAATCTTGCCGCTTTAGAGGCATCATTTAAGCAAGCGCTACTGACTATTACCCCTGAATTCCAAGATGAGATTGGTTACGATAAAGATGAGCCTGGTAAAGCGAATTTGACGGTGGGCTCAAACTGGGTCGCGGAGCAGTTCAAATGCCTGTCGTACACGATCGAGATGCCATTTAAAGACAACAACAATCACCCAGATCCACTTTATGGTTGGTCACCAGAACGCAGTGTATTATTTGGGCAAGATGTCTTAGCTGCAACGCTTACCGTGGCGGATAAAATCTAGTTCGATAACTTAACGTCTGTTCATTATTTCGAAAACAGCTCATTTTAAATGAGCTGTTTTTTTATGCCTTCGATATCCATTCTCTCCTGTAAAAATTTGTTGCCATTCACAGGCTTAAATGTCGATTCTTAAATTTGAGAATATGGGTTTTTATGGTGATTTGCGTCACAGAAAACTGGCTATTTTGTGATATTCTCCGCAACGAATTGACTATGGCTAAACCAACGCAACGAGACTTTATTTCTCGGTTGGGTATGCGGATGAAGCTCATGAATAGATGGTCTTGAGGTTATCTTTCTCCGTTTTACGTCATTGGCGTTTGAATATCATTTTTTGATTCTTTCCTACGCTATTTAGCTATTTCTGTTCGAAGAAAAGAGAAAGTTACGGCTTCATATTTTACGGCAGTATGCTGCCTCGATGTGTTGCTTTGTGTACAAGAAAAAGGAAAAGAATAATGAAAAAAATCGCTATAGCAGTGGCTACTGTACTTGCTGGTGGTGTGATCTCAAACGTTGCACTTGCTGACACTTACATGGGCGGTAAAGTAGGTTACAACTCTCTAAATGATGCGTGTTACCTAAACGAACCTTGTGACGACGACAGTTTTGCAGCATCTATGCACCTGGGCTACAGCTTCAACGAGTACGTTGCAGCAGAGTACGGTGTTGATTACCTTGGTGACTTCACTGCAAACTTCAAAAAGCCGGGCCTAAACACCGTTGACGGTGATCTTTGGGCGTTGACTCTTGCTCCTAAATTCAACCTACCGCTAACGGATTCTTGGAATCTATTCGCGAAAGTTGGTGCTGCATACATGATGGCGGGTGACGAAAAAGATTTCGTACCAACAGGCTCTCTAGGTGCTGAGTACAAAATCAACTACAACTGGAGCCTACGTGCTGAATACCAACGTTACCAAGATATGTCTGATGACGTGATTGAAGATATGGATTCAGATTTCTTCGGTATTGGTTTTAACTACAAGTTCGGCTCTGAGCCAGTAGTTCAAGAAGAAGTGGTTGAGGAAGTAGTAGAAACACGCCCTGCAACACGTATTGTTGAGCATGTTTACCCTGCTCAAACAACAGCGACAGTACAATTCGACCTAGAAAGTGCAGAAGTGAAAGATGCATCGACCCTTTCTGGTACCGTTGATCTGATGAACACTTACCCACAAGCTCAAGTTGAGATCACGGGTTACAGTGATACGACGGGTTCTGCTGCGTACAACCAGCAACTTACAGAAAAACGCGCGAAAGCCGTTGCTGACGAGTTCCAAGCAAAAGGTATTGCGGCTGAACGTATGACAGTGAAAGGCAAGGGTGAAGCTAACCCAGTAGCAAGCAACGAAACACGTCAAGGTCGTCAAATGAACCGTCGTGTTGAAGTAGTTGTCCCTGCGTTTGAATACCAAACCACTGAGAAAGCAGAATAATTCCTGCTTAAGAGACAGTTCCAAAAGCCAGCGTGTATCACGCTGGCTTTTTTGATCCCGCTTAACAAACTCAGCACTTTCATCAATTTGTCATCACCAGTTCATACCATGGCTACTGAGTATTTGGGAGAGTGTTATGCAAAGCTTACCGCCGCTTAATTTGCTCCGAGCGTTTGAAGCCACGGCGCGATTACAGAGCTTCACTAAAGCCGCAGAGGAGCTAAATGTGACCCGTGCGGCCGTCAGTCAGCAGGTGAAATCGCTAGAACTGCAGTTAAATGCAACATTATTCGAGCGCAAGGGTACGCACCTTACGCT
Organism: Vibrio sp. JZG10; assembly: GCF_054064075.1. Classification (NCBI taxonomy): domain Bacteria; kingdom Pseudomonadati; phylum Pseudomonadota; class Gammaproteobacteria; order Vibrionales; family Vibrionaceae; genus Vibrio; species Vibrio sp. JZG10. Next base: position 113,973 of record NZ_JBSUGE010000003.1, read on the forward strand.
GACCAGCTCAGCAAAAGAATACTGGCCGGTGGTTAACCATGTGCTTCAAACCTTATCAACCTCGACCCATCATTTATTTACTCGCCCACAGAACAAGCAAATTACCTTACATGTCAGCCACAGTTTTTGCTCGCAATGGTTAATGCCAAGGATGGCCGATTTTCAGCGTCAATTTCCAGATGTTTCCTTTAAGATCTCGACAACCGCGAATACGGTTCCAAACGCCAGTGCGATTGCAGATATAGAAATTATTAACGGAGATGGCGATTGGCAAGAACAACAAGCTATTCAGCTTACCCAAGAAAACTGGATCGTTGTAGCAAGCCCCGGCTTTATTCAGTTAAATCCGATTGATGACCTCACGAAGCTGTCTCAAACACCTAAAATCTGCACCGGCGGTTATCATGAATCTTGGCAGGTATGGTTTGCGTACCAAGGTTATCAAGGCAAGGTGAGCAAAGTGATAGCCGAATTTGAACATTCATTGCTTGCTATTCAAGCTGCAACTAATCAACTTGGTGTCTTGCTGGTGAGAGACTTTCTTGTTGAGGATGAGTTGCAACAAGGGATATTAGTACAAATCGGAGATTGGCGTATGCCCAGCTCCGGCGCACACTATATGATGGTTAGAGCATCAGAAAAGTCACACGTAAACACCTTTGCCCAATGGTTAATACAAAGCCTTTGATGTTTTACGGTCTATTTTTACAGCGGTACTTATTCTTGCGATTTACCTAACAAAATGCGCGGTTTCTTATAGGGTCAGTCAACCTTCTCTAAAAGCTTTGAGTGTATGATGATCTAGCTTTACGTTATCTGATGCGCGCTTAATCCACACAGGATACTGTTATGGACACAATGCAAGGCGGTAGAGAAAATGCCATCTATCGAAAAGGGAATTTGATATCTCGTCCTGCCAGTTATTGGACGATGACTGTCCATCTGCTACTTACCTATCTTCATTCACGAGGCTTTACGGCATGCCCTAAAGCGGTTGGTATTGAAAAAGGAAAAGAGTGGGTCAGCTATGTCGAAGGAGAGACTTACAACTATCCATTGATTGGCAACATTGCTTCTGTTTCCGCGCTCCAATCTGCGGCAAAAATGTTACGCGATATGCACGATGCATCTGAGGGTTTCCTTAAGCAATATCAAAATGAAACGCTGCACTGGATGCTGCCACCACGAACACCACAAGAGGTGATTTGTCATGGTGATTTCATGCCATATAACGTGGCACTCCATGGAGAGTTTGTCGTTGGTGTGTTTGATTTTGATACGGCGCATCCGGCGCCAAGAGTTTTGGATGTCGCTTTTTCGGTCTATGGTTGGGCACCATTTAAAACCGATGAGCACGATAAAATGGGCTGTTTGGAGCAACAAATTCAGCGTGCAAAACTCTTCTGTGACGCTTATGGGTATTCGAGATTGGAACGGGAAGAGCTGGTGGAGGTGATGACACATCGACTCTCCGCGTTAGTTGATTTTATGAGAGGGGTCGCAGCTCAAGGTGATGATAGGTTTCAAGCGAACCTAGAAGATTGCCATCATACCGCTTACCTCAACGATATCGAGTACCTAAGACAACATAGACAAGTCATCACCCTAGGACTTTTAGGTTAGGGCTGGGTGATATCTTTAATGACATTGAATAACCACTGGTTTATCGGGGCTTGCTGTTGTGATCGACGACAGCTCATCACGTAGCGAACATCAAGCTCTAACCCGCCAGGAAGCGCGATACTTCGGCAGCCCTTAGGCACATGTCCACTCATGGTTATACCAAAATGATCCGTTTGTAGGAGCACTTTTTGAATCATCGCAGGGTGTTCAATTTCTACCTTAGGTGTGGTTCGGAACCCCATATGGTTGAGCCTTTCCAACAACGGGTATCGGTAGTCGTTCCATCCCGGCGTTTTGAAAAGTAAAAAGGGATAGTTTTCTAGCTCTTGGAAATGTTGAGCGGGATGCTCATCTCGAACAAAAAATACGGCTTTTCCTCGACCTAGTTCGTTTTGAATAATTGACTGCGGAAGCTCCTCATCAAAATAATGAATCGCAATAGCGTTTTCACCCTCAGTTAATCGCTTTTTCGCGTCGCTCCCCCAACGTAAACAAGAGAACTTTGCTTTTGGGGCGTGTTTTAGTAATTCTAAGTAAAACTTGTCACCAAAGTAATCCCAAAACAATGTGTTCGCATAAATAGTGATCGAGCCGTCAAAATGAGCGGGTGAAAAACTCTGTGGTTTGATGGAATCAATACTGGTGAGTATTTGTTCAAAATGTGGCATGTTCGCTTCGACAAAAGCGGTCGGTTCAAAGCCATTTTTAGTCTGAATGAACAAAGGATCATCGAGCTGCGCTTTCATTTTTGTCAGGTTTTTGCTGATTGATCCTGAGGTCTTTCCGAGTGAATCTGCCACCAATCGGACGCTACGTAACTCATACATCCGTTTTAGTACCAATACGTTTTGAATGTCCAGATTAATGCTCATACATCGTCTCATTTATCTTCTGCCGAGAAATCATATCTCTGAATTTCTAAATAAAAGACAACGTTCGGTCAATTTAAGCATGCTGTCGTATCTTATGGTTTATTGAAGGCGACGGTGGACAGCAAATATACTTGGTCATATCAATTTAGTGGTTTGGATTTCCATTTGGTAAATGATGACTTTCCTCGTATGAACATGTTTCTGTTGTTACAGTTTTTTCATCGAAAGAAAGTAAGAACAAAAACAGAGGTGACGTATGAAAAAATTAATCGCACTTGGTTTGATGGTTTGCTCAACAAACATAGCATTAGCTGGCGATGGGTCATACACGGGCACGATTGATATGACGATGGCTACGAAAAATCAGGTCGACGTCGAGCGCGCAGATTCTCAACTGACGCTGAAAGGTCGAAATGAAACTGCCTATGGCGGGGTAATCATCCAAACGGATGCTGCTACACAAAAAATTGAACTTCGTGGTCGACGTGATTAATCGAACATGTTGTTGTTAAGAAAATGCCGCGAATATCGCGGCATTTTTTATATTTTGAGATAGGTAAATCATCAAACTCAGCTTTGAACTTCAACCCCAGCTTCGATCTCGACTGGTTGCGCTTGAGTATCGCTTTCTTTCGCCGCATCAAGCATCTTGCGAATAATGAGTGACGCTGCCATTGCGATAGCGACCATCACGACAGCAAGGACAGTGAGTAATTGGAAATAATCACCATATACGTTTTGTACAATGTCTTGTGTGATGGTCTGTCCTTTCTCTAACGCGATAGAGGTTGAGAATGCAGCACCAATAATACCGCTTAATGCGATTGCCACAGAAAATAGGCTCACAGAGAAGTTTTCGATGTGCTTCGGCGCGACGGAAAGAATAAACGCTACGACCATCGAACCCACGATGACTTCTGCAATCGCCTGGAAGAAGTGAATAGCGAGAAAGATTTCTGGCATGATCACGACATCTTCACCCACGGTAGTCACGGCAAACGTCAAGATACCAAACGCTATCGCGGTCAGTACAAATGCCAAGGCGATTTTTGTCGCGGTAGAGAGGTAGATATCGCGCTTTTCCAGCAACCCAAAAAAGCCAGCTACGATAGGACCACCAACCATACACCAAAGCGGGTTCATTGCCATTGCTGCTTCTGGTTCGAGCGGAATAAAACCAAATAGAGAGCCTTTTAATGTGTTGATAGCAACCATGTTCATCGAGGTCATCATTTGTCCGTAGTAAACAAAGAAACAGGTTGTCAGCAAGGTCACAATTAAGATGGTCCCCATCTTCAAAGACTCAGCTTTGCTTGCTTTAAGCATCAGAGATATGAAGTATGCGATCGCCGCCCCTCCGATGGCGTATACGATATTTTGGCCAATATCCATGTTTGAAAACATGAAAAATACCAACGCGATCATTGCCAATGAAATCAATGCAAAAAGTACCCAGTTTTTTAAACTTACGGTTTTTTGATCAAGCTCAGAGGCTACGCCAACAAGATCTTTGCGGAATACCAATAGCATGATCAATGCCGCTACTGCCATAACAGCAGAGATGGTAAAACCGCCATTAAAGCCGATCACAAGGACAATCATTGGGAACAAATATTGACCTAAAAAGGCGCCAACATTATTCACTGAATAATTGATTGGGTATCCTTTTTCAAAATCTTCTTGTGATTTGAAAGTTCGTTTATAGAGGCTAGGGTAAGAGGGTGACATCAGGCCGCGGCCATAACTGGCGAGCGCAATACCACACATTGAAAGTGGAACGTTAGAAGCAGAAGCCCCCAGCACGAGTAATACGTAACCGGATGCAAAAGCGAAATATGCGATAGAAAGTGAGCGATAAGCGCCTAAAAACTTATCTGCAATAAAGCCGCCCGCGATCGCGAAAAGTGGCCCGATCGCCGAAAAAGCACCAACGATCATCATCGTATCGGCTTCGTTGTAATTTAGATCCTCTAGAAAAAATCGAGTTAGACTTACTAATACACCGTAAAATGATAAGCCAAACATCATTTGGCAGAACATCATGGATTTATTGAGTTTATTCCACATAATTTTGTACTCACATTAGCGGAGAAAGGTAGGTATTGTTATTTCTATTAAATAGTAATGAAACGAAAGATTGAGTATTGAAATAATTGTCGCATAACGTGGAAATGCTGCACTATATTTTCTAATGCTTATATGGCTAAATGCTAATGTGTTGTTCTAGATCAATTTGAATAAAGCAGTGCTTAATTCTATTTTTGTTTAATTTTGTTGTATTTGTTACTGATTGGAGCTAATGGGGTTTTATAGGATTACGGCAAATAAAAAGAGGTCTTGCGAGAAAGGAAATTGCTGACGAAGTGCATCGCCAGCAATGATATAGCGGGCTTATTTGACTATTCGCATGGCGGTGCCATATGAATGACGGCCAAGCCACCTAAGGAAGTTTCACGGTATTTTTTGTTCATATCTTTACCAGTTTGATACATGGTTTCGATAACTTTATCTAATGAAATAAGGCATTTGCTCGTGCGCTTTAATGCCATACGTGAGGCATTAATGGCTTTCATTGCGCCCATGGCATTTCTTTCAATGCAAGGCACTTGAACCAAGCCGCCGATCGGGTCACAAGTCATTCCTAATGAATGCTCCATCGCAATTTCCGCGGCTATACAAATCTGCTCGTTACTGCCGCCTCTGAGCGCCGTTAAACCAGCGGCTGCCATGGATGAAGAAACCCCGACCTCTCCCTGACAACCCACTTCGGCGCCGGAAATTGACGCGTTAGTTTTATATAAGATGCCGATAGCGCCAGCGACTGCGAGAAAATCTTTCAGCTGTTTAATATCAAGCTCTTTGATGAAGCGATGGTAGTACATCAATACCGCCGGAATCACCCCTGCAGCGCCATTAGTTGGAGAAGTAACGACTTGTCCGCCAGCTGCATTTTCTTCGCTAACCGCAAAGGCAAAGAGGTTAATCCAATCCATGATCTCCATTGGATCATTCTCAACTGCAGCGTTTGCTTCGAGCTTCTTCAAAAGGTTTGGTGCACGACGAGTGACATTGAGACCACCTTCTAAAATCCCTTCCGTATCGAAACCACGTTGCATGCAGAGCGACATCACTTTCCAAATTTGTTCTGCTCTTTGGCTAATTTCTTCATCTGAGCGGAATGCCAGTTCGTTTTGTAGAATCATACCTCCCAAACTAAAACCGTTAGTCTCGGCTTTTTCCAGCATCTCATCCGCTGATGTGAAAGGAAATGGTACCGCGACTTCATCTTGTTGTGTGCCGTTTTCTAGTTCGGCAGCGGTGGCGATGAACCCACCTCCGATGGAATAATAAATTTCAAACGCCACTTGGTCTCCCGCAGCGTCTAGTGCAGTAATCGTCATTCCGTTTTCATGCAGGGGAAGGTTGTCACTATGAAAGACGATGTCATGGTCGTAGCTAAACTCAATCTGGTGCGTACCAGCGAGCAGCAGCGTGTTGTTGTCTATAGTATTTTGTAGCGCACTTTTAGCGCTACTCATTTTAATGGTATCGGGTTTATTTCCCATCAAACCAAGGACAGTGGCTCGGTCTGTGTGGTGCCCTCTACCAGTGAGCGATAATGAGCCATAAAGGTCCACTTGCACCCGATGCACTTTCGCCATAGAGTCGCTAACTAGTTGAGTGAAATGGAATCCGGCAAGCATAGGACCATTAGTGTGGGAGCTAGAAGGCCCGACACCAATCTTAAATATATCGAAAATCGACAGCATAATTGACTTCCTTTAGCAGTGAACCTTTATAAAGGTCTCTAGAACAGTGTTGTTAACTAGATGTTAAAGCCTGTAGGCCGGGAGTGAAAGAAGATTTTTGTAACACTGCCAACTAAGCGCGAGATTTTGAAATGAAGTTAGACAATGTGGTCATCGTTTTAGGTAAACGCCTCGTCAATAGCAGATTGACCGTTGAGGGGGTAACAAGAGTCGAAGCCTTATCTAATGCGATTGCGTCATTGCCGACAGAGCGAACGGCGATTATTTTTTGTGGTGGATTAACGCAAGGCCAATGCATTTCTGAAGCAGATGCAATGTACAGCTATTTTAACTCTCTCAATGCGGCCGCTGTGCATCCGTTCCCTGAACATCAAATACTTTTAGAAAATCGATCTTTGAATACGTTCCAGAACATGCGTTACGCTTCTCGCGTTTTGTGTGATAGTGGTTTGTTCCAGTTATGGTCAGCGCGTCCGGTTGAGGTCACCTTGTTGTCGAATGACTACCACCTTGAGCGAATCATAGAAATCCAAACCTTGATGGATGAGCTGGGATTATTACGAGTACTAAAATCTGAGTGCGCATCCATGGGCGTTACTCTCAACTTACCATTAGATATCAACAAACATATCAGCGTACCATACCCACATAAAGGGCCTATGGCAGCGGCATTTTTATTACTGGATGAACTCACGACTTACCGAGTTTATTTAGAAGGGGTCAAGCAGGGAGCATTTTTACGAGACTTATCGGTTGTCCGAAAGAAGCCGCTTATGATCGCGAGACATGCCATTCAGCAATTGCTCGCTTTACCACTCGATAAAGATAGTTTGCAACAGATTGAAGATATGAAAAAGGCCATCGAAATGACGGCCTTGGATGAATCTGTAGGAGCTGCGGAACAAGCGTTAAGGATCGTTCATCCGATATTAACTGCATTGAACCGCCGCTTGGATCCTGAGTCTATTCATTAAGTTCGCGTTTTGTGCGGACTGCGCTCAATGCGATCAAACAGTAGCAAAGGAGTTCCATGCCTTCTTCCGAAATATTTTTAACATCACGGATGTAGTTCTCGTCCATCACTTGTTGCCAAAAACTGCCCATGCCATACAAGCGAGAGAAGACCAACAATAGCATCACGGCACCAATTAACAGTTTCATGTGGGGCACCGTTAAGATAGTCGCCATTTCGTTCATGGTACCTTTACCACCTTGGTAAGCTTTGGCGCAAGCCAGTGCGGTGACAGCGAGCGCAGGGAAAACCCAAGAACCATGACGAATCATGTCTGTCCAATAGTCTGTTTCACGAATAATGAGCACCGCGAAAAAGCCGGCAATCAAAATGGCCGCATGCTTTAGCTGAGGCTGTTGTTTAGATAGGGTAAAAAATGACCACGATGCAATCGCGAGCATCACAAGCTGGAGTGTTTCTGTTATGGAAAGCTCACCAAGGCTTGAACCCAACACGACATAATCAAGGCGAAGACTGAGGTTAACGAGAATACTGATAGCGACAATCATCAAAGCGCTTAAACTCGATTTATAAATGATGCGCTTTGACTCTTCAGTAACAACGTTGCTTGGGGCTGACTCGGCTTCTTTTACTATTTGTGTTTTCATCTTGCTCACCTGTTCCAGAAAATGTGGAAGAAATGTGAATTAGTGTGATCTGTGTTTGGGATTTTATTGTCCAAGTGGAAAGTTATGCCAGAGGAATGTCAAGAATAGAACACTGTTCGATATAGTATCGATGTGCGGTAAAGTCAGAGGTATGCAAAAATGAAGTGAGAAAGTTTTGATAAATCAAATAAAAAAGAAGCCTAAAGGCTCCTAAGTGATAGAGGGAATCTGGCGTGTCGACAAAAAATTTTAGTAGTCGCCACTCTCACTTTCTTTATGATTGTCGCGATAGTATTCCCATTGCTCGACACGATTATCGTCAGACAGCACGCAGTAAGTCACACGTTCGCCATTTTCCGAAACGGTATCCAACTCACCACCTTGCTGAACACAGTAAACGGCTGCAGGATTTGCGACGGAGGTATACTCAGTCGAGCGAGTGGCACCTTCGTAAGTTGAACAACCAGCCAGTACCAACGTTGCAGCCATAGCCATCATTAAATTTGTCTTTTTCATTCTTTATCTCCGCATGGGGTGGGCGAGTATTGTATTGATTATAGGCAACTTTCAGAGATTATTGTCTTATCGATGTTAAAAGTAAGAGGGACGTATAAGAATTTAGATATTCTCATCTTTTACTGGTTATCACGTCACACTTCTATTTGTTGCGGATTGTTACGAAGGTTAGAACCGTTGCGTTCAAACCAATGTCTTGAACGCATTTGGACCGACAACGATGATTTAAAGCGTGAAGTTCGGTAATATGCGCGCAAAACATGACAGTGGTATTTTCGATGAGACACTTAAAATCGACCGTTCATCCGGACATTGAGCACTTGGACGACAAAATTATTTTCCAGCGCAATGCGGCACGCGCCATCGTACTAGATGGTGAAGATGTGTTGTTGCTCTATACAGAGCGTTACCATGACTACACTTTGCCTGGTGGTGGTATTGATGATGGTGAAGATGTGATTGCTGGACTAGTTCGTGAACTAGAAGAGGAAACCGGCGCGCAGAATATCCATGGTATTAAGCCTTTCGGAATCTTTGAGGAATTTCGTCCTTGGTATAAAGACGACGCTGACGTAATGCACATGGTGTCGTATTGCTATACATGTAAAATCGATCGTGAGTTAGGCGAAACGGCTTATGAAGACTATGAAGTTAAAAATGGAATGCGTCCAGTATGGATGAACATTCACGAAGCGATAGCGCACAATGAAAAGACCATGGCAGAAAGCCCGAAAAAAGGCATGAGCATCGAGCGCGAAACGTTTTTGCTTCAGTTGATTTCTAAAGAATTACTATAAATAACTTAGCTTGCCTCATAGTGACTTACCCACTCGTTGTTCTGTTAATAGGTCAGCTTTTAAATCGATAAAAAAAGTCCGGACTCCCCCCCGGAACCCGGACTTATTCCAGACGCGCAAGCGAAGCGTCATCTTGATATTTTAAATTTGTTTCGAACTATGAAAACAATAGCTGTTTTACATTTAGTGTGTAAATAATTATTAGGTCCAACCATTGGTTTTCATGTTTTTTGCAAACGCAATGTGACGCATATCTACCCAATTGGCAAGCGCAATTTGGGTACCTTTTAATAAACCACTACTCTTTCTTATCTTTGAGATACCTTACCTCAACTTTTTTGCACACGTTTGCATAGAGATCACGAGTTTTCAAATTGGCCGAACACGATCTTGTAATTTTACGTTTTTCTGACATTGGATTTTGTCGTGATTTTTATCACAAATTGACCAACGGAGGTAGTGGACTAAAGTCGATCAGCGGTTGCGAAACCATCGGAGCATCTGAAGCAAATAAGAGTAAAGGTTGAAATGATGAGGATTGTAACTGACCGATATCTATCAACTTTTCCAGCGCGAAGAATCGACTAACGTATTGGCGAGTCTCTTTAGGTAGTGTGAGCTTCTGAAAGTCGTTACTGCCTGCTCGCTGAATAGCGCGTGCGACACGCCCTTCGCCTGCATTGTAGGCCGCTAATGTCAGCGCCATGTTTTGATCGAATTTGTTGTATAAAAACGTCAGATACTTGAGTGCTGCAGCTGTGCTTGCTTCTGTATCAAAGCGATCGTCTTGTTTTGTATCTACAGTCAACCCGAATCGTTGAGCTGTTGCTGGTATCAGTTGCCAAAGTCCGGCGGCGTTGGCATGAGAAACGGCTTTGGGGTTGTAAGAGGATTCCAACATTGGCACTAAGGCTAGAGTCTTTGGTAAAGAGTGGCTTTGCAGTTGTTTGAAAATGTGATGAATCACCGAACTGGATGAATCGAGACGCTTGGCAATTTGTGGCTTGTATGGGGCTAAAACTTGATATTGCGTTTGAATATCAGCTGGGCTTGGTTTCGCCTGGCAGGTGATTGAAAGGCAGGATAGTAAGGCGATAAAAATAAAAAGGCCTACAGTACTCAGCCGAGATGGCGACTGAATCTGTAGGCAAGACGAACATCGTTTAGAACGATTTATCTTCATAAGTGTGTTGCACAGGTTGTTTGAGTTGACTGACCAACTCATGGAACGCCGCAGAGCTGTGGCCATTGCTCTGATTGTATTGTTGGCACTGACTTACCAACGTTTCCAATAGCGCCCATTGTTTTCTAGCTTGCATACCTATTTGGGCAGGCAAAGCATTGAAAATTCGTTTTACGCTGGCGTCATTACACGCTAACCCCAGCTCTCGCATACACTGGCTTCTATCACTGGCTGAGCGGCTAAGTTTATTGAGTATTGGCATTTGTTTCTGAACATTATTGCTCAGTGCCTCACCATCAAACTTTAAGTACAACGTTTTTTGCTGTTGAAGCAAAGGGATAAGTTGTTGATAGAGCTTGATATCCTCAGGTATTGAGCGAATAAATTGTTGAATTCGCTGCGATACTGCGCTTGCCATGATCTCTTCCTAGTGTGTTATTACTCGTGACCTGTATGGAATTGCATGATCGCCTTTGATAGTGCTTTGGTATCTAGGCTAAGTTCGCCACGCGCTAATGCGTTACGTACTTGTTCTACTTTTTCCATATCAACATCAGGTAGTGATGCCATTTCAGCTTGAGCGCGATCTATCGCTACGGTATTCGCTTGAAATGCAGGCTCGTGTACTTTGCTCTGTTCGACGACGTCGACAGGCTGTTTGCTTGCTTGCTGTAATTTTGTTTGTGGGACATGACCGCCCGCGACTTTGTCGATTTTCATGCTGTGGTCCTCATCATCATGTTCTAAATTAAGTAGGCGGTTAGGATGTGATAAACATTAAATATTTTTTTGTACTCGAAATTCAGCGTTACTGACGAGAGCCAAAATTAAAAAATGTTACTCTGAGTCCAAAATCAAAATTGAGTATGAACCTGGTTTAACCCGGTTACGACAGCTCTAATGACCTTGCCAGAACTTAGGTTTTCTACTTCAATTTGTTGCCCTTTCGCACCATCTTCTAAGGCGACTCCTTTCGTGCTGGCGCTAAATCCATTTTTGCTCGCAATCACTATGACCTCATTGCCTTTTTCGATTAAAGGTGGAGCCGATAAATTGGATGGGTTGACCACTTGCCCTGCACGTAAACGGCGAGAGGTTTCTAAGCCTATTGCTTGTCCTGGGCGAGTATAAAAATCGTCTTGTCGCGAGATGGTGCGCGTTTCCAGTTTAACGTGCTTGGCAGTCACAACTTCATTTCGACCGACCGTGGTTGTGGCAACCAAGACAGGCAGTGTCAGAGAAGATTTTATCGTGACGTTAATTCGCCAGGGTGAAGCGATGTCATCGCAACTTACTGAGCGCTTAAGGTTTCCAACTGGCAACGCTTGATTGTCGCGACCAGTGATGACCAGAGGCGACGCACACTCAGGTAGGTGATTCGCCGAGCCTGGTACCCACATGTCGAAATCCAGTTGGTATTCTCCCCACTGGTTAGAGTGAGCATTTTGGGCCACTTCTTGTTTGAAATGCTCTGCTACAACAGATTTTATCTCCTCAACGCTTAGGGTTCTGCCAGAGGTGTTGGCGAAAGTTTGTCCTGGTATTAGAGCAAGCAGAGTTAGCATTAATGTTGAGGAAGTAAGCACTTTCCCCTTGCTTTTAATGCTTTCCGTGAGCCGGAAGTTTGGCTTCCATCCTTGTTTGTAAATCATTGATATATATAACTATTTTTTATGGCGCGCATCTTGTTTGTATGTTGGCGTATTCGAGCCAACTGTAAGGAAGATGCATGGCGATCACATTTGAAAATGCTTTAGGTGTACATCCAGAGGCACTTAATTTTCGCGTTCAGCGTACCAAAGTCCTTGCCAGTAACCTAGCAAATGTTGACACCCCTGGGTATTTGGCGAAAGACCTAAGTTTCACCACCGTAATGAACCAGGTGGCTGCAGGCGGTGTGAACAAACCAGTGCCTAAGTTTCAGGTTCAGGCCCAATACTCGGTGCCTTACCAGAACAGCAAAGATGGCAACACTGTAGAACTGGGTGTTGAACAAGCGAAATTCACGCAAAACAACATGGACTTTCAAACTAGCCTGACGTTTCTCAACATGAAATTTAATGGCTTAACGAAAGCGATTGAGGGACGTTAATTATGTCATTCACTGATATTTACTCGATCACTGGATCCGCGATGACGGCACAAACTGTGCGTCTTAACACGGTCGCCAGTAACTTAGCTAACGCGGACGCGGTGTCTGCAAATCCAGATGACGCTTATAAAGCGCTGAAGCCCGTATTCGCGACTGTGTATCAAAAAGCGCAGCTGACAACGGAAAACGGGGTTTATCCCAATGCTGAAGTTCGCATTGTTGACGTTGTGAAAAATGCGGGAGAAGCCGAGAAACGCTTTGAGCCAAACAACCCGTTGGCCAATGGTGAAGGTTATGTGTATTACCCAGATATCGATGTCGTGGCTGAAATGGCAGACATGATGTCAGCGACACGTAGCTTCGAAACCAATGTTGAAGTGTTATCAAATGTGAAAAGTATGCAGCAAGGTCTGCTTAGATTAGGGCAGGGCAGTTAATGAGTCTCGCACAATATACCCCTTTATCGTCTGATGCTCCTGTGAGCACTAAAGCAAAAGAGAACAATGGCATTGCACCAAATCCTAAAGATATGAACAGTGCTTCTTCATTAGAGAACGAATTCATTTCTTTGATGGTGGCGCAGATCCAAAACCAAGATCCACTTAACCCACTTGATGGCACGGAATACGTTGGTCAGTTGGCTCAATTCTCTCAAGTTCAAAGTACCGAGAATATGTCCAAGACAATGCAACAGAGCATGATTCTCCTCGACAACATGCAAGTGCTATCGACAGCAGGGCTCGTCGGACAAACTGTTTACGTCAACTCCAAAGAATTTGAGCTTGGTGAAGGCGTACAGAATGGAAAAATCGAACTCGCTCATAGCTCAAACCAAGTGACGTTAGTTGTGAAAGATGAGTTTGGTCAATCTACTAAAGTGCCATTAGGTGCTCACGGCAAAGGTGACGTCGACTTTTCAATTAATCCTGAAGAACTTGGTCTTAAACCAGGCAAATACTCAGTGGCAGTAGAAGTGCAAGAAGGGCAAGCAAGTCCAAATGTGCTCATGGCTGGCACTGTTGAGCAAGTGCGTATTCCAAATACTGGCGGCGCAGCATTAGTCAATGTCCATGGCGTTGGCAACGTTCCTTTCTATCAAATCACTCAGTTTGGTGCTTAACCAAATAGGGAAATCAGAGGTCTTTTTATGAGTTTTAACATCGCACTAAGTGGTCTGGACGCGACCAACACAGAGCTAAACACAATCAGTCACAACATTGCCAACGCATCAACGTATGGTTTTAAAGGTGGCCGCACAGAATTCTCCGCAGTATACAACGGCATGCAACCTGGTGGTGTAGAAGTCGCGTCAATTTCACAGAACTTCGACAAAGACGGCAGTATCTCAGGAACTGGCCGTGCGATGGACTTGGCGATCAACGGTGGCGGATTCTTTGTCACTAAAGACAACATGGGTCAAACGCTATACACGCGTTCAGGTGTATTCGCGACAGATAAAGATAACTTTGTTACAGCTAACAGTGGCGCAAAACTGCAAGGTTACAGTGTGGATAGCAACAACAACCTGATGACAGGCTCTGTGGGCAATATCCAAGTATCTACGTCATCACTGAATGCAAAAGCGACAGACGGTCTTGATTTTGTTGCAAACTTTGATGCAAGTGCGTCTGCCATTGATAAAACGGTAACGACGTTTAATCCGGACGATCCAAACTCATTCAATTCGTCTTACACCACAAAAGTCTATGACTCGCTGGGTAACTCGCACACGGTAACCCAGTACTTCACTAAGACCGCTTCTAACTCTTGGGAAGTGAATGTTCAAGTGGATGGTGGCGCAACACCAGTGACAACGGTACCAGTAACGTTTGACAAAGACGGTTCGCTTTCTTCACCGACGGCTCCGTTTAATGTTTCATTCCCTGCGGCAGGCGCAAACGCGATGAGTGTCGACATTAACTTGAAAGGCAGCACGCAGTTTGGTGCGAAATTCGGCGTAAGTACTAACAGCCCGAATGGTTACACATCCGGTGAGCTTGCAGGTGTGCGCGTTGAAGGTAATGGCATGGTTTACGCGACCTACACTAACGGCCAATCACAGCTGCAAGGTCAAGTTGTACTTGCAGACTTCGCCAACACACAAGGTTTAGCAAAAGTGAGTGGTACGGCATGGACTCAAAGCTTTAGCTCTGGTGCGCCAATCACGGGTGTCCCTGGTTCAGGTACGTTGGGTGATTTAACCCCAGGTGCGCTAGAAGGTTCTAACGTTGACCTAACCAGTGAGCTTGTGGCGCTTATGACCGCACAGCGTAACTACCAAGCAAACGCGAAAACCATCTCTACCAGCGACAAGCTAACTCAAGCTTTGTTTAACGCGGTGTAATGGGAGTTTTGCATGGATAGCTTGTTATTTACTGCAACGTCAGGTGCGAGTCGAGTTCTTAAGGCTCAGCACGTGCGTTCAAACAACTTATCAAACGCTGATACTGCTGGCTTTCGAGCGGATATGGAGCGCGTGCGCAGTGTAGAAATGCAAGGCCCAGGTTTTGATGGTCGCACTATGGTTGTGACCAACTCTGCCTCAACGCGTTTTGATTCTGGCGACATTATGAAAACGGGACGTCCGTTGGATGTCGCCATCATGGGTGAGGGTTATCTTGCTGTTGAAACTCCTGCGGGTAACGAAGCGTACACGCGAGCGGGCAATATCCAAGTCGACACTTTTGGAGCCATGACCATCAACGGTTTTCCTGTTCTTGGTGAAAATGGGCCTTTGGTTGTGCCTGATTATCAAAAGATTGAAATCAGCGAGCGTGGTCAAGTATCCGTGATTCCGCCAGGTGGTGGCGCAGAAATCGTCGCGGGAACGTTGAAGTTGGTTAAACCAGAAATGAACCAACTTCAAAAAGAGAGTGACAGCCTACTGCACAGTGTAGATGGCGTGCCATTCGCTGCCGATGAAACCGTGCAACTTTCTCCTGAGCACATCGAGGGCAGTAACGTATCTGCCATTGATGAGTTGATTAGCGTGATGTCGTTAACGCGTAACTTCGAGATGCAAGTTCGCATGATGAAAACGGCCGAGACGTTGGCACAAGCTGGTAATAAATTAATGGCGGCGAGATAAGTCTCGCCCCGCAAGGAGTAATAAAAAATGCATTCAGCATTATGGGTAAGTAAAACAGGCATGGCAGCGCAGGACACGAAGATGACTGCCATTTCTAACAACCTAGCGAACGTAAATACAGTTGGCTTTAAGCGTGACCGAGTTGTATTCGAAGACCTTTTCTACAGCATTCAGCGTCAACCTGGTGCTCAAGTAGACCAAGTTAACGAGTTGCCAAGTGGTATTCAGCTAGGTAGCGGTGTTCGCGTAGTTGGCACGCAAAAAGTGTTTACGCAAGGTAACACTCAAAATACAACACAAGAGTTGGACCTTGCCGTTATGGGACAGGGTTTCTTTCAAATCGAAAACTCGGATGGACAGATCATGTACACACGTAATGGTCAGTTCCATGTCAACTCTGAAGGCTTGATGGTTAACAGTCAAGGCTTGCCGTTAGAGCCACAAATTCAGATCCCAGATAATGCCTCTTCATTCTCTGTTGGTGTTGATGGCACGGTAACAACGACGACGGCGGACGATCCAACGCCACAGCAGCTTGGTCAAATCACACTCGCAAAATTCATTAACCCAGCAGGCTTAGAGGCCGTGGGTGGTAACTTGTTCCGTGAAACGGAAGCCAGCGGCCCGGCAGATGAACTGATTGCTGGTGAAGATGGCGCAGGCCTCATCAAGCAAGGTGCATTGGAAGGTTCAAACGTGCAAGTAGTGGAAGAGATGGTCGACATGATCACGACTCAACGTGCGTATGAGATGAATGCGAAAGTGGTCTCTGCTGCAGATGACATGCTGAAGTTTGTTTCGCAATCAATGTAAGTATGAAATTGGTGATGATGAAGGAAAAAGCAATGAAATGGCTTTCTAAGAGTTGGGCAGTAGCCGCCGTGTTGCTGGTGGGATGTGCCGGCCGTCAGGAATTTATTCCGCCTGAGCCAAATGCCGAGGAATACGCACCACCAACGCTCGATTACACGTTGCCGGAAACCCAGTCTGGTAGCCTTTATCGTCACCAATACACGATGACCCTGTTTCAGGATCGTCGTGCTTACCGAGTTGGCGATGTGTTAACGGTTCAACTATCAGAAGAAACCTCATCGAGCAAAAAAGCGGGTACTAAGTTTGGCAAAAGCTCAGCGGTTAATTTCGCGGCGCCGACCATAGGAACGAAAACGTTCGATGAGTTAGGGGTTAGTGTCGATGGCAGCCGCAACTTTGATGGCAGCGCTTCAAGCTCACAGGGCAACAAACTGCAAGGTGCAATCACCGTAACGGTACACGAGGTGTTACCTAATGGTGTATTGCGTATCAGTGGCGAAAAGTGGCTGCGCCTAAACCAGGGAGATGAGTTTATTCGTCTCACTGGCATTGTTCGTGTGGATGATATTAATCGCAGCAACCAAGTTTCTTCTCAACGAATTGCTGATGCACGAATTACCTACGCAGGTCGTGGAGCTCTGGCTGACAGCAACGCAGCCGGATGGCTAACTCAATTCTTCAACAGCCCATGGGTACCTTTCTAATGAAGACAATGCAATCTTTCTTTACGTCTTTCCTATTGGTGTTGACCTTGGGATTACCAACCACTTCACATGCTGAAGTGGAAATTCCGATCATGGACTTGGTCGATGTGCGCGGCATTCGAGAAAACCAATTGGTCGGTTATGGTTTGGTGGTTGGCTTAGCTGGCCAGGGTGACCGAAACCAAGTGAAATTTACTTCTCAATCTATTACCAACATGCTCCGTCAGTTTGGGGTTCAAATTGATGACAGTATGAACCCTAAGCTACGAAATGTGGCTTCTGTGAGCGTGACAGCAACCGTTGATCCAATGGCGGGCCCCGGACAAACTTTGGACGTGGTCGTGTCTTCAATTGGTGACGCGAAAAGCCTCCGTGGCGGTACGCTATTGTTGACGCCTTTACGCGGTATTGATGGTGAAGTGTATGCCATTGCACAAGGAAACGTCGTGGTGGGCGGTTTATCAGCAGAAGGGCGAAGTGGCTCCAAAGTCGAAGTTAACACGCCAACGGCAGGTCGCGTCCCGAATGGCGCGACGTTAGAGAGAGAAATCAAAACTGATTTCAACCAGCGTGATGAAGTCACCTTAAACCTGCGTAAACCAAGCTTCACGACGGCAAAAAATATCGCGCGTGAAATTAACAATACTTTTGGGCCTAACGTTGCTGTTGCGATCAATAAAGCGCGCATTGATATGCGTGCACCAAAAGATACCCAACAGCGCGTAGTGATGATGTCGATGCTTGAAGAAATGAGCGTCGTGGAAGGCCGCAAGCCGGCTCGAATTGTCTTTAACTCTCGCACGGGAACGGTCGTGATCGGTAAGAGCGTCAAAGTAAGTGAGGCGGCAGTGAGCCACGGCAACTTAACCGTGCGAATTTCTGAATCACAACAAGTCAGTCAGCCAAATGCGTTTGCAAATGGCGATACGAAAGTCGTTAACCAAACGGATCTTGATGTGAACGAAGATTTAGCTCAAATGGTGATTTGGCCTCCAGGCACGGAGCTCAACACTATTGTGACTGCGGTAAACAGCTTAGGTGCCACACCTACTGACTTAATGTCTATCCTGCAAGCACTGAGCGAAGCGGGTGCATTGAACGCTGAATTGGTCGTGATTTAAGGAGTTAAGGATGAAACTAGACAGTACCAATGAACAAACTCAACTGAATTCGATGCTGTATCACGACAACAGCGCACTTGCCAACATCAAGCAGAGTCGAGATCAAGAAGGCGCGCTTGAAGTCGTGGCGGGTCAATTTGAGGCGATGTTTTTACAAATGGTGCTGCGTCAAATGCGCAGCAGCAGCGATGTTCTAGCGGATAAAGACAGCCCGTTTGCAAGCCAGCAGCAAGGTGTTTTCCGCGATATGTACGATGGGCAACTGGCAATGGAACTGGCAAAAAAGCAGAGCTCTGGCATTGCCAATATGCTCATCCAGCAACTTAGCCCCTCTATGCGCGAAGTCGCCTTTGATGCTGCGCGTAACATCTCATCTGCAAACGATGGTAAAGGTGCGAATTCTGAATCTATCTCACAGCTTGATGCTAACGAGATTGAGGGGAACTCAAGCTTATTTAATACCGCCTCTCAAGCCGTCGCCTCTGTAAAACAGGTGCTCGGTGAGGCCGGTATGACTACCGCGTTTTCTCAGCCGTTGATCAGGAAAATGGAGCTGTAAATGAACCTAGTTAATATTGCCCTTTCAGGTTTAGGCGCGAACCGCGTGGCCTTAGACGTAACGGCACAAAACGTGGCGAACGTGAATACTGTGGGCTACAGCCGTCAACAAGCGTTGATGGCATCAGTTGATGACGGAAAAGCCAACCGCTTAAGCCCTGGTTTAGGGGTAGAGGTCACCAGCATTCGCCGCGTTACAGACCAATTTCTGATTAAGCAAACGTGGTCAACTAACAGTATGGCGGCGTACGCTTCTGGTTACACCAGCAACATGAGCCAATTGGAAAATACGCTAGGGGCCGATGGCTTCAGTATTTCTGCTGGTTTGGACTCTCTAAACGCTGCGCTTAACGATGCTACGGTTAAGCCTGAGTCCATTCCTTACCGTCAACAAATCATCAACGAATCTGAAGCGTTGGCGCGCCGCTTTAATACGTTGACCGAGTCTTTGCACAACCAACATAAAGATATGAGCGACCAGCGTAATGCGGCACTCAACCACGCGAATAGCCTCATGGAAAACATCGCGAAGGTAAACAAGCAGCTGGTTGAAATGCAAGGAACAGGTGGCAACCCATCGCAACTTATGGATGAACGAGATAAATTGATCGGCGAGTTATCTCAAACCATCGAAATCAGAACAACAGAACAGCCTGACGGCAGTGTTCAGGTGACGTTGACCTCTGGTCAGCCACTTGTGATGGGCACGGACCATGGCAAACTCGCAGCCGTTCCAGACCCTAGTGACCCTTACGTAGCAGACTTACACGTAACATTCTCAAGCCAAAGTTTTGCGATTGGTGACTCTCTTGGTGGCAAATTAGGTGCGATTAACGATTATCAAACCGATGTATTAAAACCAAACCAATTGGCTTTGAATGACATGGCGAAAGCATTAGCGGATGAATACAACGCTGTGCTCGCTACTGGACAAGATTTAAATGGTAACCCAGGTAAACCATTGTTCAGTTACGACCCTGCCAACCCAGCGGCAAGTTTGGATATCACTGAGTTGACTCCAGGTGAGCTTGCGTTTTCAAGTGATGGTACGCCAGGTAATGCGGATGTATTGCAGTCGTTGATTAATTTAAGCAACAAGCCTGTTTCTGTGACTGGCTATGGCTCAGTGAGTTTGAATGACGCATTCAGTTCTATGGTGGGTCAAACCGCGATTAAAGCACGCCAAGCAGACGCCGATTACCAAGCTAAGTTAGCCATGAACAAGCAAGCACATGCGGCTCGTGACAATGTGAGTGCCGTTAACAGTGATGAAGAAGCGGCTAACTTAATGACGTTTGCTAATGCACACAATGCCAACATGAAAGTGATCAGCACAGCGAATCAGCTGTTCGATTCTGTATTGCAGTTATTCTAAAGGAAACCCAGATGCGAATCAGTGACAATCAATTTAGCCAAATGATGCTGCAAAGCCTGCAAGGTAACAATGCAGGTCTGGGGCACGTGCTACAACAAATGACGACAGGTGAGCGTCTAACTAAACTATCTGACGATCCAATGGCATCGATTAAGCTGCTTAATTTGGATCGTGAAAACAGTGCCATCGCCCAATATCAAAACAATATCGCAAACGTCAAAACCACGCTTTCGAGTCAAGAAACACATTTAGACTCAGTGAAAGAGAGCCTAATGAGCATGCGTGATATTGCATTATGGGGCGCGAATGGCTCACTGACTGATCAAGACCGTACCGGTATGATCACGGAGCTAAAGAGCTATCGTGATTCAATTGAGTCGTCTTTCAATGCTCAGGATGAAGAAGGACATTACCTATTTTCAGGCACCAAAACTGACACCCCTGCTATAAACAGTGCAAGCGGTAGTTATGTCATCGAGGGCAACAGCGATAAACGTGTCGTGACGATTGCGAAAGGCGTAACGATGGATTCCAACATGACGGCAAAGGACATTTTGGACCTTGGTGGCGGCAAAAACGTACTGGATCAAATTAATAATCTAATTACAGAATTTGAGAACCCGAGTCCGAATTTCCAAGCTGAAGTGGACGCAAGCCTGAGTGCCATTGATGATACGTTGGCAAGCGTACTTGGCACGATGACGGAGATTGGTGGCCGACACAATAACCTAGATTTGGTTGGCGGTGCTCATGGTGAGAATAAACTGTTCGTCGATAAAGTATCAGGTGACCTCTCAGCTCTGGATTACGGTGAAGCATCGGTACGCTTGAGCAATTACATGGCGGCTTTGCAAGCAACGCAAGCGAGCTATGTAAAGATCAATGATCTATCGTTGTTTGACCGTCTATAAGGTTAGGAAGTTCTTTTATGGTAATGAGTACCGTAGAGGTCAGACCCCATAGCATACGCTTGGGTGGGCAAGAACAAGCCTCTATCATGCCGACCCGTTCTGCAGACTCAAGTACTGCAATTAAACCGCGCCCGGCGCAAGTTCAGGCTGACACTGCGTCAGCCTACTCTGTCTCTGGGATTCAACTGACCCAGGGTCAGCAGCAAGCGACGGCAGTGCAGATCGCATCGAAATCGTTGCAGGTGATTGGCAAAGAGCTGACTCAAATTAAACGTGGCTTGACGCAAGCGGTGAATCAAGGCGTGCAAAATGTACCTGGCTTGCAGGATACATTGGTTCGTTCTAAAGCCACCATTCAGAACGTTGTGGAGCATGCTCGTTTCGACGGCCAGAAAGTGCTCAACAACGAACTGCATTTAAAGCTAGATAAAGCAGACATTCGTCGCTTTTCTATTCCTGGCTTGAATGTGCATCGCTTAAGTGACAAAGCTGAGCAAATTCGTTTGGATTTCCCTCAGGGTCAAGCGGTAATGATTCAGTTCGATGGACAAGCCGATGGTGCTCGAACTGTCAAAATGCTTGACCGAAGCTTGATTGCTTTAGGGATGCGCGCCTCATTAGCTGACGATGGCAGCATTTTATTTGAAGCCAGAGACAACGCTTATCAGCAAATGCAGCAGAAAGTGATGGTCACGGGCGAAGGGCACCGTTTTCCTGCGGGCCAGCCGAACGTTCTAAATCTAAAGTCAGAGCCAGATGGTATTGCAGAACTTGGGTTTGATTTGGCGTCACGCGATGGTATGAAACAGACGATTGCCAAAGTGAACCAGCACCTAAGACAAGTGCAAACGAGCTTGCAGGAAGCGAAAGCATTTCATGGAGAGTTGAATACTCAAATGCGCTCAATTCAAAATAAAACCGCGCAGCTTTCTGTGGATGATGTGAATGCAAAACTGGATGGTTTTGTGCAGAAGTCTGGTGAGTTCACCTCGACTTTTCAAGCGTTGAATGCACAAGCAAACGTGCGTCGTCATACGGTTGTTGCGTTGCTAAAATAACGAACACTCCAATGATTCCCGGCTTTGCATCGCTATCGCCCCCCAATAACGAGAACGGTGCATTGTCGGGAATCTCTCTTTAATTCATTTATGGTTCGAGTGCTTTTGCCACCGAGCGATTCAATTTCTGGAATAACCACCCAAGCGCGATTAAAGATGCTCCTAAACCTAAGAAGCTGATTGCTCTCCAGAACCCATCCAGAGAGCTAACATCCCATAAGAATACTTTTAGTGCGACAAAAGCTAAAACCACTAGACCCACGCGCTGCATCATCAACCCTCTGTGTGTCACACCGCGCCAAGTAAGCAATCCACCCACGAGCAAACCTGCTACTGAATAACTGAACAGTTCTGCCATGCTGGTCGGTTGGTACAACATCATGGATGTGGTTTGCCAGAATTGACGGATAGACATACCTAACCAAATAGCAGCAAGTGCAAAGCCTAGGCTAGCAACCGCAAATCGATGAACCTGTAACGTATTCCAGCCTCTAAAGGTTGCGATAAGTAGAATGCAAGCTGGCAGCAACCAGCCGACGCTTAGCATATTAATGACGGGAAGTGCTTGTGCTGAGACGTTGTCAGTCACCAATGGCGACTCTGCCGTATTAAGCAAAATTATCAGCAATGCGAAGGCACACCAAAGCAGGTAGCTGTAGGCTTCATAGATGCGGCTTAAGCGTTGTGCAAATTGGCTACGGTAGCTGTACACCAAACCCATAACCAACGCTTGGTTAGCAAAAACGATGGCGCTTGTGAAATTAAGGTGTCCTAAATAGCCGTACTGCCCAGTTAACCAGTAGTTGGTTTGGGTGAATAGCGCCATTAAGAATACATGCAAAAATGCGCCTTCAAACCAGTTGGTCAGTTCGAGGTCCACTTGCTTTAGCGTTGCTCGAGCATAGAGCAGGATGATGAGAGACGGTAGGTAACTCACAATAACCCAAGCCCAATGTCCTGCTTCTACGGGTTGCCATTCAGGGATGAAGGGTAAAAGTGTGAGGCGGATGACCAGTATCCCCATCGCCACTTTAATCGCCCAACTTGCGGGGCGAAATACCCCTGATTGCGCCTGCAACGCCATTACGGCAACTTGTATCGAGATTGCTGTCGTCAACCAGGTATCGCTTAACCAAACAAAGGCGACGCCTACGATTAAAGCGTGCATGACGGCTGAACATTCCAATGCTAGCGAATGTAAGCGTTGACCAAGTACAACGTAATAAACGGTCACCAATGCGCAGAATGCAGTCCAGTGCCACAGGTAGCCTTGCATAAATTCGTCGACATAAAACAACGTAATCAAACTCATCGTAGGAGCCAGTACCAACAGAAGCACGCCACTGAGTGGCGATCGGTCACTGAGTGACTGGCAATAAGTTCGACAGCAGATCAGTGCAATACTGGTGGCCAATGCGAGTAAGATACTGGCACCATGTTCTGGCATATACAAAGCGTCAAACGCGACAGTGAGGACAACAAGTGCGGTCGCAGAGACCAATATGGAAGGCAAAAATACGCGCAATGACCAACCTGTGCGAACCGCTGGGAGCCATACTGTCGCAACGAGCAGCGCATAACAGTACACCATTTGCAGTGTGTCCAATTCTGGCATTCTGGTGACAGCCGAAAAGGTCAATAACGCAATCGCGAGAGAGGTAGCGGTCGGCGGATTTGTCCACTTATTCTGGCAGTGATGATAACGAGGATTGAGTGTCCAACCCAGTCTTGGAACGGCGAAAATAAGATAGAGCGTAATGGAGAGATAAATAGCCAGCCAAGAAAAAAGTGTCTCAAGCGGCATGCTTTCAATGAGCAACAGCATCCAAACAACATGTGGAAGCGCGATGCTTGGAGAAATCCATGCACTACGTACTTTTTGCATTAGCAATGTTGCCGCGACCGAGATCGCGCTGATATACCCAGCCAGTAAGAAGTAATTAGGCTCGCTTCCACCAATCCATAACGGTGCGGTGTATCCACCAATCAGACCAAGCACCGCCATCAACGGCCCTTGCTGTAAAGATAGAGCCAAGCTGCAAAATGCGGCAGCGGCTAAGATGATAAGCGAGACACTAGGCGTCAGCATTTGATAAACAACAAACGCAAAGATAACCGTGCAGTAAATGCCAGTTAGCCCGGTTCCGGTAACGGCGGCAGGCACATAAGTAAAGCCTTGGGCTCGTGTTGCTCGTTGAGGATTTTGTTGTTCTTTGCGGTGGAACCATTCGCCAACAAGCACCATAAGTAACGAGAGTACAAACGCAAAGGACACACGCATAAATGGCGAAAATTCAATGTGACTACCAATAACCTGTACGAGGTACCCCCCACCAATTAGCATTGCCAGCGCGCCCACCCAAACCAACCAGTTTTCTTGAATGTTGCTAAACAGACTCTGCACTCTACTTGGCAATACAGACTCTTGTTCTTGACTAAAAACGTCCAGTTGAACTTCGCTTGCCTGGTATTGAGCTTGATGTGTCGTGTTTGGATAAGATGCTCGGTCGGTAATCGGGTCATGCTCCTTAGAGGATGAGGAGTTTGCCTCTTTTGTTACCTCTTCAACGCTGGATTGTTGACGCGTTGGTTGGTTCGAGTCCTTATTTAGACTGACTCGCAGTGATGTTACCTCTTCACGAAGTTTGGTTAGCTCTTTTTCTAAAAGTGCTGCTCGGTTGGCGGCTTTCACTCCGATGAGGATGGCGAGCAACGCCATGAACAGTGCTAGTATTACGTACAATCCATTTCTCCTTGCGTACGTCGCGTGACACACGATTCTTAACTTTGAGCACGTACGCTAAAGCTTAGTCCAAGCGCTTTGCCTTAGCTTCATATAGTGCTAGGTTCCGCGCTTTCTTTAAGAATCATTCTACATAATGAAACTCAATGCGTAATGATGAATTCGACGAAGCGACATACTTGTGTGTCACTTTAAGATCTGATGAACAGAAATGAGTCGTTAAGTCATTGGGGTTCAACTATATTCATAATTCTGATGCGATACCCAAGTGACCTCAAAAATGTGCATTTCAGAGGCGTGCTGTCGAAGAGTCGAAGGTAAGCCGTTTAGTCTGCATGCCAAGTCATGCTTATTGAACCGCACGCCCGAGGTTATTTGGGTATAGCGCATTCACGCGAAAAAAGACAAAACAGGTAAATGATTAATGCAAGTGGGTAATGAAGCGCTGGTTCTATCAGCGGTTGGGGTCATTGGTTTAGGTTGTCAGTGGTTGGCATGGCGATTGCGCTTACCAGCGATTTTATTTTTGCTGCTAGCTGGGTTGATTGTCGGGCCATTTATGCAGTGGTTAAATCCAGATGAGATTTTAGGGAATTTGCTCTTTCCTTTGGTTTCATTGGCGGTTGCGGTGATTCTTTTCGAAGGCAGCTTGACCCTAAACTTTAAAGAAATTCGCGGTGTGAGTGGCTCAGTCTGGAGTATCGTTTCCATCGGGGCCATCATTTCGTGGGCAGTAACCAGTATTGCGACGCACTATTTCCTCGGTTTTACTTGGGAGCTCGCCATGTTGTTCGGCAGTTTAACCGTGGTAACAGGTCCGACGGTGATCGTGCCACTTCTTCGGACGGTAAGGCCTAACAGTACGCTTGCTAATATTTTGCGTTGGGAGGGGATCTTGATTGATCCACTCGGTGCGCTTTTTGTTGTGATGGTTTATGAGTTCATCGTATCGCACAGCGCGATAAATAGCGTCGAAGTGTTCGGGACGCTCATTGCCGTGGGCGTCATTCTTGGTGCGGCCTCCGGCGCAGCAGTCGCAACGATTATGCGCCGTGCGTGGCTACCGGAATACTTGCAGCCATTTGCGGTTTTGATGATCGTGCTCGGCGTATTTTCCGTCTCCAACCATATTGAGTCTGAAGCCGGATTACTCACGGTTACTGTAATGGGTATGTGGCTTGCCAACGCAAAGGGCATCAATATTCAACAAATTCTGCACTTTAAAGAGCACTTGACCATATTGCTGATCACCGGCCTATTTATTTTCCTTGCTGCACGCATTAGCTTGGATGATTTTGCTGCGCTGGGTAGTGGCGCGTTATTGCTGTTTGTATTTATGCAGTTGGTGTCGCGCCCGTTGTCGATTTTCCTCTCAACCATCCGCAGTAACTTGAGACTTAAAGATAAACTGTTTCTGTCTTGGGTTGCACCGCGCGGTATTGTCGCTGCCTCTATTTCTTCTCTTTTCGCGATCAAATTGACCGAATACGGTATTGATGAAGCGATTTTACTGGTTCCTATGACCTTCATGGTGATCATCGGAACGGTTGTTTTACAAAGTGCAACGGCACGTCCTGTCGCATTGATGTTGGGCGTCGCGGAGCCAGCGCCACGCGGCTTCTTGTTGATTGGTGCTAACCGAGTAGCCAGAGAAATTGGTCAAGCGTTGGCACGTTATGACCGCCGCATATTGATGACCGATTCTAACTGGGAATACATCAGTCAAGTTCGTATGTTGGGGCTGGATTACTACTACGGGAATCCGATTTCTAGTCACGCAGATGACAATTTGAACCTGATAGGGGTGGGACAAGTCGTTGCATTAACACCTGACCAGCATTTCAACATTATGGCTTGCATGCAATTTGTCGACGAGTTTGGTGAAGATAAAGTTCACTGCTTGCAAAAAGTGAAAACCAACGGCAATGGTAGCGAGAAGCACTCCGTGGCTCAGGAGTACCACGGTAAATTGCTGATGGGCGGTAACGTAAGCTATACCCAGCTGGCCAGTTTGTTGAGCCGCGGTGCAGAGATAAAACACACGAAATTGAGCGACAACTTTACGTATCAAGACTATTTAGCGCATCACAAAGGGAACTCGGTAGTGCCGTTGTTCCACGTTGAAGAAAAAGGGAAAATTCAATTCTGTGATGATCCTGAGCAGTTTGCTCCAACCACCACAAGCACCGTTGTGTCTCTGATTCTGTCAGAAAGCGCAAAGTAAATTAGAGAAGTATGCGGCCCATTTTTATCGTAGTGTCTCGCACGCTGATTACTTCAACTTGGTGAAACACTCGCCTGCTTGTTTAAAACGGAAGGCGAGTTTCTCTTCCTATAATGTCAGAGTAAGTCGTGATTCATTACTGGTTTCGGAAAAGTAATCTCGTGAATTCAGAAAATTCGCATTGACGTTACTGATAAGGATCGCAATACTGCGCGACTGTTTAACTTTAGGGTGGCATTATGGCTCCGCAAACTAACCGAAAAGATTTACATCTAGACGCTGTTTTACATCATGACATGAGCATGAAGCATAAAACGGCGGGCTTTGAGTCTGTCGAGTTTGAACACTGCGCGCTGCCAGAATGTGACTTTCAGGCGATCGACCTGTCGACAGAGTTTCTTGGCCACCGACTGGCGCTGCCGTTTTTGATTAGCTCGATGACAGGTGGAGCGAAAGACGCTGAAGTGATCAATTGTCGTTTGGCTGAAGCTGCCAGTGAATTAGGCATTGCGATGGGCGTGGGGTCGCAGCGTATTAGCTTAGAAGAGCGCCAACACGCAGGTCTAGGTAAAACCATTCGTGATTTAGCCAAAGATGTGCCGCTTTATTCCAACCTTGGAGCCGCTCAGTTGCGCGACAAAGGTAAACTTGATAATGCGCAGCGTGCGGTTGAATCCATTCAAGCGGATGCGTTGTTTGTACACGTAAACCCAATGCAGGAAGCGTTTCAGAAAAATGGCGACCATAATTGGGTTGGGGTCTTACACGCTATCGAGCAGCTTAAATCTCGCGTGAATGTTCCGATCATTATTAAAGAAGTCGGTTTTGGTATTAGTGGTCACGTTGCGCAGCGATTGGTTGACGCCGGTGTGGATGCCATTGACGTAGCGGGCGCGGGTGGCACAAGTTGGAGCGCGGTTGAAGGCTATTGCCAAGATAACCCGAAAATGCAGCGTGCAGCCGAACTTTTCCGCGATTGGGGCATCCCAACGGCAAAATGTTTGACTCAAATACGAGCACAGCATCCTACATTACCTTTGATCGCCTCAGGTGGTGTGCACAACGGACTTGAAGCGGCGAAAGCCATACATTTGGGCGCCAATCTCGTTGGGCAAGCGGGCGCAGTCTTGAAAGCGGCTACCATAAGCACTCAAGCGGTGGTCGAGCACTTTGAGCAAATGGCGTTAGAGTTACGTTTATCATGTTTTGGCACGGGGTCTTCTAAGATCAGCGCATTAACGCAAGCGCGCTGCCTATAGGTGTTTATGGTGTCATTTACGCAGCTTGGCTCAATAATTTTTCGGTGTCTTAACACGTAGACTGATAATTTCGTTATAGTTGATACAAAAGTCACTTCAACAAGTGACTGCTTAGTTCAGACCGTTGAATGGGCATTTGTTGAAGCGATTGAGTTTTATTTTAATATTGTTTGCAACTGGAACCTTAAATTTATGAAAAAACTAGTCATGCTGATGTTGGCGGCTTCTGCTTTAACCGCTTGTAGTGATGAAGTGGGCACTGAAGGCTGGTGTAACGACATGCGCGATAAGCCAAAAACAGAATGGACAGCAGACAATGCAGTAGACTTTGCGAAGCACTGTGTTCTTCAAGATGGTGTGGGCAGCGAGCAATGGTGTGAGAACTTGAAAGATAAGCCAAAAGGTGACTGGAGTGCAAACGAAGCCACCAGCTTTACTAAGCACTGCATTTTCTAAGCACTACACTTTCTCAACACGGCGTCTCTTATTAAGAGCGATGACTGTGTTAGACAAAATATTAAGAAAACACCAAGCGTCTTGCTTGGTGTTTTTGTATCGACAATAGCTTGGGCTTTCACGTTCTGAGCACACCTATCTTTCCTCTGAGTAGAGTGTTTTACATTTTCGTTTCATTTTTGAAAACCTGTATTACCTGCCTTTAATTTTTCGCATTGCAGTGGCATGGTGTCGGTGTATTCGTCTAATTCAATTAGATTCATAACAAAAAGGGACTCAAATGGAAGTACTCAAAGGCTCATGTCTGTGTGGTAAGGTGAAATTGGAAGTGGCAGATGAATTCAAGTACATGGGAAATTGCCATTGCTCGGAATGTCGAAAATTTACTGGCTCTGACTATTCATCGGCGGGCGGTATTGCTCTAGATAAGTTGCTCATTATCCAAGGAAAAGAGGATATTCAAACTTATCAGAAAAGCGAAAATACCATGTTATGTTTTTGTCGCCATTGCGGGTCGAGCCTGTATTCGAAAAAGAACAATGGGATTGTCAATATTCGCCTAGGTGTCTTGGATGATGCTCCATCCCACAAGCCAAATTTCCATATTTTTGTCGCGTCCAAAGCGCCGTGGCTTGAGATATCGGATAACCTGACTCAGTTTGAGGCCGGGCCCAAATAGAGTAGTAGCGGAAGAGATTTATTTAGTAAC
Source organism: Vibrio sp. JZG10 (assembly GCF_054064075.1). Lineage (NCBI taxonomy): Bacteria > Pseudomonadati > Pseudomonadota > Gammaproteobacteria > Vibrionales > Vibrionaceae > Vibrio > Vibrio sp. JZG10. The sequence continues at coordinate 143,465 of NZ_JBSUGE010000003.1, forward strand.
AGAGGGCGTTGCAATAAGTCTGCAACGCCCTCTGCACTTTTATTTTTGAAATTAGAACAGAGATGATTATTTGGCGTCTTGCAGTTCTTCTAAGCCACCTGCATTGTGCAGATTCGTGAACCCTTGTGATTGCAAATATTGATACGCTTTACCAGAGCGGTTACCACTGCGGCAGTACAATACGATCGCTTGATCTTTATCGACGTCTTGGAAATGTTTATCAAGCTCAGATAGAGGGAAATTGACCGCATTGTCTAAATGCCCCTCAGAGAACTCTTGCGGCGTGCGTACATCGACAATCATTGCGCCTTTCTCAATCAGTTGCCACCCTTGATCAGCACGCTCAGAAGCCGCCACGTTGGGAGGAAGCAAGCCAACGCACAATGTTGCAAGAAACAGAGATAAGACCTTTTTCATTGTTTGATTATCCTTTTTAAGAGTATGTAACCACTCTAGATTTGATTGAACACATTTTCCATCATAAAGAGGTTTTAAGTGGTCGTGAATGTCAAAAGTTTCGATAGAAGATTTTATTCAATTCAATAAAAAATTTTTATGAAATCCACCTCTTGAACTCCAATTTTTCGACCTTATTATTCTCATCGAAAGCGAGCGGTCGACTCGCAAATCCATCTTGATGTTTATTCTGTCTTTTATTTTTGGTTCCAAGTAGGAGGCACTTAAAAATGAAAATTCGTCCTTTAAATGACAAGCTAATTGTTGAAAGACAAGAGGTGGAAAATAAATCTGAAGGGGGAATCGTTTTAACTTCTCAGTCGGTGAAAAAATCAAACCGCGGGAAAGTCATTGCTGTTGGTTTAGGTAAACGCCTTGAAAATGGCGAACGCGCTGCGATGGAAGTCAAAGTGGGCGACCAAATCATTTTCAATGACGGTTACGGCGTGAAAACCGAGAAAATTGACGGCGCAGAATACTTGATTCTGTCCGAATCTGATGTGTTAGCAATCGTTGAGTAATTATTTTTGTAGTAGTTTTTTGAGGAGATAATTATGGCTGCAAAAGACGTATTATTTGCTAATGACGCACGTCAAAAAATGCTGAAAGGTGTGAACTTACTGGCGGATGCAGTAAAAGTGACACTAGGCCCTAAAGGCCGCAACGTTGTGCTTGATAAATCTTACGGCGCGCCAACCATTACCAAAGATGGTGTGTCTGTAGCGAAAGAAATCGAACTGAAAGACAAGTTCGAAAACATGGGCGCACAAATGGTGAAACAAGTGGCGTCCAAAGCGAATGATGAAGCGGGTGACGGTACAACGACGGCTACTGTACTGGCGCAATCTTTCATCAACGAAGGTCTTAAAGCGGTAGCTTCTGGCATGAACCCAATGGACCTAAAACGTGGTATCGACAAAGCCACTGAAGCGGCGGTTGAGAAACTACGTGAAATGTCTAAGCCATGCAGCGACAAAGAATCCATCACCCAAGTGGGTAGCATTTCTGCAAACAGCGATCGCGCGATCGGTGAAATCATTGCAGAAGCGATGGAAAAAGTGGGTCGCAATGGCGTGATTACGGTTGAAGAAGGCCAAGGTCTAGACAACGAATTGTCTGTGGTTGAAGGTATGCAATTCGACCGCGGTTACTTGTCGCCATACTTCATCACTAACCAAGAAAATGGCAGCGTAGAGCTAGACAACCCTTACATCCTATTGGTGGACAAAAAAGTCAGCAGCATCCGCGAGCTATTGCCAGTGCTAGAAGAAGTGGCGAAATCTTCTCGCTCGCTATTGATCATTGCTGAAGATATCGAAGGTGAAGCGCTAGCGACATTGGTTGTGAACAACATGCGCGGCATCGTGCGTGCGACTGCGGTGAAAGCACCTGGTTTTGGTGACAACCGTAAAGCGATGATGGAAGACATTGCGGTACTAACCGCAGGTACGGTCATCTCTGAAGAAATCGGCCTAGAACTCGAAAAAGCAACGCTAGAGCAACTAGGTAGCGCGAAGAAAGTGACCATCACCAAAGACACAACAACTATTGTGGGTGGCGCAGCAGAAGCAAGCGCGATTGCTGATCGTGTGGCTTCGATTGAAAAACAAATCGAAACAACCACTTCTCAATACGACAAAGACAAGCTTCAACAACGTGTTGCGAAGCTTTCTGGCGGCGTAGCGGTGATCAAGATCGGCGCTGCAACTGAAGTTGAGATGAAAGAGAAGAAAGACCGCGTGGACGATGCGCTACACGCTACTCGCGCAGCGGTTGAAGAAGGTATTGTTGCTGGTGGTGGTGTTGCCCTAACTAAGATCGCGAAAGAATTGGCGGATCTAAAAGGTGACAACGATGACCAAAACGTGGGTATCCGAGTTGCGCTACGTGCGATGGAAGAGCCTCTCCGTCAAATCGCAACTAACGCAGGTGACGAAGCTTCAGTCGTAGCGAATGCTGTCAAAGCGGGTGATGCCGATTACGGTTACAACGCTGCAACAGGTGAATACGGCAGCATGATCGAAATGGGTATCTTGGACCCTGCGAAAGTAACACGCTCAGCGCTTCAATTCGCAGCGTCTGTTGCTGGCTTGATGATCACCACTGAAGCGATGATCACCAACCACGTTGAAGACAAAGAACTTGATATCTAACGTTACCAATCGTTAGTGATTAAGTAAGTGTTAAAACAACAATAACATTGCAAAACCTAAGCGGGCTCGCTTGAGCCCGCGAATCAGTCATTTGAGGTAAGTGTTATGACCCGTTTACCTGCGTTTTCTTTCTCAATATCTGAGCCGAGCGGTAATGAAGCTTCGTCAACGTGGCCGACGGCTATTCACTTCCCCCTCGTTCCAGCTGGGCCAGAGTTTTCGATCGAAAATGCTCTGCCTAAACGTCCGACAGTGACGATATTCACTATCGATCTGTCTCAGTTGTTTAAAGGGGACGCACGGGTCATTCATTAACTGCATCGAAACAGCCAGCGTAAGTTGGCTGTTTTTTTTTCATTTCTGGGTGTAGGTCAAAATATTGATAATGTGAATCGTTTTCGTTTGATTGTTGCTACTTGTTCAATGTGTTAGCTTAAATTGGGACTGTTCCCAAATAAGGTAATAAAATAATGAATAAGAAAATACTGCTTCCCTTAATGTTAGGGATTTCCGCTACTGCCGCTGCTTCTGATAACAAGGTTGTAGAAAGTGTCTTGATTGATGACATCGCGCTAGAAGGTTACGTGAAAAAAAGCTATGAGGTCGTGATGCAAAGCGAGCCTGAGCTTTTCCCGTACGCGTTTCGTGGTAGCCGTGTGCAAATGAAGTTACTGGTTGAGTTATTCCATAATTCAAAGAACGACAAAAAAGCGGCTCGCGTGATCACTCTAGGGAATGGTTATGTACCAGGTAATCCGGGTGTAAAACACACTTACGATGCTGCGATTGTGGACCGTTTTACTCAAAACTACCCAGTTGCGTTCGACTACAGTATCTATCAAGCTGGTGGCACGCCGGTATTTAGTGAGGATTACTCACCGCAAAACGAAGCCAATGATGTTTCCGTATCGACAACCACGGTTGCTCCGTCTATCGGCTTAACCGCGACTGCAACACCGGGCTCAGCACCAAGTTTTTCTGGCTCGTTGACGACCGACCTGGGTGTGGCTTATACGTCTCGCTACTCAAGTAAGGATTACGTCACCGCAGCCAAACCAAAGGCTTCCATGGAACGCGGTATGGGCGTTAAGTGGACCACCTCTCTTAGCCAAATTTACACCAACGATTACCAGTACTACGGTAAATGGGCGGGTGTTTACCACTACACAGGTTGTTCAAACGAGAACCTATTACCCGAAGAGAACTTGCCGCGTTTGATCTACGGTTTCAAACCGAAATTCCAGTACGTGTTCACACCAGAATTTGAGCGCGGAGAAGAGCCAAAAACGGAGATGATCGCACGAGCTGGCATGAAAGAAGTTGAAGAAGGTTTCTCTCGCAATGCGTGTAACTGGTACGATCAAGGTACAACGAGCCACTACACTGAGGCACAAATTCGCTTCACGATTGATTGGGACACGCTAACCGTTATCACTCAATAAACGTTTCACTTATCAGACCGAAGGTTTGTGGATTGTAATGCGGCTCTAGTAGCCGCATTTTTTATGGTCGAAATCTGATCGCAAGCGCATTAAGTCTTTAAGCCCAGCATCGCGCCGAAAATGACCAATCCCGCACCACATGCTTGGGCGGATTGGCAGCAATCAACACGTTGTGAAACCTTCAACGGCAGCACTTAGCAATCATTTGCGCATTTTTATTTTTGCATACAAGCCGCGGTGGATGGCTTAGGCGCGGCGATGGGATCGTATCCTTTTGTTATGGACGATATTAAGCGCGGTAATTTGGTCGCGCCATTTGGTTTTGTGCTATCAGGTTGCAATTATGTTTTATTGAGCCAAGATAAAAAGCGTACAGAACTCGAACATAAATTCATCACGTGGTTACAAACGCAAATGGTAGAGTGTGTAACACTGCCATCGCAGCAAAATACGCAAGGCGCATAGAAGGCGCAGAGCGTGATTACGTCAGTCAGTTTGGTGGAAAAGGGCTTAGGAAATTGGAAATGGAAAACCTCAATATTGTTGAAATCAAATCATTTGTTCCAGCGAAAGATTACGCGCTCTCAAAACGTTTTTATGAGGCGATAGGCTTTGATATGGCGTCAGACTTCGGTGATGTGGCGTACTTCTCTCAAGGCAGCTGCGCGTTTCTTTTACAGAATTTTTATGAGCCAGAACACGGCAACAACTTCATGATGCACTTGCTCGTAGAAGACGCAGAAAGCTGGCATCAGCACTTATCCAAAGTAGGCCATGAGGAATTTGGCTCGCGTTTGACTGAGCTGGTCGAGCAACCTTGGGGCATGCGCGAATGTTGTTTGTTTGACCCTAGTGGCGTTTTATGGCGAATCGGTCAAAACATGAATACTGATTAACGCCAGTCCTCTTGTCAGAACATCTATATCGCGCAGGTATTAAGATCTCGATACCTGCGCGTTTTGTTTTTTGCTTAACCTTGCCAACGTTTCTCGCTCACTCACGCCTTTTTCGAGGTGGTGTGCGATGGACTGAACCCAAAAAGCTCCTCAAGCAGCATGGCTTTGAGTTCCGCCCGGACTTCTGTCCCTCCGATTAACGCCAAAAGTGCGAGTCCACCTGGGATGAGAATCACCATCAATATGGGTCTTAAAATATAAGAAAAGCAGAATATGGTCGGCAAGAAAATCAATCCTTGGCCTAGTTTGTTTAATACGTACATGAGCGATTCCTTTTGTTTTTATATGAAATTGAGCATGCTCATTTTTATAATTGAGCGCGCTCAATTTGTCAATGTCAGCCGCTCAAGGTATGATCCTTTCAGGCTCATTAAGCAGATACATCAATGACGAAGCGACAACAAACCAGAGACAAAATCCTAAAAGCCGCGTGGGCATCTTTTGCTCAGAATGGCTATGACATGACGACCACAAGGCAGATTGCGAGAGAAGCAGGAGTCGCCGATGGTACGGTGTTCAGCCACTTCCCGACCAAACTGTCGATTTTGCGCGAAGGGATGCTGACGCAACTGCAACAGATCAGCCAAGAGACGCTAGTCAGTGTGGAAGGTAAGACAGCTATCGACATTGGTTTGGCGTTGACGGAGAAATACTATCGCTACTATTTTGCGAACGTCGAGCTGAGCCGAGCCTTGTTGAAAGAGGTGATTTGGGATTTGGATTATTACCAGTCGTTTAACCAAGAGTTGTTTCAATCTGCGAGCGTAAGTTCTGTTCTTGAAGACAAAATGCCGTTGATTTTTGACTGCTACTTCATGACGCTAATCGCACATTTAAGCCGAGCAGAACCAGATGTTGAAGCCGCGCTTACAGATCTTCATGCTAAGTTTCAGCAAATCATTGCGACTACATAAAATGGCCCCAACGCAGAATTTGAAAGAATATACTGCCTGTCATTTTATTTGCTGGACTCCCATTTTCTCGTTTCAGTTGGCGTCTCACCAAATAGCCGCTTGTAGCTTTGACTGAACTGCCCGAGATGAAAAAAACCAAAGTCAAAAGCGATTTCTGCAATTGTTCGATTATCTTCAGGGCTTTGTAGCACTCTACGTACTTGATTCAGCCGCATTCGGTGTATGAATTGCTTTGGCGAAGTATTACAGCAATGTTCAAAAGTGTACTGCAGTGTTCGGCGACTGACGTGCACAGCGTCACACAGTTCACTGACGGTGATCGGAGTTCTGTAATCTAAGTCGTGTAGCTGTTGCTTTATGCGGCGCATCACATGCTGACGATGAGAGATTGATATCGGGTGGCTTGCGCTTGGTGAACTGATTGAGAACAGTTCGAGTACGATGTCTTTTAAAACCACCTGATGTGTGCTGTCAGACCATCGCGACTCAGTGGGACCGAGCAAAGTACCCAAGTAGAATTTAAGTTGTTGAATGTGCTTTTCTGTTGGTCCCGCTAAGTGCGGTGTGTTGCAGCCGATACCGTCTAACTCGAGCTGTTTTTCTATGATTTGAACCAGTTTTCTGTCGAGTACTATCCCATAGATAGAAAACTGTTCAGGCGTCATTAACTCAAAATCTGCACCGCCTTGTCTAAGCAAAAGCTGGCTTGCATTAAACTGACTGTGATTTAGGTGTAGCGGCTTATTTTCCGCACTCAAGCCCAACCAAATTCCTCCCTCTTCAACCCTGCATTGCTGTCTTAGTGAGCGGTTACTGTCTTCACGAAATACATGGAAATTGGGAAATCGTCGTTCTCGAATTTGACCTAAAAATCGGCCATCGCTGAGTTGATCGTATTCCTGTTGCCAGTTTATTAGGCTTGCAGCTTGTTGGTTTGCATCCTTTGTGTGATGGATGCACAGCATTGGTGCGGTTTGGGGTATTTGGTCACTCATCCTTGTGATGCTCATTCCTTTTTTGTGAGTCATGTTGGAGCAGTTTTTATGTAACTCATTGTTTATTAGTGTTTTATAAATGTTGCCAGTTTTTGATAACGCTACGGAACACATTTGGCAATACTTTCTTAAAGCTTATTGATAGTTCAGCAAAAAGCGAACCAAATAGTGAAGAGGAAGAGCAATGACGGCAACTTATCGTCGGCAACAAGGAAGTAAAGTCTATACCTTTAAGTCATTAGCTGACTTGATGGCGAAAGCGACACCGGAGCGATCAGGCGATGCGTTAGCTGGGGTTTGTGCTCAGTCAGCGGCAGAACGTGTAGTCGCACAAATGGCGCTGTCTGAGTTACCACTTAAAACGTTTCTTAACGAGGCGGTTATTCCATACGAAAGCGACGATATCACTCGCCTAATTATCGATACGCATGACCTTGAAGCCTTTAAACCGATTGAGCACTTGACGGTCGGAGATTTTCGAAATTGGCTGCTGAGTGAAGAAGCCGATGGTGAAACGTTGGCTAAAATTCGTCAAGGTTTAACACCAGAAATGGTGGCCGCAGTCAGTAAGATTATGCGCAACCAGGATTTGATTCTCGTTGCTAAAAAATGCCAAGTTGTCACGGCTTTTCGGAATACGATTGGTTTGCCGAGTCGCCTGTCTACTCGCTTACAGCCGAATCACCCCACTGATTCTCTCAACGGTATCGCAGCGACCATTTTTGATGGTCTTATGTACGGAAATGGCGATGCGGTTATCGGTATCAATCCGGCAACAGATAATGTGCCTCAAGCTATTAAGTTAATGAACTTAATGGATGAGGTGATTCAACACTATCAAATACCGACTCAGTCTTGTGTGTTAACTCATGTCACGAACACGATCGAAGCCATTGAAATGGGTGCACCAGTCGATCTCGTTTTTCAGTCGATAGGCGGCACGCAAGGGACGAATGATACCTTCGGAATCGACTTGTCGATTTTGAAAGAGGCCCATGAAGCCGCGTTGTCTTTGAATCGAGGTAGTGTAGGAAACAATGTGATGTATTTTGAAACCGGACAAGGTACAGCGTTGTCTGCGAATGCATTTCATGGGGTCGATCAACAGACTTGCGAAGCTCGTGCTTATGCTGTCGCGAAACAGTTCGATCCTTTGTTGGTTAATACAGTTGTTGGGTTTATTGGCCCAGAGTACCTGTTTGATGGCAAACAGATCATTCGTGCTGGGCTTGAAGATCATTTTTGTGGGAAGCTGCTTGGTTTACCCATGGGTTGCGACATCTGTTACACCAATCATGCCTATGCCGATCAGAATGACATGGATAATTTGCTGACACTGTTAGGCGTGGCCGAGTGCTCTTTCATCATGGGTATTCCAGGGTCTGATGACATCATGCTCAACTATCAAACTACCTCATTTCACGATGCCCTTTACGCAAGAAAAGTACTCGGTCTGAAGCCAGCTCCAGAGTTTGAACAATGGTTAATGGAGATGCAGATTTTCGAGAGCGTGCAAGACGTTCGGTTAAGTGAGCAAATCTCTCGCTCGTTTTCGGGAGCAATTAATCAACTGAATAAGGGGTATTCTCATGGGTAAAGTGATCACCATTTCTCAGTCCACACAAGACGAGTCTGAAGTTGTCACACACAACCCTTGGGGCAAGTTACGCGACTTCACCTCTGCTCGGATCGCTCTGGGTCGCAGCGGAAACAGTGTACCAACCAACGAGTTACTCTCATTTCAGCTGGATCATGCCCAAGCTATGGATGCAGTGCATTGCAGTTTGAATGTTGACTCTCTCGTTGCTGGTTTATCGGACTCTTACTCGATTCTTGAAAATACCTTAGAGCCTCCAGTGGTAGTGAGCAGCCAAGTGAGTGATCGGCTTATGTACTTGCAAAGGCCCGATTTAGGACGGCAGCTCGATGAATCTTCTTGGAAAACGCTCAACTCGATAGCAAATGAGCATAACACTGACATTGATCTTGCGATTGTTATTGCTGATGGACTTTCTTCCGTCGCAATTCAAAACCATGCCGTGCCTGTTGTTACACGATTGATTTCTCTTTTAAGCGCTGATGATGAACATCAATGGAAATTCGCACCTATCACAATCGTAAAGCAAGGAAGAGTAGCGGTAGGGGATGATGTTGGTGAATGTTTTAACGCCAAGGCCGTGCTGGTTTTAATTGGAGAGAGACCCGGTCTAACTTCTCCGGATAGCATGGGTATGTATCTCACTTGGGGGGCTAAACGAGGCTCTAAAGATTCCCAAAGAAACTGCATTTCCAATGTGCGCCCTCAGGGGCTCAATTATGACGATGCCTGTGAACGCGCATTTTACTTGCTCAAGGAGGCTCGAAAATTACAACTGTCAGGAGTGAACCTGAAAGATCGCTCCGACATCAATGAGCCAAGTGGCGCAAGCATTGAAGATAAACACAGCGACAACTTTTTAATTTCATCAAAGTAGAAGGATTTACTATGTCTAAACATCAGGAGTACTTGGCCAAAAGGCAGCTACAAAGAGGCACCGCAGGTTGGGTTTTACTTGCTGGCTTAGGTGTCTCGTATGTTATATCTGGTGACTTCGCCGGTTGGAACTTTGGCATCGCTCAAGCAGGATGGGGAGGCTTTCTTATTGCTGCTATCGTGATGGCAGTAATGTATTTCACGCTAGTATTGTCTTTAGCTGAAATGTCTGCGGCGATTCCTGCTGCGGGTGGTGGTTACAGCTTCGCAAGACAGGCGATGGGGCCGACAGGCGGCTTTTTCACTGGCTTATCAGTTTTGATTGAATATGCGCTCGCGCCTGCTGCGATAGTAATTTTTATTGGCTCTGCAGTAAATGAATTGGTTGGTATCGATGGCCCTGTTGTTTACGCACTTTTCTACGCCGTCTTTATCGCTATTCATATGGCAGGTGTTGGCGAAGCTCTCAAAGTAATGATGGTCATCAGCGGTTTGGCTGTGCTAGCTATTCTCATTACTGCTGGTGTGCTTATTGGTCACTTTGATGTGAACAACTTATTCGATATTGCTCCGGCGACGGCTCAGGCAACAGAAATCTTGCCGTTTGGGTGGTATGGCGTATGGGCTGCGTTGCCATTTGCGATGTGGTTATTTCTTGCGGTTGAAGGTGTGCCTTTAGCAGCAGAGGAGGCAAAAAACCCGGCGAAAGATGTTCCAAAAGGCATCATTGGTGCGATGCTGTTTTTATTGCTAACCGCAACTCTGGTGGTCGTTCTTTTGGCTGGTGCGGTTGGTTCAAAGGTCATAGGCGATAGCGCTGTGCCATTAGTTGACGCGCTGAAGCTTACAGGCAATTCAACGGTAGCAATGGCCGTGAACCTACTTGGATTGGCAGGCCTTATCGCGTCTTTCTTTTCTATCATTTATGGTTACAGTCGCTTGGTGTTTGCGCTTTCCCGCGCGGGTTATTTACCGCAAACTTTGTCACTAACCAGTGACAAAAAAGTGCCTTCTCGTGCGCTTTTTGTTCCGGGCGTTTTTGGGTTCTTGGTTTCCCTTACGGGAGAGGGGGACTTAATCTTGGCGATGGCAGTTGTCGGTGCGACGGTATCGTACGCATTAATGTCCTTGAGCCATATTTTATTGCGAATTAAACAGCCGGAGTTAGCTCGCCCATATAAAACGCCTGGCGGGGTAATCACTTCGAGTATTTCTCTGGTGCTTTCTTTGATCGCAATGACAGGTGTTTATGCTTTTGATCCCTCAGCCTTTTTCATGACAATGGGATTGTTTCTTATCGGTGGTGTTTATTATGGGTTGTACAGCCGCAACAAATTGGTGGCAGCAACCGCCGAGGAAGAGTTTGCCATGCTTTCTGTTGCAGAATTAGAGCTTGAATCAGATGTAGCACGATAGCCATTTCAATTCTTGTTCGCCACTACATCAAGGGAGCCATAGGCTCCCTTTGTCATTTCTATCAAAAGTGCATAGCGCACAAATGCATCACTTTAACTTTATAAGTGGTTAATCATGTGAAAGTCTAGTCTGGATAACTATGGAGCATAGCCACCACTGGTATAGATTAAGTTTTCAAGGAAGGATCATGAAAAACAACGCATTTAATACACTTTTTGGAACAGAGTTACCGATTATTCAAGCACCAATGGCCGGCGTGCAAGACAGCCAAATGACCATAGCTGTCAGTAATGTTGGCGGGCTTGGCTCGTTACCTTGTGGAATGCTGAACAAAGACGCCATCGTAAAAGAACTTCAACTTATCAAACAGGCAACCAACCGACCGTTCAACCTCAACTTCTTTTGCCATGAAATGCCGGAATATGACGCCAACAAGCACGAAGAGTGGCAAAAAACGCTGCAACCGTATTTTGCTGAAGTTGGTGCAACCGTGCAGGAGCAGCCAAACGCTCCGACAAGAATGCCTTTCAATCATGATATTGCTGACGCGATTGAACCATTTGCACCGCCAGTGATCAGTTTCCACTTTGGTTTGCCAACCGATGACTTATTAGCGCGAATTCGAGGCTGGGGAGGGAAGATCCTTTCGACAGCAACCACGGTGGATGAAGCACTTTGGCTGGAAGCAAAAGGCGTTGACGGTATTATCGCCCAAGGCTTGGAGGCTGGTGGACACCGAGGCATGTTTTTATCGGATGATTTAACTACTCAATTAAGTCTGATGGCGTTATTACCACAAATCTCCAAACGGGTGAATTTGCCTGTTATTGCTGCAGGCGGAATCGCTGATAAAAGCGGTGTGGAAGCCGCGTTGAGATTAGGAGCGAGTGCCGTTCAAGTTGGCAGCGCCTATTTGTTGTGTGATGAGGCGAAAACATCGTCTTTACATCGATATGCCATTGCTAGTGAACGCGCGCAACATACCGCTGTGACCAATGTTTTCTCGGGCCGACCAGCGAGAGGTATTGTGAATCGCGCGATGTCGGAGCTAGGTTACATCTGTGAGTCTGCGCCGAAATTCCCATACGCATCCATTGAAATGACTCAGTTAAGAGCGCTTATGGAGAAGCAAAACCGAGATGAATTTACGCCGTTGTGGTGCGGGCAAAATTCGTCGGGTTGCAAAGAAGTCTCAGCGGCAGAAATGACACTGTCATTAGTGGAAGGGATTGATTTGAATTGACTTATTCGATAATAAATAGAGCCCTTTGGGGGAAAGGGCTCTTAGGGGGAGGAGCTTAAGGTTTAAGCTTTCACAAGAGTCGCTGCGTTACGCATCGCTTCTTTCGTTGAACACTCAACAACGTTTGCTTTTGCAAAGCGGTGAGCGTCTTTTACTTGGATATCGTGAGCTAGAATAACCAGCTTCGCGTTTGCTACATCTAGGTCAGTGATGCGGTTCTGGATACCGTTTTGACCTTGAGTTTCTACTTTGATCTTCAGACCCGCTGCTGCACCTGCTTTCTCTAGTGCTTTCGCTGCCATGAATGTGTGTGCTACGCCAGATGGGCAACATGTTACTGCTACGATGTCGTACTCGCCTTCGCCTGCTGCTGGAGCCGCTTGAGCTTGTGCAGGTGCTGCTTCTACGATTTCGTCTTCTGCTTCTTCTTCAGCAACTGGTTTCCAGAAGCCAACGATAACTGCTGTTGTTAGTGAGCCTAGTGCGATACCCACAACGTACATTGGGATGTTGCTTGATACAGGAGCTGTGATTAGACCGCCCCATGGAGCGTGTAGCAGTACGTCTGTTAGGAAGCCGAACACACAGCCAACGATACCACCAGCAACGATTGAAGGAAGAACGCGTACAGGGTCGTTTGCTGCGAATGGGATAGCACCTTCAGAGATACCGATAGAACCCATGATTGCTGCTGCTTTACCTGCTTCTTGTTCTTGCTTAGTGAACTTCTTCTTGAATAGGAATGTTGCTAGCGCCATACCTAGAGGAGGCGTACAGATTGCGATACCAACACCACCCATTAGCCATGGTTGAGTATCAACTTGAGTTTGAGCGAATAGCGTTGCTACTTTGTTGATTGGACCGCCCATATCGAATGCAGTCATACCACCAAGAATCGTACCTAGAACCACTTTAGAAGCGCCAGCCATAGAAGCTAGGAATTCGTTCATAGAAGCCATGAAGATCTTGATTGGCTCACCGATACCCCATAGAACGATACCTGCAGAGATAAGCGTACCAACAAGTGGGTAGATGAAGTAAGCGCCCAACGCAGTCATGTTAGCAGAAAGAGGGATCTTCTTAAGTTGTAGAACTACACCACCAGCGATAAAACCAGCGACGATACAACCTAGGAAGCCGCCGCCCATGTCAGCCATGATGCCAGAAGAGATCATCGCTGGCGCTAGTGCTGGTTTGTCTGCAATTGAGTAACCGATGAAGCCACCAAGAATAATTGGGAACAACACCAGACCTTTAATACCGATATTAGAAATATCAGCCAATAACCCGTCTGCAGGAACCGCACCTTTACCGGATGCCATTACCGCCAGAGCCAGTAGTACACCACCCGCAACGATAAATGGAAGCATGTGAGAAGTACCGAATAAAAGGTGACCTTTCATGGTACTTAGGATTTTTTTGAAATCGCTATTATTACTAGCTTGAGCTGTGATTGTACTCATAATTTCACGCCTTATGAATTAATTAAAATATTTAGTATTTGGTTTTCGTCTTTTGCGTTATGAATATCTTCAATAAACTCTTCGCTAAATTTTCCGAATAATTCTTGAAGAACATAAATATGGTGGTCGGTACCGTTATCAGGTGAAGCAATCATGAAGAATACGGTTGGTTTGACTCCCTCTTCGTCGCCATACTCGATGCCTTCGTGCTTTACGCCAACGGCGATTGCAGGCTCTGTAACCGCTTTGCTTTTTGCGTGTGGGTAGGCGATGCCGTCCATTGAAGTCACGCTTAATGCTTCACGTGCTTCGATGTCGGTTAAAAAATCCTCTTTGCTACTAATTCGATTATTTTCGAATAGCATCTGTGCTAGCTCTTCAAAGACTTCTTTTTTATTATTTGCTTGAAGGTTGCCGTTAATTAAATTGACGTTTGTTAGTTCTGTAATCATTTTATGACTCATTGGTACTGAAGTAATGAGTCAAATTTAATTAATGAAGTGGTTTTCGGAAATAGTAAAAAAAAACCAATAACTATACTTTTGTATCACTCAATCTTAAGTGTGATAGCCGTCATTAATAATGCGGAATATTATAAAATTTATTATGTGATTTATATTCCAGTTATTTTGAAACAAATAACTAGACATGAAAATGAACTGGAGGAGGATCAATAGCCCTGGTTAGGATGCAAAAAGAGGCGTTGCGCCTCTTAGTTTGAGATAATAGAAACAGCGATAAAAGCTGGCCATTAATTTTTATATTTATGCAGCAAATCTAACGGGATATGGCAGTAGTCGTTTGGAAATCGCGTGAGTCGGTCTTGGTGCTCATCATCACTTGGCACGTAGTTTGTGAGCGGCAGTACTTCTACGGCGATTTTATCGGCATCCGGTCTTGCTGCGATAAACGCTTTAGCAATCGTTAGGTGTTGCTCGTTTTGGCTATAAACACCTGTACGGTACTTTTCACCTACGTCTTCACCTTGCTTGTTAACGCTGTACGGGTCGATGATCTCAAACAGATACCCCATTAAAGTTTCAACCGAAACTTGTTCGGGGTCGAATTGGGTTTTCACGCATTCTGCGTAACCATCGTATTCGGATTGAGTGTTATCCGTCGTGCCATTTGCTCGTCCTGCTTCGGTGCCAATTACGCCCGGAAGGTGGCGCATAAATTCTTGCACGCCCCAAAGGCAGCCGCCTGCGAAGTAAATCTCTTCCATCATTTTATCCTGTAAAACTTTGCGCCATTATGGACATCACTTTCGCTCAAACACAACTCCAACCATAGATTTAATGACTCATCGATGAGCAGTTCGGACATAAAACAGGAACAACTCGGTGGTGATTTGCTCTCTTTTTTGTGCTGCTTTTCCTCGTTAGATTGAGCGCAGTTAAGAGCTAAGGGGAATCCTAATGAAAATTGAACATATCGCGATTTGGACAGAACGTTTGGAAGAGTTAAAAGCCTTCTATGAGAAATATTTTAACGCGGTGTCTAACGATAAATACCACAATCCAACTAAGCAGTTTTCATCTTACTTTCTTTCGTTTGAAAGTGGAGCACGATTGGAGTTAATGTCGATGGAAGGTGTGACCGCTTGTGAAAAATCTCATGCGATGCAGGTAACAGGATTAGCACACTTTGCCTTCGCTTTAGGATCAGAGCAGGCAGTGGTTCAATTAACCAAAACCTTAGTAGATGATGGCTACCAATGGATCGACGGTCCGAGACAAACGGGTGATGGTTACTACGAAAGCTGCGTGTTAGATCCGGACGGCAACCGTCTTGAGCTTACGGTGTAACGCGACTTAGCTTATTTCTATCGTTCACAGGCTGCTTTCATATGAAAGTGTTCGGGCGTATACTGCAAGCTCATCAAAAAGGAGCGAGCCTGTGAACTCAAGACAAAATGAAATCCTGCAATTAGTTAATGACCGCAAACGCGTTCAAGTGACGGAGCTTTCTGACATTATCGGCGTGTCGGGCGTGACCATCAGGCAGGATTTGAATTTTCTGGAGCAACAGGGCTATCTAAAGCGCGTACACGGCGCAGCTACCGCATTGCAAAGTGATGATATTGATACCCGATTAGAAGTCCGTTTCGATATTAAACAATCACTTGCAAATAAAGCGGCGGACTTGGTATCACCAAACGAAACCGTATTGATAGAGGGCGGCAGTGCTAATGCGCTCTTGGCTCGCACTTTAGCTGAACGCGGCGATGTGACCATCATTACCCCATCGGCGTACATCGCCCATCTCATCCGTAACACCTCAGCTAACATCATCTTGCTTGGTGGTGTGTATCAGCATCAAGGCGAGAGCTTAGTTGGACCATTAACCAAGTTGTGTATTGAGAACATTCACTTCAGCACGGCTTTCTTGGGTATCGACGGATTTCACCAAGACACTGGTTTTACTAGCCGAGACATGATGCGTGCCGATATCGCAGAGGCCATTCTGGCAAAGAATAGACGTAACATCGTACTGACGGACTCCAGTAAATTTGGACAGATTTATCCATCTTCAATTGGCAATACCAACGAAATATCGGTGTTGTTAACCGACAAAGCCGCTCCGAAAAGCGACCTTGAGAAAATCAAAAAGCTAGGTGTGGAAGTGGTGTTGGGGTAAGTACTAATGGCTCTCCGACCATACTGCGAATTCATTTCCACTTGGTTCGGTGAAGTGGAATCGGCAGCCGCCGGGAAATTCGAAAATAGGGCGGATAATTTTTCCACCATGCTGCTCAACTTTTATCTGCGTGGCTTGAATATCTGAGCTATAAAACACTAAAAGTGCGCCACCATTTGCGGTTTGGTTTACAAACTCAGATTTGAAGAATCCGCCATCTAACCCTTGTCCTGAAAATGCAGAGTATTCAGGACTATAATCGATAAAGGTCCAGTCAAAGGTACGCTCAAAAAATTGTTTTGTAGCGTTAATATTGGTGGAACCAAATTCAACGTAATTCAATTTTTCATGTTGATGCATGGTGAAATCCCTATCCATTTGTTTCATGCCTCTAGGCGAATTTTTCTACGATGATGTCATCCGCTTTTTCGACAAATAATGCGCCTTGATCCTTGAGCTCTGTCAGCACATTTTCAATATTATCAGGCAGCACTGCGCGAGTTGAAGCAAGGTTGACCACCACATTGTAGCCAAGATCCAGTGCTTGCATGACGGATTTCTTCACACAAAAATCTAGCGCAAGACCACCGATCACTAGGGTATCAATCCCGTTGAATTTTAGAAATTCATGTGCGCCTGTCGTTTTAGTATCGGCAATATCATGGAAGAAAATACCGTAAGGATGCGCATCAGGATCCATGCCTTTATTAACTTGAAAATCATAGTCCAAAACAGGTGGTAAACCGTCTAAAAGTTCTGAACCTGTTGTGCCAAGCACACAATGGCGGTTCCATTTTATATCCACATTGGGTAGACCGACGGGTTCAAGCATGTTGGCTGGTGTTTCTGCATCCCATTTTGCTTTCGGTGGGTGCAAGTCACGGCTCACCAGTTTTAATCGGCCTTTGGCATGATTACTCAGAAGCTCCGGTACGATTTCCAACGCACCTGCAACGGGCAGTTCATTTGGACATAACTCGCTAAAGCCTTTCTCTGGGTCAACGTCGATCACCGCTGTAGTTTGATAGTTTACTCGAACAGTCATGGCAGACTCCTTGTCTGTCTGATTGCCTGCGTTTATCCACGCAAACAGTTTTGAAAAAAGGTTACTTCGTCGCTGGTCAGCGTATATACCATTGCGGGTTTTCCACCTTTGCCTTTGTTGGTAGAAGCGACTTTATTGGTGGGTTTTAGTACGCCTGAATCTATCAAGCGGCGCTTAATCGTCATTCGGCTAATATCAATACCAAACTCTTGATAAGCAGAAATGATGTCGGCAACCAAAAACTCTTTGTCTAATGCAAGCAAAAGAACCGATGTGTATTCAATGGATGCACGAAGCTTCTGCCACGCTTTTTCAATGGTTTTTTGATGGTCAAACGCGAGAGTTTCTTCTCCATTGAGTATAGCTTGTAGCGAAAACCATTTTAGTTGGCACTCTGGTACACCAGCATTGTTGATTTGCTCTACATTGTTACGATCGACCAAGGCGTAGTGCGTAATGTTTAAGCTCCAGTCTTCTGGATCACGCTTGGGATCGCCGTCGATAAACGCTTCACTAAAGTGACGAGGGTAAGTATGGATTTTCTCGCGGCAAATTCGGCGACGCGCCGCCTCAAAGTTTTCATCGGCCGGGCGTCCGCCTTCACTGGTTAAGTCTTTATCAAAGACAAATCCGCCCGGTAGTGCCCAGACTCCATGGTATGGCCGATTTGGATTTGAACGTTTAATCAACAACACTTCCAATCCCTTATCGGCACAGCCTGATAGCCTGAATGGAATAATGTCGACAGATACGATCATGGTTGGGTCCTAATATTGATTTGTAAGTAATCTAGCGCATAACAAGTGGTCAATCAATGGGTAAGTAACGAGTTGTGCGAAACGTTTTCGGTAGTGCTTCATAGTACGCCTTGAGTATAAATCTACGAATAAATCTGACTTATTCACAATCTGTGTGCGAATTCTAGACAGAAAAACCTTATAAAAATGAGTGGTTAGTAACAAAAGTTGACAAACTATAGATGGGTGTTTATTGTTTACGCAAATTAGTTAGTAACAAAAAGTTATATACCCAGGAAGGGCGTGTAGAAGGGCACCTAATGACCACCAAACTATTTTCTTCCCGCATCATTCAAAGCGCTTTGGATTTTGATGTCTACAAAGTCAATATGATGAGCGCAGTAACAGCGCTTTACCCTGATGCGATGGTGTCATACAAGTTTATTGTGCGTAGCGAGGAAGATCTCTCTGAACTGCTACCAGAGGTAAAAGCAGAAGTTCTTAAACTGCAAGACATTCAATTTACGCAAGAAGAAATCGAATATATTAAGCGTGTCGCGCCTTACCTGAATCCTGACTTTGTTGATGCACTGCGCCATTTCTGTTTCAATCCACAAAGTGATGTCTCTTTCCATAATAAAGCCATGGCTGATGGCTCAAGCCAGTTACGCATTACTATCAATGGTTTGTGGCGAGATACTATTTTGTACGAAACGATCATCATGAGCATCGTGTCTGAAGTTCGTAGCCGTCAGCGTTGGTCAGATATCCCTGTAGCGCAATTTACCACCGTCTTAGAAGAGAAAATTCGGTACCTAAAATCCGAGCTAAAACGTCGTAACATCACTAACTTTAAGTTTTCTGATATGTCGACGCGTCGACGTTTTTCCTTTCAAGCTCAGCGCACCATGTTGGAATATTTGTGCCAGGAAGTGCCGGAATGTTTGACAGGAACAAGCAACTACCACTTAGCAAAAGAACTGAATTTAACGCCTATCGGTACCGTTGCTCATGAATGGTTTATGGGCCATCAAGCTCTGGTGAATGTGCGAGATTCGCAAAAAGTGGCTTTGCAACGTTGGCAAAAAATGTTTAACGGTGCACTAGGTATTGCACTGACCGACACGATTGGTATTGATGCCTTCCTTAAAGACTTTGATGAAGAGCTAAGTAACGCGTATTTCGGTGTACGTCACGATAGTGGTTGCCCTTATAGCTGGGGTGAAAAAATGATTGCACACTATCAGTCGCTTAATATAGACCCGTTAACAAAAACACTGGTGTTTACCGACGGACTTAACTTCGAACAAGCGTTAGATATTTGCGAGTATTTCCAAGGACGTATTCAGGTGAGTTTTGGTATCGGTACTTTTCTTGCGAACGACATGGGTGATTATATTAATAAAGAGGGTGAAGCCTACCAGCCACTTTCTATCGTGATCAAAATGGTCACGTGCAATGGTTCACCAGTCGCAAAAATCAGTGACGAACCTGAGAAAGCCATGTGTGAAGATATCTTCTTTTTGATGAACCTCAAGCGCCGCTTCGAGCAACCTCTTGATTTAAATGAGTGTCGTAAACTGATTGATCGTCTAGAAACTGAAGGTCAAAACTATCTCATCGACGCGTAGGCGTTATCCTCCCATCCTTGATAAGCACCCTCTATCGTTACGACAAATTTATATAGACAAACGTAGAGGGTGATTTCGTTATAGTAATACGCAGAAGTAACCAGATACAGCGTAGGAAAGCACTCGAAAATAAGGTTGTTTTTTTGATGTGCTATGTGCCTATGATTGGTGTAAATCGATACGTTACAGCATCGTGGAAGGTGTATTTTCATCAGACACTAAACTCAGTCTAATCACGTAGTTTATTCCCACGTACCATGAGGTCACTCGGGTATAGACGTCTATCTGCTTTTATGACTTTGGGCTTCGCGTAATTGCTTGAATCAGGAGTCAAAATGAACCTAGTAGTACATTTGCAAAAGAAAGCGATCCGAAAATATGGCTATGAGATGGCAACTCGGCAGGCATGGAAATGTGGTATCAAGGCAAATCTTGTTAAGCGCGTGATCGGCCTTTTTAAAGGACAAATTGTTTGTGTGGTTGAAGGTTGTCGCGCAGAGTTTTCTTCTCCTCTTAATAACCCCCATCACGAAGATGACAAGCAAGGGCGATATGTGTTTGTTGGCGGTGTATGCTGGGAACCAAACAACATTATTGCTCCTGGTTTTCCTGACTTTATGTTTATGCACGTGCGTAACCTGAGTCACCGTCATAAGTATTTAACCGACGACGAACTGTTTTTAAGCTTGGCTTAAAAATAAGCCTCATAGGTTAATCAAGCCTAATCATAATCAGTAATGATACGGTTTTAGCTCAGTTGACATTCTGTTGAGTGTTTCTTGACGTACCTTTTATAAAACAGTGTTTCTTTACTCGTTAATGACAGAGGGTTTGTTTTCGCCTGATGTGATTTCCTAATTGCGATTTACTATACCGCTCATCAAAGCAAACCATACTGGGATGTAAATCATGAATATGAAATCTATCGCAATTGCAACGGCAGTTGTTGCTGTACTAGCAGGCTGTAAAGACAAAACGCCACCAGCTCCAACCCAAGCAAACATTACTTTGGTTGAAGCGGTGACTGAAACTGTGAAAAATCCACACCAAGTATGTAAAGACGTGGTAGTAACGGAGCAAGTTGCTCCTACGGATGATAATAAAATAATTGGTACGGTCGGCGGCGCAGCAGCTGGCGCGGCATTGGGTAACCAAATCGGTGGCGGCTCAGGTAAAGTGATTGCAACTGCAGCTGGTACGATCGCTGGTGCATTAACGGGTCGTAAGATTCAGGAGAACGTGCAACAAGGCGATGTAGTGACAACGACGAAAAAGCAGTGCCACACAGAATACACAACATCTGAAAAAGTAGTGGGTTACGATGTCACTTATGAAGTTTCAGGTGCGCCAACGACGGTTCGCTTAGCGAGCAAGCCAGTGACAAAAACGTTCCCAATTCAAGATGGCAAAGTTGTTCTTCCGCAATAACTAGCTCCTCAACCGAAGTAATTAACAAGCCCTTTTATCTTTGAGATGAAAGGGCTTTTTCACATAAGCGGTGTTTTCATCTATTTTCCCGTGGGAATGTGTAGCCAGAATTACCAGTTAATTTCAGCGTTCGATACAATCACTTTTCTAAAAGTACGAACGGAAAAAACATGGAAGATTTTTACCTGACCGATCGCGGTTTAGCTGGTTATTTCGAAGCGCAATGGTTCGACAAGTTCATCGAAGATAAGCAGATTGAGACGATAACCAGTCGCTCAAAACAAGTCCCACTCTCTTTTTTGTCATCACAACATTGTTCCCAAGTCGCTGACTTTATTGCGCAGACGGCACTCGAGAGCGGCGTTCAGCCGTGTTCCCTACTTGAGGTTGGGGCTGCGCTGGGAAGAAACTATTATGAGTTAGTGCAACGCTTACCTAGCCTTAAAGAAGCGACGCTGGTTGAGCCTTCAAATAGGTTGATGGATGGCTTGAAGCAACTATTAATAGAAGAACAACGAGTCGAGCTAACTTATCTTCACGATGTGAACACCTTAAACGCTTTAGAGGTAGAGAATAGAGATATCGTACAGAAATGTGCTCATGTTGATTTGACGCTAATTAATCAGCCTTTTGAGCTCGATACTCTCCAATCTCGCTTTGATTTAGTCGTATGTTTAAATGTGATTGATCAATGTGAGTCGCCACTTAGCGTGATCAATGCTCTAAAAAAAACCACCAAGGTTGGTGGGCTGATCGTTGTCTCTTGCACTTATCAGTGGAACGCGAAACACATCAAAAATGAAGACGAAGCGGTCGATGATATCAAAGAGTACTTTGCTGAAGGTTGGCGTTTAGTATCGGAAGCCGATCATGAATATCGCATCCGGTTTAATGATCGTTTTGCAAGGCAGTTTTTATCTCATGTGGTCGCTTACATCAGAATGGATTAGAGCTACATAAAAAAACCGAGCACTTACGACTCGGTTTTTTTAGTCTTTGAGGTAGAGCGCAATTTTAAGTAACGTGCGCCTCTTTTTGTTCTCGCTCTTGCTGAGCTTGCAGCTTTTTCTTGCGACGCTCTCGTTTAGAAAGCCAAACTAGAGGCACAACAATCATAATGGTTCCTATTGCCATGAATATGTCTGGCACTTCTCCAAACCAGATTAATCCCACAAACACGGCACCAATTAAGCCACTGTATTCAGCGCTGGCAATTTTGTTGCTATCAATCGAGCGGTAAGCGATCACACATGTTGCCGCATAAATCATGATGAACAAACTTGAGCCAGCAGCGACAGGGAAAGCACTCCAGTCCCAAGGTTCCGCTTCGATCAGAACAAGTAAGAAAGCCACGGGAATACCTGCCAAGTTTGTCATTAATAGCGTTTGCATCACAGACTGATTTTTTGGCAGTTTTCGAATGAGCAAGTTATTGATTGCTAAAGTAATTGCAACAACTAAAGCTGAAATCGCTGCCCAGTCGATTTGATCTGGACGAATGATGACCAACACTCCAGCAAAGCCCATGATCGCAGCCGCGACCGATTGTTTAGACAGCTGCTCGCCCAAAAATATCGCGGCAAGCGGCAACATGATCAATGGCGCGGCGTAGAAGATTGCGTTCGCAGTTGCGAGCGGTAAAGATGAAATCGCCAAAACCATAAATATAGCACCAAGCAACCACACGTGAGCGCGGACAGCATGCCATTTAAATCCTTCAAGAAAATGAGTCTTTTTTGTCAGCAAGCAGACAGGCAGTAGAAAAAGCACTGCGGAAATTTGTCGGAAAAAGACAAACTGAAAAATAGGCACTTCATTTCCGACACTTTTAATTAAAGAGTCCGAAAGCACCGCAATGAGATTCCCAACAATTAATAGCAGCATAGCTGCGCCGACCGATGTAACTTTCACTTATTTCCTCTCCTCTTTCTTTGCCAAAGAGTAGGTGATGTCATAGGATGAAGTGAAGTGATATTTATTAGTTTAAGTATGAGATTTTTAGATAATGAAATTGCCACCACTCAGAGCGGTTCACTGTTTTGAATCTGTCGCTCGAAACTCTAGCTTTTCGCTTGCGGCTGAAGAGCTCAATGTGACGCAAAGTGCCGTTAGTCATCAGATACGATTATTGGAAGATTATTTGGGCGAGTCATTATTTATTCGCCAAGGAAGAAAGCTCTCTTTATCGGATACTGGTGCTCGTTATTTAGAGGATATTAGCCCGGCAATTAGCTCTATTGCGATGGCCAGCCAAAAGGTGAGAGAAGGGGACAAAGGCAGCATACGTTTAGCGATTTATAGCTCGCTTGCCGTAAAGTGGCTTATTCCGCGTTTGTCTGATTTTAAGCGGTTACATCCGGAAATCGATCTGACACTCAATATGGTTGTTGGTGATCCTGAGCAGACAGATAGCGTTGGTGATTGTTTTATCACGGTAGAGAAGCCAAAGCGCAACTATATGTCGGTGAAGTTATACGCGGAAACGCTGTATCCGGTATGCAGCCATAAAATTTGGAAAGAGTTACAAGATCAACCCATTCCAGAAGCGCTTTGGCGATATCCTATTTTGTCGACAGACTCTATTTATCGTGAGAGAGGAAAAGACTGGGCAGAGTGGTGCAGAGCGGGTGGTTACACTTTGCCAAAAGATGTCGATGTTCAACATTTTAGTCATATGTTGTTGGCAATTGAGGCTGCACGTTATGACCAAGGCATCGCATTTGCGAATGATTTTATGCTCAATGAAAGAGATAAAGCGCATGATTTGGTGTATATCCCTTCTCATGGATTAGAGACGGGGGACAGCTTTTATTTTATTCATAAAAAGAGCCGAGCCAAGCAGGCGGAAATTATCAAACTCACTAATTGGTTGAAGCAACAGTGCTTGTGAAATGACTAAATTGTCATGATTAAGAAAGAAAGTGGCAAAGTTGTGTTTAAATATTTCATGTTTTATTGAGTTTTTATTCATTAACATCAACTTGGTTTTGAAACCAAGTGAAATGGATAGCATTGCATGCTTAAGGATGGGCAAAACACAACCTCAATAATAAACAGGCAGTGAAATACAATGTTTAAAAAAACATGGCTAATGACAGCCCTTCTAGCAACATGTTCTGTTGCAAACGCAGCTCCTTACGTTGGTGTATCTGTAGGTCAAGCATCGTTTGGTGATGTAAACGGTTCACTCAGCGCTGGTGGAAATACCGCAACTACTAAGCTTAAACTTGAAGATGATTCAAGCCTGTCAGGTAAAGTATTTGGTGGTTACAAGTTCAACGAATATATTTCTCTAGAAGCAGCCATTGGTGGCTATGATGCTTTAGACGGCAAAGTTGTCACAGTTGGCGATATGAAGTTTTTAGCCATCCAACCAAAAGCGACGTTGCCAATCGGTGACCATTTTAATCTTTTTGCGAAAGCTGGCCTTTCCTATTTTAATGCTGAAGTAAAAGTGAGTAATGCGGTTTTAGGCGGCAGTACTGGCCATACCACGCTTTCTGATAGCACGGTTACTGGCATGTACGGTTTAGGTGCTGAATTTGCTATTACCAAAAACTTTGCACTGCAGGTTGAGTGGGAGTACATGATGCCTGAGCTAGAAGTATCAAAAGGAGCGTATGGCAAAGGAACCGTTGATACTGAAATCAATGTATTCTCAGTAGGTATGAACTACCGCTTCTAAGAATAAGTATTTAGTGCTCTCTGGGCGTAGCAAACGTTTTTGACTTCTGTTGGTCGAGCTAAGCCCGAGCTTTAAATTTGCTTAGATATAGCATAGTAAGTTTAGTTGTTAAGCTTACTATGCTATTTTTTTGCTTTGGAAAAACGCTTAGGAAGCCTTGTGAACGATGTCAATCTTAGGTATCTGGATCTACTGTTAAAGCACTTTGAACCTCATCAATATCACTTTGTTACGCTGTCGGAGCTTGAAGTGGTAATTTGTACGTCAAGGCGCAATGTTTCTATTGTGATGAAAAAGCTTGCCACTTACGGTTGGGTAGATTGGAAACCTGCAATTGGCAGAAGTAACGCCAGCCGCCTGAATATTACTATTTCCCTTCAACAAGCGATGACCGAATTTTTGGTAGAGGAGCTTGGTCGGGGAAGAATGAACTCGATAACAAAACTTATCGATTGGTTTGGCCAAAGTGCTGTCAGGGCGCTGACGATTGCCTCTGAAAAAGTGAACCAGTTGAATGAATCAAATAACGCTATTTTGATCTCCTCTTATCCTTGGGTGTCTAAGGTCGATCCTGCGAATACTTATCGTCATACTGAACTGCATGTGGCGAAAAGTGTTTATGATGTTTTGCTGACTCAAAATTCCAATGGTGGCATCGAGCCTTCGCTAGCACATGAGTGGAAAATGGAAGGCAATGTGATGATGTTATGGTTGAGACCTGGAATATATCGTCACGATGGCGAACTTCTTAGCATACAAGATGTTGTTTGGAGCATAGAAAGACTTAAGGAAATAAAAGGACCAGTACACGAGCTCTGGCAATGTATTGACAGTGTGGTTGCCGAAACATCGAGTTGCTTAAAAATTACATTGAAACATCCGAACATGTTTTTTCCATACATACTAACCACTCCTCACGCTTCTATTCTTTGTCGAGATGTTGTTTCTTTCGGCTCGGGTTATTCGTACCACATAGGTACTGGACCATTTAAAATCAGTGGTTGGAACCAAGAGAGTATGCTTCTTCAAGCACACAAAGAATATTTTTCAGCGCGTGCATTGTTAGACCAAATTACGCTGTCTCATGGTGATGTTAAGGCCCTGAATATGTTGAGTTTTAACCAAACATCTGATCACGTTGAAGTGGAAAAAATCAGTGCATTTTCATATTTGACCTATCGGGAGCGCGCGGACTCTAATCTTGCAAAAGAAGATTGGCATCAACTCGCCGATTACATCAATGCGCAAAAGAGAATCTATGAGGCGCACAGTGCCATTGACAGTATTCAGTTAGCGACCCAAGAGCACGATTTACTAATAGCAGAGGCTGTTGTGACGCCTAAGCTACAAGGTAAAGTAGCGCTAGCTGAGCCAGTCTGGACGATACCGAGTTTAATTCGTCACTCTGAGTGGTTGCACCGTGTGATTCGGGCGACGGGATTAGAGCTGGAGATCGTCATTATTGATGATATTAGTTTTCCTGAAGTCGCATCACATCGAGCGGACTTGCTTTTCCTTGAAGAAGTATTGGAAGCGCCGTTTGAGTATGGCGTATTTGAATGGCTATCTATAGCAACAGGTTTGCGTTTTAGTTTTGATCAAAGCCAGATGTTGGGCCATCGAGAAAACCTTCGCGAAGCCATGACAAATGCTCAACCTTTACAGTCTCTTTTGGGCGTAGAGAAAGCGTTAAGAGAGCAGTACCTTTATTTGCCTTTATTTGTTGGTTATGAAGAAGTAACGAAAACACAGCAAGTGCGCGGTGTTCAGGTGGAAAATACGGGTTACAGCGATTTGCATCGTCTTTGGATCGCTCACTCTAACTAGCATATTTCGATACGGGCATAAGAGTATAAATACGTAAAGCCATCGCAATGATGGCTTTATGTGGAATGTAGAGTTAGAAGTTGTACGACACACTCGCGCCAACAACCCATTGGTTTGCACTATCAACAATCGAGGAATCGCTGATACCGCTGCCTAGGCGAGTGTATTGTGTCATTTGGCTCACTTGCCAGCTATCGTTGATTGGCATGACTAGCTTGTAGCCTAAACCATAGCTTACTGTTGAATCACCTTTGTACGCTTTGCGGTTTGCATTTGCTTCGCGTTGTTTTACGCCAAAGTAGTAATCTACGTAGTCTTCACTTTGATAAGTTAGGTTAGCAAAAGGAACAAAATCAACACTACCGAAGTTCATAATGTGGAAGTAAGTCGCGCCCGCTAAGTAACCTTTGTAAGCACCACTGATATCATGTTGAAGGTATGTTGAAATCACATTGTGTTGATCTAACGTAAAGTCAGTGTTCAAACCTAAATCGACAGCAAAGCGACGTTTATCCGTGCCTTTCAGGCTCTTTGCAATATCACCGTCACGCATGACACCACTGCCAACAAGGTAAGCACTCATGTTGATTAATTCATTGGTGTTACCGAAGAAGCGGTAGTTAATGCCACTTAGATCGGCGTTAAAGTCGTCACCATGGTAACCGCCATTTAGAATTGGAGCTGTATTGTATTTTTGATCTTTGAAAAGATCGCTGCCATGAGCCACTCCGACTTCCGCGTTCCAGCCACCTTCATTGTTGTAGATGTTACCGTTACGAATATAAGTATCACCAGCAACCGCTGAAGCAGCAGCAGTCAGAGTTAGTAGTGCAATTAATGTCTTTTTCATCATTTTTCCGAGTTGTTCTGATTTGTTTTGAACACTGTACAAAATGAAGTTGTAAGCCTCTATCAGCAAAGCGTATGGAAATGTAATGAACCATCAGGATAAGAAGCGGAATGTAAGATCAGAGAAGGAAGATAAGAAAGACAATCGCCGTCGATGGAAAGAAAAATCCGAGCTGGGGTAGCTCGGATTTAGATTATTTATCAGGTATCGATACTAACTTATTGTTGTTTCGTTAAATTGTATAACGGTGCTAGGTCACCTGTTACTTTTTCGCCATTCATGTCTAGCTTCATAAGTACATTTTCACCAACAAAGTATTGGTTTGGCGCATCTTCGTTTGTCAACGTTACGATGCTGCCGTTTGCATCCCAAGTGAATTGGCCTTCAGACTTTGACTGACCGTCTTCTTTGTCTTGGTAGCTTTCTTCAAGTACGTAAGTGCCATCTTGATTTAGTGTGATGGTCATGTCGATACCTGAACAATCCGCACATGGAAGCGTACCTTTGTATGTGCCGTTCCAGTCCAGGGCATTTTGTGCGTTATGCTCAGAGTCTACAAATGTTTCTTCAGTGATGACTTGTTCTTCTGCTACTGGCAGCGTGTCAATTGTCTCTGTAGTAACTTCTGCGCTAGTAGTGACTTCAGTTTCCGTCGCTTGAGGTACTTCAACTGCGCTTGTTTCGGCAGGTTTCTCATCTTGACAGCCTGCAAGAATGATTACCGCGCCTGTTAGTGCCAACATTGTTTTTTTCATTTTATCCCTCTTTAAATCAAGATTTTGTATGAGAGTAATAGTAGACATTTATCAGGTATTTGCGTCATCAAAAAGCAATAGAATGATCTATCTATGTCAATAAAACCGAATATGAGCATGAAATTGTCAGGAAAATCAGAACAATGTAAATGTTGACTGGGATATCAAGCTTGAGTCTACAAATAAATATCTAGAGGGGTGGTGGCAGAGATAGTGAAAACAGCCCACATTGCTGTGAGCTGTTTTATTAAATCAGTTAAGAGGCCTTATCGATGTTTGAACGTGAGGTGCTTCGTTTTGTGCTGTCTTCATCAGCGAATAAACCAGCAATAGTACGACGCTCTAATTCACCTTTCAAATGACCATGCTCATCGACAACGGGCAGTGAGTATTCGCACGACATGGTTTCAGTCAATATTTGCTCAATGGCGGAATGGGGAGAGATGATAGGCACTTCTTCATAGATATCATCATCCCAGCTTGGGGTTTGAGCTAACTTCGTCGCGTCTAGTAACCCTTGTTGCGTTATCACGCCTTGATAGCCTGCATCGGTCACATGATAAGCATAATTACGTTTAACACGTTTCATCTCACTGAGCGCTTCTTCAATGGTTTTAGCGGCAATGCGATATGAAGGTGGCTGCATCACAGTCTCAACCGTCAATGCTCGCGCTCTATTGACGTCTTTTACAAAGGCTTCAACGTACTCATCGGCAGGATGCAGCAATATTTCGTCTGGTGAACCTTGTTGGACAAGCTCACCGTCTTTAAGGATCGCAATGCGATCGCCAAGGCGCAATGCTTCATCTAAGTCGTGAGTAATAAAAACAATCGTTTTGTGTAACTGCTGTTGCAGTTCTATTAACTGATCCTGCATTTCGCTCCGAATCAGTGGGTCCAGCGCTGAAAATGCCTCGTCCATTAACAGTATTTCGGCGTTGGTTGCCAATGCTCGCGCGAGGCCTACACGTTGCTGCTGACCACCTGATAGCTGAGCGGGATACTGGTTCTCATAACCCGTTAATCCAACGGTATCCAACCATTCGTTTGCTTTTTCTAAGCGCGCTTCTTTACTTATTCCTTGAATTTCCAAACCGTAAGCGATGTTGTCGATAACAGTGCGATGAGGCAATAAGCCAAAACGTTGAAACACCATCGACATCTTATGACGACGAAACTGCTCTAACTCCTTGTTAGAAAGCTGCATGACATCTACCCCTTCCACCAAAATCTGTCCCATGGTTGGATCGATTAGGCGATTGAAGTGGCGAATCATGGTGGACTTTCCTGAACCGGATAAACCCATGATGACGAAAATCTCGCCCTTTTTAATTTGGAGGTTGATGTCTTTTAGCCCGACCGTGTGGCCCGTTTCCGCTAACACGTGTTCTTTACTATATCCCAACTTGACGCGCTCTATCACGCTGTTGGGTTTAGGTCCGAAGATTTTATACAGACCGCTGATTTCGATAAGTGGACTAGTCATGCTTTAAATCTCCTAGATGGGCTTGAGTGCGTTTCGCATACGCTTGTGAAGCGCGGTCGAAAAGAATCGCTAGAGCGACAATGGCTAGACCATTTAAAAGACCAAGAGTGAAATATTGATTGGTAATCGACTTAAGAACGGGCTGGCCCAAACCTTTTACCCCAATCATCGATGCGATGACGACCATCGACAGTGCCATCATGATCGTTTGGTTGATTCCTGCCATGATGGTTGGCATTGCGAGCGGAAGTTGGACCCCAAAAAGCCGCTGTTTACTGCTGGCACCAAATGCGGTTGCGGCTTCCAACACTTCTTTATCCACCAAACGAATACCCAAATTAGTTAAACGAATAACCGGTGGAATCGCGTAGATCACTACTGCGATGAGGCCAGGAATTTTCCCGATCCCGAGTAACATCACAACTGGGATGAGGTACACAAATGCCGGCATGGTCTGCATGACGTCGAGTAATGGTGTCACAACTGACTGAATACGATTAGAGCGCGCCATGGCGATGCCGATAGGGATCCCGAGTGTGATTGCCAGCATGGTACACACCGTGATAATACTGAGCGTGCGCATTGTGTCTTCCCACATGCCGAAGTAGCCAATCAGGATAAGTGAGCCAAAACATGCGATAGCCAGTTTCCAGGAGCGACTAGCGGCATAAACGAGGGCGGTGCAGACGCCTAAAACAACGACCCAAGGTGTTGAAATAAGCAGTTTTTCAAACCAGACAAGAAATGAAAGGAGCGGATCAAAGAGAGACTCGATAAGTTCACCATATTCACGAGAGAAATCTCGGTAGGCGCCATCGAGTGTTTTGCGAATCGCTCTAAGATCAGAGCGATCCATTTCTGGGAATTCGCTGAGCCAATTCGAGTCAGACATATTTACTTCCTTTTCTGATATATCTAGGTGGCCTCAAGAGACGTGATTCAGCAAGAATGGCTGGGATCGTAGACCAAGTAATGATTGGTGGTTCGATAGGTCCTCCATCTATTGTTTTACCCTTTAGGCTCATTTCAATGCAGTCGACCTGCACTTTATAGTTACTTAGGGAGACACTCTTTTAATAAAATAATCATTAGTGTTCAAATGAATGATTTGATCGGATTATAGTTTTTCTTCTCCAATAAAATGAATACATTAGCGCGTATTTGTATGAAAAGTCTGCGCAAACTAACGTTTTTATTATCTAGATAATTAGAATTGATCTTTTTGCTCGTTTGTCACCAAAGTTTGTCAATTCTTAGATGTCTAATTAATCCTGATGTCTTACGTATTTATCGTGTCGATTTTTGCAAACTTAGTTTATTGGCATATGCTAAAAATGTTATTGGCATATGCCAGTTTAAGGCGTAATTTGACCCTGTGTTTTCGAGGGATAATGATGGCAAGACCAAAGATAGAAAGACGAATATGCGGACGTGCTGCACACCATTGTTTCAAACCTAATGGCGTGCCATTTCATCAGTTGGAGCAAGTCGCCATATTACCAGAAGAGCTAGAAGCACTGCGTTTGGCCGATTTAGAGGGGCTTAGCCAGCAGCAAGCTGCTGATCAGATGGGCGTCTCTAGACAAACTTTTGGTAACACAGTAAAAAGTGCAAGATTGAAAGTCGCAAAAAGTTTAGTTGAAGGTCATGCATTAGTTTTTCCGGATGAGGAGTCAAACTTATGATTTATGCTATTCCTAATGATGGTGAGCGGGTGGCAAACCACTTTGTTAAAGCACCATATATTGCTATTTATTCTGATACTAACGGCATGCTAAAAAACTTAGCGAACATTGCTTCGATGCCACAAGCAGGTTGCAATGCGAAGTCTCAGTTAATTCAGTCTCTGCAAGAGTACAATGTGGATGCTGTACTTGTACGAAATATCGGTGAACGCGCACTAGCCAAATTACTTCGTAGTGGCACGCAAGTATTCAGGCTTTCTACCCGTAGCTCATTGGAAGATGTACTTGCGGTTCCAAGAGAGCCTCTCATTGAGCCGTCTCAAGGTCGTCCCTCAAACAATCATAAGAAAAATGCTCACAAGCCAAAAGGCGGTTGCGGTTCCTGTGGTTGTGGTGGCAAAAAATCCAAACCCTCCTTGCTGGCAAGACCGAAAGCACCAACAGGGCTACTTAAAGTGACATCTCGCCCTGCTATACTTAGGCTAAAGACGATGGCTAATAAGGCTGGTTAATATGGTTTGGTTATTTACCTTTCTTGGTTTTCTCGCAATCATTTTGTTGATGTCGCTTGGCGTCATTTTCCACAACAAGCGTATTCAAGGGAGTTGTGGCGGATTGAATAATGTCGGTGTTGATAAGGTGTGCAATTGTGAAACCTCTTGTGCAGAGCCTGAAAGACGTTTGTATCAAATATCCGAACCTAATTCGTCATCTGAGCGCTAAGATCTTTTGCCCATTTCGGTAAGGTTTGTTTAAACCAGTCAATGTATTTACTGGTCTGAGTGTTCTGTCTCGAGACCAGTATATTCACCACTTCTACCACCATCCACGTTTTAGCTATTGCAATCGTTCTTGCTAAATTACTCGCATCGCTTTGCTTTGCCGTCTTGGTATAGGTATGCGCCACACCAAGATAATCTTCGAATGTGCCCATGCCTTTGACTAGTGGCGCTAAGTCTATCGCGATATGCCCTGTCGAAAAACGTTCCCAGTCGAACAGCACCAAATCGCCATTATCTCGTTGCCCCCAGTTCCCGGCATTGGTGTCTCCAGAGATCAAATTTTTGGCGTTGAAAAGCGGGCCGGATTGCTCTTGTAGCTGATAAAAGAACCGCTCTGTTTTTGCGTCTAGTTTGAGCGTGCTTAAAGCTTGGGAAGTGGCTGGTTGTGTCCACTGATGAGGATGATAAACACCATTTGATGTCGGAGATAGTCTATGTATTTTAGCTAGTTGTTCTATCACGCGCGGCTCTTCAAGCAGGAATTCTTGATTGACAGAGTGCGGGATATACTCGATTCGTAACGTATTTTGTTGGTGATCGTAATCAATGAGCTCAGGTACAAGAATGCCAAGTTCATTGAATGGTTTAGCCTGGTGTTGATAAAAAGCGACCTCAACCTGTTCTACCTGCTGCTTTTCAATGAATGAAATGCCGTGTTTTTCTACCAGATAAACTTTGGCACTGCCCATCTGGTTAAGCTCTTGCTTTGACATAAGACATCCTGTCTTTTGATGGTGGAACCTTCACTTACCTTAAACGCGAAAGGTGTGTGATCCAAGAATACTTAAAGAGAACATTGAAACAAAATAATGCAATGGTTTGAGTATAAAATTGTCGCTAGTGTCTAAATTTTACACAGTGGCTTTTACGCATCGTTAACCACGTTCTACGCTTAATATTCGATTTAAACAAGGAGAACCAATATGGCTGTAATAAAGCAGGATATTCCAAATCGTGTAACGGTTTATCATGACAATGTCGATCAAGAACAAGAGCTGAAAAATGCGATGCTGCCAGAGAAACCGCGCTACTTTAACGGTGCTCCGACTTACAAAGCGAACAGCATCGAAGAGTTTGAAAATAAAATCAGTCAGATCGGTTTGTCTCTCGATAAATAATTTTTCTTTTACCTAAAAGCGCCCTCAAAATGAGGGCGCTTTTTTATTTATATGATTGATTTGAATCGTAAGGAATTAACCTTGTTGTGTACTGCCTTGGCAGACTTGTTTCTGCACTGCTGGTGGCGCGGGCTCGTAATGGCTTAAGGTCATACTAAAGCTGCCTTCACCACCAGTGATGGAGCGTAATCGACGAGCGTAATCTTGCAGCTCATTTACTGGTGACTTGGCTCTGAGTAAGGTGAAGCTGCTGTCGATTGGCTCGGTGCCTTCGATCAAGCCTCGGTTTCCAGATAAATCACCAGAAACATCGCCAACGTTCGCGGTTGGGATGTGCAGTTCCATCTGGACAATGGGTTCTAGCACAATAGGATCGGCGTTGTTAATCGCATCTAAAAAGGCTTTCTTACCTGCGATGACAAACGCAATTTCTTTCGAATCGACGGAGTGGTATTTACCGTCATAAACGGTGACTTCCACATCCTTGATTGGGTTGCCAGAAATCGCGCCTTCCTCTAACGCTTGCAAAATACCTTTTTCTACAGCAGGAATGAGCGCGGTTGGAATGGCGCCACCCACCACTTTGTTGATGAACTTAAATCCAGCGCCACGTTCGAGTGGACGAACCTTCAATTGCACTTCACCAAACTGGCCTGCACCGCCACTTTGTTTTTTGTGTCGATAATGCCCTTCGGCAGGTTTGGTGATGGTTTCAAAGTATTCGACGCTTGGTTGGCAGGTTTCGACGTCCAGCTTGTACACGTTCGCCATCTTTTCTAATGCGACTTTGAGGTGAAACTCCCCTTGGCCGCTGATGATGGTTTCGTTGGTGCGAGCGCGATGTTCGATGCGCAGCGAAGGATCTTCGCTGGCGATTTTATTCAGTACATCGCCTAATTTTTGCTCATCTCCACGCTTAAGAGGCTTCAAGCACAAAGAATACATGGAGTCAGGAAGGTCCAATGTCTTGAGTTGAACACCATCTTCTTCGTGAGAGTCATGAACGATTGAATCGAATTCGAGATCATCCACTTTGGCTAAAACGCAGAAGTCGCCGGCAAGCGCGCGAGGGATCTCGGTTCTATCTTTGCCCTGCAGTTGATATAAGTGCCCAACTTTAAATGCCTTGTTGCTTTCGCCAATATAAAGCTGGCTGCCCGCATTGATTTCACCCTGATACACACGTAAGTAGGCAAGTTTTCCCATATATGGGTCGACGCTGACTTTGTACACGTGTGCGACGGTGTGCTCTAAGGTTTCGCAATTTACTTTGATTTTTTTGCCGTTCTTTTCCAATAGAGGAGGGTTACCTTCGTTTGGCATGGGCATGATCTCCGCCAAGGTACGAAGCAGAAGCTCGACGCCCGCGCCGGTTTGTGCTGAGACAAAACAGACCGGAATAACATGTCCAGTTCTCAGTGCTTCTTCAAACGGATCATGCAGTTGCTCTGCGGTGAGTTCGGAACCTTGTTCCAGATACAGTTCCATCAGTTCTTCATCGACTTCGATAACTTGGTCAATCAAGGTCTCATGAGCTTCATCTACCGTTGCAAGTAAGGTTTCTCGTCCCAATTCTGGTTCGAAATAGCAGTCAACTACAGATTCCCCGTCAGCCGAAGGTAAGTTGATCGGCAAGCAGTGGTCACCAAAATGCTCAACGATATTCTCTATCAATCTCTCTAACTGATGACCGTGGTTATCGAGCTTATTGATGATGATCATCTGACATTTTTGCTGCTCTTTAGCAAAGGTGAATAAGCGATCGGAAGTTTGGTTTAGTGGGGTTTGAGGGTCGATGACAAGGGCGGATGTTTCAACGGCGGGAAAAACGCTGATCGTACGGCCAAGTAACTCGTTTTGTCCCGGAGTGTCGATGATATTGAGCCGATGTTTATTCCAGCGCAGTGCGACTGGCGTTGCTTCAATGCTGTGTTGATATTGGATGGATTGAGGGTCAAAGTCGGTAACGGTATCGCCTTTTTCTACGCTGCCTAAATGGTGAGTGGCATCGCAGGTGAAGAGCAGTTTTTCTATCAGCGTGGTTTTACCGGTCCCGGCTTGGCCGACGAAAGCGATATTGCGTATTTTGTTTATAGGCATAGAGCCTCCTTGCAAGATGGCGTGAAAAACCTACGAATTGCTAGGAAGTGGGTTGTTAGAGAAACCCACGCACTGCATTGGAGTAGGGCGGGATTACCGCCTATTCGTCTTCCATGTCATTTTCCGGATGACTCGATGCATAAGACCACCTTCTTGGACTACTGTAATCTTAGCATGCCGTAATAACCGTATAATTTATGTGACTTATTTCATGATGGGGCTGATTGTTTTTTAATCGAGATCATAAACTCAGAGGTTCTGACTTTTCGATCAAAACCTCTGGATTGTTTAGGCTATTTGGAAAGAACGATTTCGCCGTCGCGATAAACTAAGCTCGGCGTTACATCTTGTCCGAGCAACACCGGGCCATCAAGATCGACAACGCTCGCCTGAGCAGCAATGGGTAACGCAGCACGCATCGCCAGCGACGTCCCCAACATACAACCGGACATGAGGCTAAAACCGAGTTTTTTTGCATCGTCGGCCAGCAATAATGCTTCACTGAGCCCGCCCGTTTTATCTAGCTTAATGTTCACCATTTCATATTTGCCAAGCAGTTGATGCAATTGCTCTCTGGTGTGACAACTTTCATCGGCGCAAAGTGGAATGGGGTGCGGAATGCTAGCGAGTACGTCGTCGCAGTCTTGTGGCAACGGTTGCTCGATCATGGTGATATTAAACGGTTCGAGTTGAGCAAATACCGTAGCGAGGTCGAGGTTTTGCCATGCTTCATTCGCATCTAAGACAATTTGTGCGTGCGGCGCGGCGTCACGTACTGCTGCAACGCGCTCAATCACGTGTTCACCATCCAGTTTTACCTTAAGCAGTTTTGCGCCTTGGCTAAGGTAAGCTTGCGCCTGTTTTGCCATCGCTTGCGGCGTGTCGATAGAAACCGTCATCGCCGTCACAATCGCCTCGGGTAACGTAAAGAGGTCGTGAACCTGTTGCTTGTGGCTCAAAAGCGCGTGAAGATGCCAAAGGGCGCAATCCAATGCATTTCTTGCCGCCCCTGCGGGCAATAACGATTGAAGCTGGCTTTTGAGAGCCATCGCATCAGCTTCGCCTTTGGCGTACAAACTTTTCAGTTCATGCGCGGCGTGAGAAATCGCCTTAATTACCGAGTCAACCGATTCACCATAACGAGGGTATGGCGTGCATTCTCCTTGGGCGATCATGCCTCGATGTTCAATTGTCACGCGGACTACGTGGCACTCTGTCCGACTGCCGCGAGAGATGCGAAATGGTGTCGCCATAGCAATCGTGACGGGTTCTACATGAATTTTCATCTCACTAGTTTTCCCTAAACCGCAGTTATTTTCTAAACCGTAAATGTTTCTTAAATCGTAAGGAGCCTATCTGCAACCGCATCTACGCCAAAACGCACAGGGTCGGTGACGGGCACCCGATATTTGTCGCTCCAATCCTGGCATAGCTGGGCTGCATCTTCTTCGCTGATCGCCGAAGTGTTTAAGCAAATACCCACTAATTGAGCTTTTGCATTTGTGAGGCGAGCAGCGGCCAGATTCGCTTCTATCGTTTGTTCAATGGTTGGCAAGCTCGCATGTGGTAAGTTGCGGATGTGCGGGCGACCAATCTCATGGCACAGTACCAGAGCGTCCGCTTGTGCGCCGTGAAGTAAGCCCAAACTTACGCCAGCAAACGAAGGGTTAAATAACGAACCTTGCCCTTCGATGATGTCCCAATCGTGGTCGGTGAAGTCGGGGCTGATCGCTTCTACTGCGCCGGAGATAAAATCGGCAACTACGGCATCAATTGAAATGCCACTGCCTGCGATGAGAATTCCGGTTTGACCCGTTGCTTTGAACTCTGCGCGACAGTTTTTACGCTTTAATGCATGCTCAATGGCAAGGGCAGAGTACATTTTGCCAACGGAGCAATCTGTCCCTACAGTAAGTACTCGCTTGCCTGCGCGAGCTTTGCCATTGCCGACCTTGAGCGGGGCATCATAATGGCGAACATCATACAGTTTGGTTAATCCGCGTTGTTCTAGATCGGCAAGAGGAGCAAATTCCGCCAAACGTTGGTGCATGCCCGATGCAATTTCAAATCCCATTTCTGCCGCTTCAAGTAAGGTAGCTTGCCAAGCTTCAGGAATGACGCCTCCTGGATTTGCAGTGCCAAGCACCAGCGTTTTTGCTCCTTGCTGCTGCGCTTGTTGTAGTGTCATGTCGGTTAAACCAAGCGATACGGTTTCTGGCGTCAGGCGGATTTGGCCAAGACAAATCTCAGGTCGCCATTGATATATGCCACGCGCGGTTTTTGCTGCGAGTGGATCGGTTACATCGCCAAGAAAGAGTAGGTAAGGTTGAGCAATTTGCATGATGGTTCCCTTCGTCATCGTTATTGCTCATTAATGTAGCCAGACTGATTTAGGAAACCGAATGCTTATTTGTTAGGCAGGTATAACTTCAGGTTATACCTTTAAACCATCTGTTGTTTTAGGGCGGTGATAAATTGCTTTGTCGCAATGGATTGAGGTGTGTGCTCTGCGAATAAAATAGAGACAGAGAAGGACATATTTGGCTCCAAAGCATGCACGGAAACGGCATTATCTTGGCGATATTGTTTTGCAGTCCAAGGGTCTACAATCGCGAATCCTGCTTCGTTTTTCACCAGTTCAGCCGCCGCGGAGTAGCTGCGGACGGTAATGGCATGTTGATAATGCTCGTCACGCGCCGATAAGGTTTGATGCAGCAATAGACCCAAAGGGTCCCGGCTATCTAAACCGATAATGGGTAAATCGTCACTGATGAGTTCTTCTAAAATGACGGTTTTTTCTGTGGGTATCGCTGCGCTTTTAGGAGCGATCAGTGCCAAGTTTTCTTTCAATAACATGTGCCCCATGATCGCGGGTGGCGTTTCTTCACCGAACGCAATGGCGACATCCAGTTCATGTTTCAGTAAGCCTGAGCACAGCTCATCGCGATTGGCCGTTAAGAGCTCAAAGGAGATGCCGTGTTCTTTCGACAACAACGCGACAGTCGGCGCTAACAAGTGTGCGGCCAAAACAGGCGGAGCACCAACTCGTAAATGTTGAGTTCCCTGTTTGACTTTGTTGGTCAGAGAGCGAAATTGTCCGAGTTGTTGATAGACCTTTTCTGCCTCTGGCAATAAGGCTTTGGCTTCTTGAGTGGGAACGAGACGCCCCTTTACACGCTCAAATAAAGCGAAGCTCAGTTGTTGTTCTGTATGGGCGAGAACTCGAGTGACATTGGGCTGGGAAACGTGCAGTAAGCGAGCAGCACCTGACACCGTTCCTGCTTGCATAATGGCGTAAAAGACTTCCAATTGTCTTAAGTTCACTGCGAATTCCTTCTGCTCATGTTGGTCGCCTCAGAATACCCAACCTTGCTGATGAGCGATAGAGGAAAAAAGTACTGGTGTAGAAAATTAGGAAGACGATGTTGGTTATCTTCTTATCTCACCTTTTCAATTTCTCAACTTCTCAATTTCTCAACTTCTCAATTTCTATGCTTCACTTTGCCGCTGCATGAAGGGGCTGGTCGTTAAACGGCTCGACGTCTCGGCTGAGTAATCCCATCAATACCACTGCTAACACCATGACAACAGCTGCGATTGCAAAACCGTATTGTGTTAGTTCGTAATGACTCAACATCGCGATTAATACATAACTGAGAGATTGAATGGTGGTGGAAAACATGCTGATGCCGCCATCAACACGACCACGTTGATGAACCGCTACGGTGTGATGCATCCAGTTGACTCTCGCAATGCGATTTAGCGCGTTAAACACACCAAACAGAGCCGTAAACAACAAGATTATGAGAGGACTCATTGCAAAACTCATCCCGATAAACGCAAGAGATACCATGACCATCGAAGCAAACATAATGTGGCTATGGGAGGCTCGGCTTAGCACTTTGGTGACAATAAAGCCGGTTAGCAACGAGCCGAGGCCAAAACTGATGTTGAACCCTGCAAACCAATCGCCAGAGATGCCTTGTTCAGAAAACCAAATCGGCACCAATTTGCTCAAATACGTCAATGCAGGATAAGAGAGACAAGAGAGCAGAATAAAGCCATAAAAGCGGGGTTCGAGACGGAATATTTGTTTGCTCTCTTTGAGTTGTGCGATGAAAGCAACAGATTTTGATGCCCTTAATTGTTGGGTATACGGCGTCAGAATATAAAACATCGCCGCCAAAGCGGATGCGCTGGCTGCAAACAAAGCAAACTCTTTCATTCCCCACATTTCAAGCAAAACAATACCCAACGCACCAGCTCCTAGGGTCGTGGATTGCATTACGATTTCTTGCTGCCCCGAAATTTTTGCGTATTCGTGATGCTGATAATTTTCTTGAGTGAAGGCGTTGTTGGTCGTCCATGCAAAGTTACTCGAAACCCAATACACCAATTGCGCAAAAGCCAGCAGCCAGTGGGACTCAAACCCTAACCAATAAGCAATGAACACCACCAAAGCCATTCCCGATTGAATCCATTGATTGAGTACGAGGAGTGCTTTGCGTGAGTGTCGGTCAACTAAAGTGGAAAAGAAAGGCGTTGCCAGAAAAGAAATCGCGGTGCAGCTCAGAGAAACTAAAGCGACGAATGTGCCCATTTTGGGCTCGGAAAGCATGACCCATGGCAGTGCCATCATGAACAAGCCAGATGAGATACTGTCAAAGAAGCGGCCAGCTAAGTACGGCTGAGTTTTATTTTTCATTATGTTTGCCTCAAGTTCCCTTTGGATTTCAAAACGTTGACTTATAACGGTGCTGTGTTTGTCGACCAACTTGTTCATTCCGAACGCATTATTTCGAGACCATCTGGGTTTAGCGTTAATTAAGATGGTGCAACTTTAAAACCTCAAGTAAACTTGAGGTAAAGCATTTTTTTAACAAAATTGATACACAGGGAGTCAAGGATGGAAATCAGCGTAGGAGAAGTGGCAAAACGTTCTGGAGCGAAAGTATCTGCCCTACATTTTTACGAGCAAAAAGGACTGATTTCGAGCTGGAGAAATCAAGGTAATCAGCGCCGCTACCACCGCAGCGTTTTGCGCCGTGTTGCGGTGATTAAAGCGGCGCAGCAAGTGGGGTTGTCGTTAGAAGAGATCAAACATGCGCTAGATGAGCTGCCGAAACATCAAGCGCCAAACAAACAGCAATGGGAAGTCATGGCGAGCCATTGGCATGAACAGTTGGAGCAAAAAATTCAAAAGCTCAAAGCCCTGCAAAACGATTTGGGCGGATGCATTGGCTGCGGGTGTTTGTCGTTAGAAACCTGCGCACTGCGAAACCCAGAAGATGTGTTAGGCAAAGACCACTCGGGTTCTAACTTAACGTTAGAAGAGTAGGTGTTATTCCTATTCTTTGTCGAAACTGTCCACCACAATCGCACCCATTGACGCCGGCATTGTGATGACGATGACCCGTTTTATCGCAACCAAAGGCTCATTCATGAGTGGCAGCTTATCAAGACAGAAAAGAACTAACGCCACCACAACGGCCGCAATGAGGTACGCGATAACCACACGAAAAATAAAAATGGATACGCGATTTTTTATGTGGCTTTGGAACACGCTTTGATAGGCGAAAAAACTGAGGAAAATGACAGAAAGGCTTAACAGCATGAGCAGGTTTGCCATTGGCAAGCTTTCACCCAGTCGCCACGCCTCTTCAGAAAAAGAGATGGGGACGGCGAGGGCAAAAGCGCCAACCAACACTTGGCTGGCGTCTTCTAAGTTAAAGTGACTACTCATGCTGCTCATTCCATTATTCGTTTGCTAGGTGTAAGAGCTTTTCAAAGCGCTCGTTACCATGCAGCAATTCGAGGTCTCGCTCTTCGGCAAGCAAGTCACGAATAGATGGGCTGTATTCAATAGCGCGTTCCAAGTCTTCAATGGCTTGCTCTTCAATGCCAAGACGAGAGTATGCACAAGCGCGTTGATACAGTGCAGGGCCATTGGTGTAATCGACTTCAAGTACGCGGTTACAGATGCTTAGTGCCCAGTGGTATTCGTTGATTTCCATCGCGGCGTCTGCTTTGTAAGTCAACGCTTCTAAATCACCTGGGCGAATCAGCAAGATCTCATCATAGATTTCAATACGTTGCTCTGGTGTTTGTGAGCTTTGCGCACGCAACCATAAGTTATGGATCTCGTTGATTTTCTCAATTTCTTTATTGTTTTCACTGATAATGCGAGTTTTGCGTTTTAAATCTCGCTCAAGGGCGACAAATTTCTTCTCGTATTCTTGGGCGATCTTTTCTAATCGTTTATCCGCCATCTCTTTGGTGTTGTGTTTAAACTCACGCAGAGATTGCCAGCCTACAAAGGCGATCAGCGATGCGACACCTGCGATGATGTAGAAGAAGTAGGTTACGGTCACGTTGGCATAGTTCAACGATTTATCCGCAACCGTCAGCTCGCGGTCGGTGATCTCTGTGATCATTCGTTTTTCTAGGCTCTGATAGTCCTGACGCAGTGCTTTTAGCTCATCTAAAATATAGCGTTCCATTAATGGTCTATCTAACAGATCCGATTCTGAATACTTTTCGTCCGATGCCATCGTCGGCAAGGCAAGTATCAGCGAGAAAAAAATACCAATAAATAAGCGCATAAAACGTCCTTTCACGAGAAGAGTACAGATAGACCATGCAACAATAGCAAATAGCACAAACGTTTAGCAAAGTTATTACAAAAGAAATAATTGTCGTCTACGTAAAAGTCATATTCTTGTTGTTTTTCAGTTTGTTCCTGGTGGTTATTTGCCGTGATATCTTTTATCCTCCTTGCGAATTTATGATTAATGGAGTGAGCATGGACGCGCGAGCTAAGGATTACTTAGAGCAGTATCTAAAATTATTATCACCAGAACAAAGAGCAGCCGTACCATCAGTTAGTGCTGACTATTATTGTGCCGATGAATACAACGCGAATTTATGCGCAGACTTGGTTCGTATTGGACAGAAAA
Organism: Vibrio sp. JZG10; assembly: GCF_054064075.1. Classification (NCBI taxonomy): domain Bacteria; kingdom Pseudomonadati; phylum Pseudomonadota; class Gammaproteobacteria; order Vibrionales; family Vibrionaceae; genus Vibrio; species Vibrio sp. JZG10. Next base: position 185,701 of record NZ_JBSUGE010000003.1, read on the forward strand.
CTGCATCGTGCAGTTTGGAGCTTTGGTATCGAGAGCATGGCGAAACCATGCCACAAGTCGGCCATTTACAAGTCGTCACGAATTGGAACGGTGACCCCGTTTGTGTGATACGAATTACTGATGTCAGCACATGCAAATATGAGGATGTAACCGCAGAGTTTGCCTACGCAGAAGGCGAAGGTGATAGAACCTTAAACTGGTGGCGTGACGCGCATACTGCATTTTTTAAAGCTGAATGCGATGAGTTGAACATAGATTGGCATGAGAAACGTATGCTAGTTTTGGAGCGTTTTGAAGTGGTTTATCCAGTCAATTAATCGCTGATAGCAGCACTGATTTGAAGTGCTGCTTTCTTGAGAGACCGCTTTTAGCGCTTGCGAGCGGTTACACTAAACATGTGCCAGTGTTTTGGGCTTCCGACTACCGTGGTTCCGTCTTCATCTCTTTCATTCAATGAAATGAGTTCGTAATCCGCGAATAAACTTTCCACTTCCTTTTTCGTTAATGCGGTAATGTTCGGATGCATTTCTGATGCAACCCAGGAGTCTTTTACTCCTAAGAAATCACCGCAAAAGATACCGCCAGGTTGTAAGGCACTGTCTATTTTGGTCCAAACTTGCTCAAAGCCTTCGTCCGGGCAAAAGAACAAACTGGCATTCGCGATAACCAGGCTGCATTGAGGGTAGTCAAACTCAGTAAAACAGCACTGTGAAATTGAGAAACGCTTCTGGCCTTCAAAGCGTGTTAAACAAGTTTTTACTGCATCTTCATGGCTATCAAATGCGTGAACGTTAAACCCCTGTTCGAGGAGGAAATGACTGTCTCGACCTATTCCGCAGCCAATATCAAGAGCGACTTTGCTCTCGAGTTTCAATAGGTTTACGGCATTTTCTACGTTTGGGCGGTGAGGTTGGTTTAAAATTTTCTGATAGTACTCGTTCCATTGTGCAGACATTGAACTTCCTTGTATTTATTGTGTTTCCCCAAATCTAGTGTCCATTCTTGTCTTGCTTTATCGGGGAGGTTTTGAAACATTGGCAATTGTTATAGCTGATCTTCAATTGGCAATATGCCGGAGAACCAAGCGCCCATTTTTCGCCATACTCCGGCCTCTGGTTCAGAATCATATTCTTTGCCTGTTTTTATGTCGGTCCAGACAATGTCTCCGTCGCGCAGAGTTAAGGCATAGGCGTTATTCGACAATTGATTCGGCAGTTGTTCTAGAAACATTTGCACATATTCTGGCTGTTCGATAACAACGGCCATTTCGGTATTCAAAGCGGCTGAACGTGGATCCCAGTTCATCGAGCCAACAAACAGAGTTTTGTCATCAATCGTCATTGCTTTTGCGTGTAAACTTGCTCTGCTGCTCCCCGTGAGGCTCCACTTGCTTTTGAGTTTCGCGCTTGCTTTTACTTCCCATAGCTTGACCCCAGCTTCGAGTAGGTCTGTTCGATATTTTGCGTACCAACCATGCACGGCAAACACGTCGTTAGAGGCGAGACTATTGGTCACAATCGTGATATCAACGCCTCGCTTGGCCGCGTTACTCAATGCTTGTGTGCCGACTTCGGTTGGGACGAAATAGGGGGAGATAAGAACAAATGAATGTTCAACACTTTTAACCAGCTCCGTTAAATTATCAATAAGTTGGCTCTCTCGGGTCGCAACTTTATCGGGTAAGTCAAACCATATTTTTGCTTCTCCCCAGTAGAGCTTGAGATTGCCTTGTTTGAGAGCTTGGTACATATCCAGTTTAGTGAAGTCATAACGGCCGGTTGAGAACTTTTCCTCTAGCTGGAGTTTGTCGACCTGCTTTTGAATCGCCAGGTCGGTAATTTGCTGTGAGTCCGGTGTTATCCATTCCATTGGTATCGCATAGGCGCTATTCCAGTAGAGGTCGAACTGATCTGCAGTTTGTTGTACCGCCTCACCATAGAGCAGTAGATCAAAATCACCAAATTCGACCTGTGATTCAAAAGAAAAGTACTCATTGCCGATATTCCTACCCCCGACAATGGCAGAAACACTGTCTGCAATCAGAGATTTATTGTGCATACGGCGATTAAGACGTTCAAAGTCACTGGCAAGTGCGAACCAGCGGGAGTCGCGATACTGATGCGGATTGAATAAGCGGATTTCGATATTAGGATGTGCATTGAGGGCAGCCATCACGTCATCGTTTCGCTTTTGCATATCGTCAAGCAACAGCCTTACTCGGACTCCACGCTTTGCAGCTTCATACAAGCGCCACGTTATTAGCTGACTCGTTTCGTCACCACGGTAAATATAGTATTGAAGATCAAGGCTTTTTTGTGCGGACTCGATTAGAGAGGTGCGAGCAAGAAGGGCATCGTGTCCTTGATTTAAAGGAGAAAAGCCAGTGATTGACTTTGGGTCTTTCCCGTAAGCTTCAAAGTACTGTGCAAGCACAGAGTCACCTTGATACCCAAGTTGGAAGCTAGTGGATTTTTCACTGGGATCGTTCAATGACACGGATGAACACGCCGATAAAATTGTGAATAAAGAAGGGAAGAGCAGCTTAGCGAGTGTATGTAACAAAGTACATTTCCTTGTCTTACAGAGTGTTACTTATCAGAAATTATAGACCTAAGTTGCCGCAGCGTGCATCCAACAAGGTTGGATAACGGGCTATTAATCAATGAATTGTCATGTTCTCGGGATTAAGTTCACCTTTTTGAACGCAGATAATCATTTATTTTAATTATGATTGTGTCTGAATTGGTCATAATCACTAATATCTGGTGATTATGACCAATAGCACACTGGTTAAAATCGTTGAGTAATAATAACTCTTTGAATTTTAATAAATAAATGCCTGGCACGTCCCTTGCTATTTAAAAGAAGAGTTAAGTCAGGGCAACTTGCGAAGTTAGTTAATTTTTTGTTAATTTTATTAACTTTGAATTGGCAATAACTCTGTAGTTAGCAACCGAAAAAGCAAGGTACGCGCTGCTTTGACGTCTATTCAAATGTAATTCCCTCACCATCATGCTTACAGGGAGTCAAAGATTTAATAAAAGCATGGTGATGAAAACAACAATAAAAAAGGATTTTCGATGTTAGCAAAACCCGTATTACGTTGGCTTTTACCTTTCGTTGTCGTTGGTGGATCTTATGCAGGATATGCCGCAATCGCTGCGACAGCTCCGGAAAAAGAGTCAACCAAAGATGCCATTACAGAGCCTACCGTTCAGGCCTCTTCTCTTTTTCCTACCGATCATAAAGTGGTGATAACCAGCCATGGTGAGTTAGTCCCTTTTGAAAAAACACATCTTTCCGCGCAAGTCAGTGGTGAAGTGATAAGTTGGCACCCTAATTTTGTAACGGGTGGGATCGTGAAACGAGGAGAAGTACTGTTCACGATTGAAAGTGACAACTACGAAGCGTCGGTTTTGCAAGCCGAGGCCAATTTAGCTAGCGCACGTGCGAGCTTGATTGAGGAGCAAGCCAAAGCGGAAGTGGCAAAACGCCAGGCTAAGAGACTGAGCGATAAGCAAGTGACAGACCTGTATTTACGTAAGCCTCACGTTTTGAGCGCGCAAGCGCAAGTGAAGTCGGCTCAAGCGGCACTCAAACGAGCAAAAAGAGATTTAGAAAATTGCAAAGTCGTTGCACCTTACGATGCGCTGGTTGTTGAGCGTGATATTGGTGTTGGTCAATTTGTCACATCTGGCTCTCGAGTTGCCACGCTAAACAACATTGAAGTGGCGGAGGTGCACGTACCAATCGCCGGTTTTGATAGTGCATTTTTACCCGAATCCATTGATGAGCTCACTGCGACAGTGACGCAGCAAGGTGTATTTTCTACCACTAGAGAAGGTCGAGTGGTTCGTGATTTAGGCATGATTGATAGCGCTACCCGAATGATTAACATGGTCATTCAAATCGCTGACCCATATGGTATTGATAATCAGCAGCCTCCAATTAAATTTGGCTCCTACGTTGAAGTGAGCTTCACAGGTAAGGAGCTAAAGCATATCTATCGCCTGCCACAGGAATTAGTCAAAAATCGCACGGTATGGGTAGTGAATGGTGAGAATCAACTTCAACCTCGGACGGTAACGGTCTTGAGAGCAGAAGGTGAGTTTTTACTCGTGGGGGAAGGCTTAGAGCAAAGTGATAAGTTGGTACTTACCTTGCCGGAGTACCCTCAAAAAGGCATGGCGGTACAAATCGCAAAAAAGAGTGACGACTCCGAAACCGTCGTACAGTAAGTAGGAGTTTGTCATGGAAGATAATAAACAAAAGGGCTTAATTGCCTATTTTGCGAATAACCCCGTCGCTGCCAACCTTTTGATGGTGTTCATCATCATCATGGGTGTGGTGAGTTTTCTCTTTATTCAAAGGCAGATGTTTCCGAATATTGAGGTTAACTACATTGATGTTCGTGCGACTTATCCTGGCGCTTCACCTCAAGAAATTGAAGAAAGCATTCTCGTTAAGGTTGAGGAATCGATTAAAGATGTCACCGGGATTAAAAAAACGGTCTCAACGGCCTCTAGAGGTAGCGCGTATGTCTCTATCGAGGTAGACGTTAATGCTGATATCAAGCGTGTCTTGGATGATGTAAATCAACGCATTGATACTTTATCCAACTTACCTGCCGGTATGGAACCGATCAATGTCTACCAAGTTGAGTGGCGCCAAGATGTAATCGAAATGGGGTTAGTTGGGGACCGACCGCTTGAAGAGCTCAAACCCATTGCTAAGCAAGTCGAGGATGAATTACTTCAACTCAAAAATGTCATGTTGGTGTATTTGAGTGCACCAGAGGAAGAGATAGCGATTGAAGTTGATCCACTCGTTCTTCGTAAATACGACTTGACGTTGAGCGATATCAGCAGCGCGATCAGTCGTTATTCTGCCAACTTTTCTGCGGGCGAAGTCAAAACAAACTCAGGGATGATCGCAGTAAGGATTGAAAATCAGTACTACCGTGGTGATGAGTTTAGGAATATTCCTGTAAAGCTTGGCGCAAATGGTGCGAAGGTTTTACTGCAAGATATCGCCACGATCAAAGATGGCTTTACGGAAGAAGAGCGCTACTTTGAGTACTCAGGGCAAAATGCGATCTACATGTCTGTTGAAGCGACTCGCGATCAGAACATTATCCCTGTTGCCGAGTCTGTTCGTAATTATATCGAAGCAAAAAATAAGACATTACCGCAGGACGTTAAGCTCAAAGTCTTAGTGGATACGACCTATTATTTAAATGGTCGTCTCGACATGATGTTGAAAAACTTGCTGCAAGGCGCAGCTCTAGTAGCGATTATGCTGACCATTTTTTTGCGCTTTCGCTTGGCAATGTGGGTAATGATTGGGCTGCCAGTGTGTTTTCTTGGCGCGGTGATGATGATGCCTGCATTAGGGATCACGGTAAACATCGTATCTCTTTTTGCCTTCATTATGGTGCTCGGTATTGTGGTCGATGACGCCATCGTGATGGGAGAGAGCGCCTACAGCGAAATTGAAGAAAAAGGCGGTGGCGTCGAAAATGTGGTTCGCGGTGTAAAACGTGTTGCCACGCCAGCTACTTTTGGCGTTTTAACCACAATTGCCGTGTTTGCCCCTTTCTTGTTGTCTAGCGGTATTGATAGTGCTTTCTTCTATGGTATCGCGGGTGTTGTGATTCTTTGTTTGATCTTTAGTTTGATTGAATCGAAGTTAATCCTTCCTGCTCACCTTGCACATACTCACTTTAAGCCAGTTAAACCTGGTGGCTGGCGTGACCGATTTAACCAACGTTTTTTTGGCTTTGTAAACGGTACGTATCGTAACTTTGTAACGACATGTACGCATTGGCGCTGGACCGTGTTTGCTGTGTTTTGCGGTTTACTGCTGATCAGTGCGGCTTTGGTCAACGCGAATTATGTTCGGGTGATCCCTAACCCTAAAGTGCCTACTGATTATCCTGCGATCACTATTGAAATGAACGATACCGTTTCAAGTGAGCAAACAATCAGCGCTCTTAAGACCATCGAACGTGTGATGCAAAAAATTGAATCAGAGACCATCGCAGAACATGGTCAAGGTATGATTCGTGATGTGCTTTCGTACAACCGAAGCCGTACCGAAGGCCGTGTTTTAGTGCCATTGGTTGATGAGGAATTACGCCCGTTCAATACATTTGAACTTGCTCGACGTTGGCGTGAAGCTATGCCAGTTATTCCTGGAATGAAGAGCATCAAAATCCGCGAGCAGAGCGCGGGTGGCGGTGACAGAGATGAGTTTGGTTACTTGCTGTTTGGTTCTAATATTAATGAATTGAACGAGGCTGGGCGTTACTTGATAGAGCGTTTACAGCAGGAAGAAGGGTTATACGATATTTCATCTTCTATTGATTCAGGAAGCAAAGAAGTACTCCTCTCTCTTGCGCCTGTAGCGTACGATCTCGGACTGGATCTCACCATGATCGCAGAGCAAGTGGGTGGCAGCTTCTACGGTGGTGAAGCACAGCGTCTTATTCGTGATGGTGAAGAAATCAAAGTTATGGTGCGTTACCCGCAACTGACACGTGAAGCATTTTCATCATTACGTTACGCTGTGATTACCACGCCAGCAGGTAAGAAGGTCATGCTGGGTGATGTGGTGAAGATCAACGAGCAGCCGGGCGTGAGTAGCATTCGACGTGAAGGCGGGTATCAAACCGTTTATGTCTATGGTTCGATAGACGAAGAATTGGTTGAACCTCAAGAAATCGTGAAGATCATCGACGACAATATCTTACCGGACATGAAGCAAGTCTTCCCGAGTGTGAAAACGGAATTGGGTGGTGATATTGAAGAGCAGGCAGCGCAGCGTAATGAACAGATTCTGTTCTTTATTGCAGGCATGATCATCGTCTACATCTTGTTAGCCGTACCGTTAAAAAGTTATACCCAACCTTTGATTGTAATGTCAGTCATTCCATTTAGTCTGACGGGGGCGATTTGGGGCCACTTCTGGCTAGGTTTGGATATCAGTATGATGTCGACATTTGGTTTGATCGCCGCTGCTGGCGTGGTTATCAACGACTCTCTGGTTATGACAGATTACGTAAACCAAGTGAGAGAAAAGGGTATGAACATCAAACAAGCGGTGGTTGAAGCGGGCTGTGCACGCTTTCGAGCGATCACGCTCACCTCAATAACGACGTTTGCGGGTGTATTGCCGATTATGTTTGAAACGAGCTTGCAGGCGCGTTTTGTCATACCAATGGCTGTCGCTTTGGGCTTTGCGGTGTTGTATGCAACGGTTCTGACTTTAGTGCTGGTGCCTTGTTTGTATTTAATGCTTGAAGATATTAAAAATATTTTCAGATCTATTAAGGGGTTTATTCATCGCTTTATCAATCGTTTCAGAAAGTCGCCAGTGACGTCGAGCGTTGAAGTAAATATATAGAGTTAACAAGCTTGATGTTAACGATTAGGAGCAGCCTTCGGGCTGCTTTTTTATTTCTGTATTTTGATTCAAAGCAGTTCTAGAGTGGGTTGTTATGTAATTTATTCGATGAAAGAACAGCGAGAAAATCTCCTGATAAATTATTCTTATTATGAATGCTTTTGAGTTTTTAATTTCCCTGGTTAATTTAACACTTGGTTAGCGAAATTTACCAGATGGAGATAATGATGAATATATGGTTTTGTTTAAGTTATTGAAAAATAACAAAATAAAAGTTGGCATCGTATGTGCAATATATAAATTGTAACTAAAACGAACTGCTAATCCTCAAGGAGCTTATTATGAAAAGCGTATTTCTATCTACTCTAAGTCTTATTGTTGTAATGTCATCACCAATCGCTGCTGCTAACACTTTAGACAAAGAGGAGTGGAGCTCAGATTTACGTCAGGACTTTTCTGAAATGAAGCATGAAGCTGTAGCAGATATTCAGCAAATGAATATGGATGCCATCCACGCACGCGATGAGCGTATCGTGAAAAACATTAAAGATGAGCAAGAACAGTTAGTAAAGGTAACGTGCCACAAAGAGAAAGCAAGCAAGTCATAACCGCCGATAAAGAGACTAACAGACGAAAATGAATCCAATACGAGTTCAGTGCTAGTCAGCAGTAAGCACTGACCTTGTTGCTCTACTTGCCAGCCTTTTAAGGCTGGCTTTTTTGTTTCTCATTTCACAGGTGGAGCTCAGATCCTCAAGTTTATTATCAATCGTTGGCGTGTTTGATGAGCTATCGCTGGAGCTGATGTAACTTTTAAAAGTGTAGATTTCAGTAAACTGGAGGCGATGTTAGATATTTTAAATTTAGAAAAGAGCCGTTCTCCTTTTTGACCTTCATCATACCTTAGTATGTGCCTTACCTTTACTTGAATTAGAACTCATATTGCAGGCTCTCGTTTAAAGGTATTGATGCATATTTAAAGAACAAGAGTTAGAAATATGGGCCTTATTAAAATTTGTAAAGATGGCTTTCGAGGAAAACCAGATTTTTCAAACTTGCTACATAATGTATTCCAGATAGATGACTTAGTATTGTCATTTGAGTGTCCGAACAATATATATGAAGGGCATGTATACCAAGATCTTGTGGAGTTAAAACAATTCGATGTTGACTCAAAAGAAGAACGGCATGAAAAGTTAATAAAATTGGCTTCTATTTATTTCTCATTTCAAAAAAAAATATTAAACCCTCTATTACCTATAAATAAACAAGGTGGTTTATATATTAGGTTAAGGATCAAGTCTGCCAATGAGAATATTAGATCTGTCAATCAATTATCTTCATTCATAGAAAAAGAGTATGTGGAGTTTTATCATGCTCTAGAGTCTCCTGAAGGATCTAAGAAAGGAGATCATACAGAGATGATGAATGATGCTAACGATTACGCAAATCATCGCTGGGGATTAGAGCCGATAAACGAAGAAAAAAAGAGAGCGAAAGAAGAGTTTCTCGTAGGAGAGTTTCTTCGCAGCTACCCCCCAATTAAATGCCAGGCTATTGATGTTGGAGAGAAAACGTACTCAAAATACGTAGAAGGTAACTTGGAGTATAAGAGGGACTATCGAAGAGTTTACAATTTGCATATCAAAAATGAGTTTTACTTTAGTATCGAGTTTTTATACGAAATCGAGCCTATGTTTGCTCAAAAAAAGTTTTTAGATTGGGTGAGAAGTGCTGATGAAACCTTTGAGAAAAAGGTGTTAGAGTTACTAGAGTTGTCTCCGCTTGTTGATTCGTATACTACCTCCAAGGTAGAGAGATTGACCAAATAGAATTGATCCTGTGCGCTCTGACTTTCAACTTAAAGAAAAAAGCCCGCAAAGAATTTCCTCTGCGGGCGTAATAAAGGGCACCAAATTGGGTGTCTATTCATTTTGGAGGTGGTCGAACGTCCATATAAAACTGACAATAGGCTTGGTGAGAGGCTTACCACCAGCGCGACCAACGGAGCTAAAGTTAACATTGTTGCAATGATTGTTAAAATGTTAATTCTTCAATCAATGTTTTCATTATCGTTAGTCTGGATTGTGAATATGTTGTTCTATTGTTCCTGGAATGCTTGACTGTCGAATTTGAATACATCATGAGATATAGATGGCCCTTTCTTTATCCATTTTGGTTATATAAATCTTGTCATATCACACCGCTAAATCTTCATTATTTTTAATAATTCGACATGGCTTATGCCATTTTGTTACTGGTGTGTTTGTTTTTCGATGGTCTCAAATTTGAGTTCACGTATAACCAGGCAATTAAAGGAAAAGAGCAGCAGTTAGCTGCCCTTTATTGCTATAAAGACTGAAGGCTAATTCCAATGTAATAGCGTCCAATTTGATCGATTCGCGTGTTCTTTTAGTTGTGGGCATGGATTTACCAGGTAGGTGTAATCTGCGTATTCACATAAAGGCAAATCGTTGATTGAATCGGTATAGAAATGGATTTCAGAATAAGGCTCAGGCTGATTTTCTAGCCACTGTTTTAAGCGCGTGACTTTACCTTCACGATAACTAGGGACACCGTCGATTTCAGCAGTATAACGGTTGTCTTTCTCGATTAAATCGATGCCGAGTGCGGTTGGAATATTAAGACGGCGACCAACGGCTTCCACCAAAAAAGTGACGCTGGCAGAGATGATAACCATATCTATACCATCACGAGACAGTTGCTCAATCAGGGTTTTGGCTTGAGGAAACTGTTTAGCCAGAATATGGCTTTCAACACATTCTTCAACCAAGGCGTTTACTTCTTCAATCGGCATGTTTTCTAGTGGCTTCATGGAGAACGCTAGGTAATCTTCCATGTCCATTTTGCCTTCAGAGTACAAGGCCATTAGACGCTGATCTTCCTTAATAAATAAAGGATCAGTCGCGATGCCTCTCTCAACCATAAACTCGTTCCAAATCATTGCGCAGTCAGCGTTTATTAGGGTTTCATCCATATCAAAAACATACAAAGGTTTGGACATGTTTAGGCTCTCACTGGTTGAATTTCGTTTAGGTTAAAGAGTAGCTCTAGTTGGCTGCCATTCGCTAGTAAGCGTTCTGAAGAGCGGTTAAGCAAGTCCACAGTGAGCTCACACTCTTCAACGTTCACTTGATAGCGAATAACATTACCAAGAAGTTGGTGGTTGGTGATCGTACCTACTTGTGGCGCTGAGATGTGGCTTTCATATTGACGACCTTGCTCTTTTACATATATAGACTCTGGGCGAATCGCTACTTTCCATTCGGTATCAATGTTGAATAGTTGCTTGGCTTTATTGGCCTCTACAAGGTTGTAGTGTCCCATGAAACCGGCCACAAACTCGTTAGCAGGATGAGTATAAATTTCTTCAGGTGTTCCTGCTTGAACAATTTCCCCTTTACTCATTAGGAAGATACGATCAGACATAATCATCGCCTCTTCTTGGTCATGAGTTACGAAGATAGTGGTGAGATTCATTTCTTTCTGAATATCTCGGATTTGCTGACGAAGATGTTTGCGGATTTTGGCATCAAGAGCAGAAAGTGGCTCATCAAGCAATAATATGCGAGGTTTCACCACCAACGCTCGAGCGAGTGCGACACGCTGGCGCTGACCGCCAGAAAGTTGATGTGGATAGTGTTTTTCTTTACCTGCCAGATCCACCAGTTTGATGACTTTAGCTACTTCACGTCGAATATCATCATTCGCAAGCTTTTTCATTTTTAAGCCAAATGCAATGTTGCCTTCAACGGTCATATTGGGAAACAGCGCATACGATTGAAAGACCATCCCAATACCACGCTCTTGCGGGACTTGATGCGTGATATCTTCTCCGTTTACCCAAATCTCGCCGCCATCGACAGGGTTAAGCCCTGCAAGGCTGCGAAGTAGCGTCGATTTACCACAACCGCTAGGGCCCAAAAGCGTAATGAATTCACCTTGCTCGATGTTAAAGTGAATGTCCTCAAATACGGTGTTATCACCAAAACGTTTAGTCAGATTTTTCGCAGTGACGTAGCTCATTGTTTGACTCCTCGGCTGAAACGACTTGCCAACCAAGTCAGGAAAAAAATAAATAGGAAGTAGGTCATCACTAAGGCAGACGTGAAGTGGCCGCTTGTCTGACGCATGTTATACAAGTAGATTTGCAAGGTTTCATAACGTGTGCCGACCAAAATATTGGCGAACACAAACTCTCCCAATAGAAATGAAAATGAAAGGAAAAGCGATGCCATCAGCCCTTTTTTGAGGTTAGGTAAAATGACCATCAAAAACGCTTTGGTTGTGCTTGCCCCTAGCAAGTGTGCCGCGTCCATTAAATCATTAAGGTTAATTGCTTCGAAGCTATTGGAAATCGCACGATACATGAACGGTAACGCGATGGTGAAATAAGTGCCTATTAAAATCCAAGGGGTACCGATAAGAGATATTTCACTGTCAGCATAAAGTTGAAGCAAGCCGACGGATGACACCACTGGTGGTACAGCGAATGGTAGCAAAATTAGTACGTTCATGAGCTTATCGAGCTTCGGGAAGTAGTAAAACACCACGAATATCGCTGGCAGAACCAGAAGCACACTGAGGGTTAGCGAAGCAATACAAATAAACAACGAACGCCCAAACGCTTGCAAAAAACGTGGGTCGGTCAGCAATTTAACGTACCAATCAAAAGTGAAACCATCCGGAAGCACCGTGGCGCCCCAGCGTGATGAAAGCGAATAGACAAAGGTCGCTAAAATCGGGATGAGCATGATCCCAACAATGGAATAAACCACCGTTTTATGGAATCGAGTATTAACGTTGTGCATGACTACTTCCTACCTGCATAGCTTTTCGAAATGAGCCATTGGTTAATCACTGTGATAAAGGCAAGTAACGCCATTAGAATCACTGAAATCGCAGCGGCAAGATTAGGTTCAAGGAACAGATCTCCCGATACCAGACTCGCGATTCGAATTGTGATGACGTTATAGTTACCGGAGGTCAACGCATAAACACTCGCATATGCGCCAATCGCGTTGGCGATTAAGATAATAAAGGTACCGAACAAGGCTGGTGAGAGCACTGGCAGAGCGATTTTCGCCCAATACTGCGATGTTTTGGCACCTAGTAGCGCTGCGGCCGCTTGCCAATCATCACTCAACGCGTCGAACGCAGGGTAGAGCAACAACACCGCCAGCGGGATTTGGAAGTAGATATAAATGGCCAGTAGGCCCCATTTACCATAAAGGTCGAAATCACCGAGCAAGCCATACTGCTTGAGCAAAAGGGTAATTGCCCCATTGGTGCCTAAAATAATAATAAAAGCGAATGACAGAGGTACGCCTGCAAAGTTGCTGCTCATGTTCGTAAACGCAATCACACCGTCGCGGACTTTAGAATCGACTCTGCGTAGAGAAGAGACCAACAAAGTCGCAATGGCTAAGCCAAAAATGCTCGACCACACCGCTAACCACAAGCTATTGCCAAACGCCTGCATCATAAAGGCAGAGTCGAGCACTTCAATGTAGTTATCTAAGGCAAACTCGCCATCGTAGATAAAGCTGTTTAACAGTACCCAAATCATCGGTGCGAGTTGAAATAGGTAGAAAAACAGCGCGAAAGGCACTAACCAAATGGCTGGCTTAAAGCGCTTTAACCAAGTACTTGCCAAATTTGAGCGAGATTCGCTAGAGCTTGGGGAGAGGACAGAACTGCTCATAGTGCTAACAATTCCTGAGTGTATGGCTTCGTGTGGTCAAGGTTTAGCAATTGACAAACGGTGCCACAAATATCAGTTTGCTTAATATGACAATCCTGATGGGTAAACTTATCGCCAATGACAAACAGAGGAACTTCTCGCTCTTCAGGTAAAATCCCACCGTGAGAAAGATCGTTGTTCATGCCATGATCGCTGGTCACAATGATTTGATACCCATCAGCAAGCCATTGTTCGATGTAGTTGGAAAGAATAATGTCTGCACCTCGCGCACAATTGCGGTATTGGCGAGAGTCTAGGCCAAACTTATGTCCTGTATCGTCGATATTCATCGGGTGGATCAGTAAGAAATCAGGTTGATAGTTTCGACGTAAATACTCTGCGTCCAGGAACAAGGCTTCATCAGGATAATGATCCCAATGGTAAAAGCAGCCGTGCTGGATATTCAGGGTTTCATCATGCGTGAAACGATCGCGAACAGGTTCAAATGGCGCGCGATTATAAAGCTCACTGACCCAGTGGTAGGCAGCCGCAGCGGTCACTTTGCCTTGGGCTTTTGCCAAACTGAAAATGGAATCGTGTTTGGATAGACGAACGATATTGTTGTTTACGATGCCGCTTTCTACAGGGCGAACGCCCGTTAAAATGCACTCATAAAGTGGGCGAGACATTGAGGGCAACTCACACTGCACAGGATAAAGCGTTGCGCGAGTTTCTTGTTGGGAACGACTTTGTTCTAGAAGACCATTGAGGTAGCCCATGCAATCACGGGCTACCTGATAGTTCAGTCCATCTAGAACAACAAGGATGACCTTATTGCTCATAACGACTTACTCTTATTGCTGGTGGATTAAGACACTTTCTTGCCATTGACGTGGCAGCTTACGTGCGGACTTTTCCCAAGCTGAGAAGTCAGTCACTGGGTGAACATTGCTGTATTGGTCGTTAGCAATTAGCTTGTCTTGCACTGCTTGAGGCAGTGTGATGTTGGTGCGGATTGGACGCGCATAACCTTCTGCTAAGTTGATTTGCCCTTGATCGCTGAAGATGTACTCACGAGCAAGCTTTGCTGCATTAGGGTTCTTCGCGTATTTATTGATTATGGTTGTATAACCAGAAATCACAGAGCCATCTTGAGGAATGCTCACTGTAAAGCGGTCGCGGTCAATTTTGTCGCGGTAGTTCAACGCATTGAAGTCCCACATGATCGCCACTTCCACTTCGCCTTTTTCTAGGTTGGCGATGTTCGGATCGGTAAATGAAAGACGACCTTGCTTCGCGAGTTCAGAAAAGAACTTGAGCGCAGGCTTGAGGTTGGATTCGTCCCCACCGTTGGCGAACGCTGCGGCGAGAACTGCGTTGTTTGCCTGTGCTGCTACGCCGACGTCACCTACGGTCACTTTGTAGTCGCCTTTTAATAGGTCATCCCACGTTTTTGGCGCGTCTTTTACGAGGTTATTGTTGGAGATAAAAGAAATAGTGCCAGTGTAAGCAAGTGCCCAATGACCATCTTCGTCTTTTGCCCAATCTGGAATGTCATTCCAAGTTGTTGGTTTATATGGCTGAGTGACGCCTTTTTTAACCGCTACACGTGCGAAGGCAAAGCCTACGTCACCAATGTCTGCGGTCGCGTTTTTCTTCTCAGCTTCGAATTTTGCGATTTCTTGAGCCGAGCTCATATCTGTGTCTTGGTGCTTAAGGTTGTAGTTTGACTTTAAATCAGCCCAAGTGTCTTTCCAGTTCGCCCAACTGTCAGGCATACCTACACTGTAAACCGCCCCTTCTTTTTGTGCTGCGGTAACCAATGACTCAATATCGGCTTCTTTCGCTACTGTTGGTGCTGCGAGCGTTACCGCGATGATTGCCGCTGGTGCAGTAATTGAACGACTTAGCAAAGTTTTCATTGTCTCCATCCTTCTGGACTAGGTCAGTAAGTTCGCTTTGTATGCTATGGATGGAATGTGACGATTTAGAGCAAGTAATTTGACAGTTTTTATTAATTTCTATGGCACTTATATTTCATACGCTCGGTATGTGTTCTGTTGATTAATGTCATATTTTTGTTACGCACACGCCTTATGTTGTTCATCAAATTATCGTTGGACTAGATCAGAATGAGAGCGACAGGCACCAGCCAATTTGGTACCCAATTAGGAAAAATTAGAAGCAGCTTAAAGCAGCAGATTCTTTCCGGCATCATGTCGGAAGGGCAAAAGCTGCCATCAGAAAGGGAGCTCAGTGAGCTATTTTCTACGACTCGAATCACTATCAAAGATGCATTGGTGTCTTTAGAAACTGAAGGCCTGATCTACCGAGAAGAGCGTCGTGGCTGGTACGTATCTCCAGAGCGGATCTGTTACAACCCGTTGTCTCGTTCTCACTTCCATCAGATGATTCGAGAGCAGCATCGTATTGCAGAAACCAAGTTACTCAACGTGCGAAGTGAAATGGCCGCAGGTGAGTATGCAAAATCGTTAGAGGTTGAGCGAATGACCCCAATTTATGTGATTGAACGGTTGCGTTTTATTGATGGGCGAGCGGTATTGTTTGTTGAAAATGTACTCAAATCGGCACTATTTGAAGGTATATTGTCTGAGAACCTCACCATGTCCCTGACGGGCATTTATCGTGAGAAGTATGGCTACGAGACAAAGCGCTCTCGTTTTGATGTGATTCCAACGTCAGCACCTGCTCATGTCGCTAAAGCGTTGAACTTGGCTGAAGGACAGCCGGTTCTGAAAATTCGTCGAGTAAACTACAAACAAGATGGCAAATTAATGGACTGCGAATTCGAGTATTGGCGTCCAGATGCAGTGATGATTCGCATTGATAGCGTAGGATAAAGTGCAGAATTAAAAAGAGCCCAATGAAGGGCTCTTTTTCGCATATTGGTTAGAGAGGCGGTTTAAACGAGGCCTTGCTCTTTTGCCATTTTACTTGCTATGCCAGGCGCTTTCCAAATGCTTGGCAGCAAAATGAAAGACACAGGTACGGCGGTAATTACAATGAAAGACTGCAATGCAGAAATACCACCAGAGCCCATTGAGATAAGCGCAATAGCGACAATACCCATCATCAAGCCCCAGAATGAGCGAATCACTGCGTTTGGTTCCGTAGAGCCCGTCATTACCACACTGATTGTGTAAGTCATCGAGTCACCTGTCGTCACGATAAATGTTGTCGTTAAGATCAGGAACAGAACCGAAATGATCATTGGGTAAGGTAATTCACCGGTAATCGCTAGCAGTGCTGCAGGCAAGTTAAAGCCTTCAAACGCAGATGAAATCAAGCCAGGGTTATCAAGCTCAAACGCAAGGCCACTGCCGCCAACAATACTAAACCAGAAGCAAGTAATCAGCGGTGCTGCGATGCTAATAGACATGATCAGCTGGCGAATTGTACGACCACGAGAGATACGAGCAATAAAGATCGCCATCATTGGGCCATAACCGATAAACCAACCCCAGAAGAATACTGTCCACCAGCTTAGCCAGCCCGTATCACCACGGTAAAGCGCCATTGGGAAGAAGTTATCTACCATGCGACCAACGCCTTGTACGTAGCCATCAACAATAAAACTTGTCGGTCCAAAGAACAGGATGTAACCAATTAACAGCACAGACAAAATAATGTTGTAACGACTGACGATTTGAATACCTTTGCTCAAACCGCTTAGTGCGGAAAGGGTATACATCAGGATCGCTGCCATGATAACCATGCTTTGCGTTACGAACGTATCTGGCAGGCCAAACAATGAGTTTAGCGCGTAGCTAATTTGTAAACCTAAGAAGCCGATAGGGCCGATTGTTCCTGCTGCTACGGCAATAATGCTACATGCGTCAGCAACATCACCAATCCAGCCTTTAATGGCTTTATCGCCAAACACAGGGTAAAGCAGAGTACGCGGCTTAAGAGGCAGGCCTTTATCGTAATGCAAGTGCATTAAGACAATGGAAGATAAACCACCAAGGATCGCCCAAGCTAAGAAGCCCCAGTGCATAAAAGACTGAGATAGAGCATTGATTGCGGCAGTTTTCGGTGAAGCTTCACCGTATAAAGGCGGAGCAGTCACAAAGTGCGCGATAGGCTCAGCAGCGGCCCAGAACACACCACCACCTGCAAGTAAGGTACAGAGTACAATTGACAACCATTTAAAGTTATCAATATCAGGTTTCGCTAGACCACCTAGACGCACATAACCAGTGCGACCAAACGCAAGAGCCAAACCAATTAGGAAATTCAGAAGAAGCAGTACTTGCCAGTAAGCTCCGAAATATTTAGTAGCAAAGCCGAAGCCGGTGTTAACCATTGCGGTTAGAGAGTCGGTATTCGTTAGAGCAAGTAAAACGAATAGAGTGAGGAAGCTACCACTTAACCAAAAGACAGGATTGGTGAGTTCGAGGCGCTTGAGCAGAGATGGGGGATGAATAGCAGAATAGTCAGCATCCTGAATAGGCGCTGTGTGGGAGGCGGCATTCGTCATATTTGACATAATTACTTCGCTTTTTAGGGCTATGAAGCCGTGCATTTCCCCTCACATCGTTTCGACGAAAAGTGTGAGGATGTTCAAAAAGCCGATGATGTTAACATGTCGAAGTTGCAAATATAACCTTAGATTTCGATTAATTTTTAACAGGTTAGCCAAGTTACTGATTTTTGGGTAGAGATCAAAGGAAAGTGTTTTTACGTGAAGTGCACCGCATTTCGTATGTAAATAACATTTCCCTTGTTTTTGCATGGATTACTCAGGATTACATTGAGCAAACATGTTTCTTCTCCAAACTGAGGTTTACTCAATGGCTCACTTCGAACTTAATGGACCGTGGTTACTTACCTCGCCACAGCGTCCCGATATTGAAATTCCAATGTCTATTCCGGGCGATAATATTTCGGCGCTTTTACAAGCAGAGCGCATTCCGGATCCTTATTTTGCCGATAATGAAAACAAAGTTCGTTGGATTGAAGAGTGTGAGTGGCATATCTCGCGTGAGTTTGAAGTTGATGCGTTTACGTTGTCTGCCAAGCAAGTTTGGATGACGCTAACTCGTGTCGATACCTTGGCAACCTTCTATATTAATGGTGAGTTAGCACTAACTTGCAGCAACATGTTTACTCAACAACGAGTTGATATCAAACCTTATTTAAAACAGGGCATAAATACTGTTCTTGTTCAATTCG
This sequence comes from Vibrio sp. JZG10, assembly GCF_054064075.1. NCBI lineage: Bacteria > Pseudomonadati > Pseudomonadota > Gammaproteobacteria > Vibrionales > Vibrionaceae > Vibrio > Vibrio sp. JZG10. Next base: position 204,005 of record NZ_JBSUGE010000003.1, read on the forward strand.
CAAGAGTCGATATAGAAGGTGTGGAACGTGCTAAAAAATTGCCTTTCCCAATCCCTTCCGCAATGGGAAATAATCAAATTCCGCACATGAATTTGATCCGAAAAACGCAATGTCATTCCGGATGGGACTGGGGCATTTGCTTGATGGTATCGGGTATTTACGACCCCATTCAAATCGACATTGTGAATGAGCTTTGGCTCAAAGGCTTCTCGACAGAGCAGCAATGGCAAGCCGATGAGAGTGTGTTTCTTGATGTAGTAGTTGAAGTGGAAACGGACAGTCAACGCCATGAACTGATTGTTGAATTTAATGGTGAGCGTCAATGTATTCAAACAAAAGGAAGTGGCCACTATCACTGCCAGTTCCACATTTCGGAGCCTCAACGCTGGTGGCCATCAGGTTATGGCGAAGCTTATCTTTACCCCATTACCATTTCTTGCAGAGAGCAAAAGTTAACGCGCAACGTTGGTTTGCGTCAGTTAACCCTAAATAACCAAGCTGATGAACATGGCTCTGCGATGGAGTTTATCGTTAATGGCGTACCAATTAATGCCAAAGGTGCCAACTGGATCCCTGTTGACGCAATGCCGGGGCGAGAATGCGAAACACGTTATCGCAACCTTTTGCAAAGTGCGGTTGATGCTAACATGAATATGATACGTGTGTGGGGTGGAGGTCAGTACGAGAGCGAGAGCTTTTACAATCTGTGTGATGAGCTCGGCTTGTTAGTGTGGCAAGACATGATGTTCGCATGTTCACTGTACCCATCTGATAATGACTTCTTAAAAGAGGTCGAAGATGAGCTTCGATACCAAATTCCGAGACTTAAGGAGCACCCATCAATAGCACTTTGGTGTGGTGATAATGAAGTGATTGGAGCTATTGGTTGGTACGAAGAATCTAAGCACAATAAAGTCAAATACACGGTTAACTACGATCGCCTCAACCGCATGATTGAGCAGGTGATTACCGAACAAGATAGCGTTCGTCGTTTCTGGCCAAGTTCCCCGTGTAATGGTGAACTGGATTTCGGTGACGCGTGGCATGATGATAGTAAAGGCGATATGCACTTTTGGGACGTTTGGCACTCAGGAAAATCATTCAATGCCTACCTTGACGTGAATCCTCGTTTTTGCTCTGAGTTTGGTTTTCAATCTTGGCCGTCTTTTGCAGAAGTTAAGCAGTTTGTCCCGGAGCAAGATTGGAATATCACGTCCCTAACCTTTGAACAACATCAGAAGAATCCTCGTGGTAACAGTATCATCACAGAGATGTTCACGCGTTATTTCCGTTTTCCCTCTGGATTCGAGAACATGCTGTATTTAAGCCAAGTTCAGCAGGCAATCGCGATCAAAACTGCGTGCGATCATTGGCGTGCCATTTCTCCAGTTTGTCGCGGCATGCTGTACTGGCAACTCAACGACAACTGGCCTGTCAGTTCTTGGTCTAGCTTGGAATACAGTGGTCGTTGGAAGCAGTTGCACTACCATGCAAAACGCTTTTTTGCGCCGCAGTATTTGGTATTTTCCGAGCATACAGGCAAGTTGAGCCTGCATTTGCTCAATGATGCCAAAGAGCCCGCAAGCGTCAACGCACTGCTCAAGTGGGTAGATTGGCAAGGGGAAGAAAAGCAATGTTGGAGCTTAGAACAAACGGTCATAGCAGACAGCAATACGATTTTGTGGCAATTGGATGAATTGATCGAGAAGGATGAACTTACGTCAGGCTTCCTCTATGTTGAAGCGCAAATCGGTGAAGACAGAATAAGCAACACATGGTTTTGCACTCACGAGCTGAAAACTTTGCCTATGGCAAAAGCCAATATTGATGTCTCTATTGAAGGAAGCCAAATTACATTGATTGCGGATAAGCCTGCGTTTTTTGTTCATTTGGAGAGTGATGCTGATGGAAGGTTCAGTGACTCCAGTTTTACTCTGTTGGTCAACGTTCCAATGACGGTTGAGTATTTAGGTGATCATGTTTCAGGTATGCAGCAGTCGTTGAGGGTATACCACCTTAATGATTAAAGCGGGCATAGAACATCTACATGCTGACAACTAAAAAGGGAGCGTTTGCTCCTCTTTTTGTGCTCGTTGTAGCCACGAAACTGTATACGGTTGCCTCTCTCACAACAATTTATGATTCATCTCTATTTTTTATCATTTATAAATTGTCGTTTTTGAGGTGTTGTCCAGAATGGCATTATCCACGTGCAACATAAGATTGCCGGGAATAAAAATAATTACAATACTGCCTTACTGGAAGATACATGAAAATCAAACCCCTCCCACCTTTAAATAGCCTCGTTGCGTTTGAAGCGTCGGCGCGGCATTTGAGTTTTACGTTAGCCGCTGACGAGCTAAACGTGACCCAAGGTGCTATCAGTCGCCAAATTAGACAATTAGAAGAATACTTAGGCAAGGCTATGTTCACGCGAGCCAATCGAAGTATTAATTTAACGCCTACAGGTCTTCAATATTATCAAGCTGTCAGCCAATCTTTGCTCGATATTGCTCAAATCACGGGTGAAGTGAAGAAATGGCAGGGCGAACAAAAGATCACGGTTGCGACGACAAACGCAATGGCCGCTTTGTGGTTGTTGCCTAAGGTCGCTCAATTTCAAAATGAACATGATGACATCGATATAAGGATTTTGGCCTCAGATAATGTGTTGGACTTACGCCGATTAGATTGCGATATCGCCTTGTTTTATTGTCGCACTCCACCTGCGGAAATGGATGTGACAACGCTATTTTCAGAAGAAGTATTCCCTGTGTGTAGCCCGCTTTATTTAGAGAAAATAGGCCAGCCTAGTGAGCCAGAAGAAATCTTCAATAAAACGTTACTCTATCTGGAAGAGTCTCAAAGAGATTGGGTGAATTGGGAGCAGTGGTTTGCGAGTGTTGGATTGCCAAATATTTCGCCTCGTAATCGCATGAACATTAATAACTATCCAATGCTGTTACAAGCGGCTATTAATGGTCAGGGCATCGCGTTAGCCTGGGGCTCATTAGTGGACGACTATTTACAAAGCGGCGCTTTGGTTAGGCCAGTCGAGCATGTTCTTTCAACACCTTCCAATTTTTCTATGCTTGAACCTAAAAATAGAGGTTTAATCCCAGCAAGCGTCAAACGTTTTAGAGAATGGCTTTTGCATCAGTTGCCAGATGAGGTGGGTGATCGAGGCTTAGCCTAAATCAATAAGCAGAGAAAATAACAGAGTTTGGTCATGTTAAAAAGCGGGAATATCAGTTCCCGCTTTGTTTGAATTGATTGGATGAAATGACGCACTAAGTGAGTGCTGGTCCTTGATTGAGTGTGGAATCATCTTTCAGCGAGGATGTTGAAGCGATAGGCTCGGAAGCCACAGTTTTGCTTTCAACAAGCGGTTCAACAGGACCATCAAGTTTCTCTTGCTCTGGGTGAACATGCTCTGGAAGCATTGCCCATGGCTTAGGTTCGCGTCGAATACTATGGAACAGCGTTAAGCTCATTACCGCGATAAAAATAGCGATAGGGAAACCGGCAATAATGGAGGCCGTTTGCATTGCTTTTAACCCTCCGGCGTATAGAAGCACTCCCGCAATGGCAGCGATCATGATCCCCCATAGTACCCGTATAGACGTAGGAGGCTCACTGTGCCCGGCGGCATCGAGGGTACATAGAACTAGGGTACCCGAGTCAGCTGAGGTAATGAAATAAGTACCGAGCAATAGACACGCAAGTACGCTAAGTAGTTTACCAAACATACCTGTATCTAGGTTGTCGAATAGCGTAAACAAAGCGCGTGTCGTATCAGCTTTAGTCGCTTCAAGAATCGGGCCGCCAGAAAAATCTGCAGGTGGTGTTTGTTTGGCTTCTTGTGCCGCAGTAACTTGCTCTTGATGAGCAACACGAGCGTCTTGCTCTACCTTCAACGCTGCGCCACCAAATACTGAAATCCATAAAAACGTGATCAGCGTGGGTACGATGAGAGCACCGCCGATAAGCTCACGTATTGTGCGCCCTTTAGAGATACGAGCTACAAACATGCCAACGAAAGGTGCCCAAGTCATCCACCAAGGCCAGTAATAAGCCGTCCACCAGTTTTGCCAGCCAGAGTCATTCTGTGCATCGCTCCATAAGCTCATACCGACAATGTTTTGTGCATAAAGCCCCGTGCTTTCAAGTAGCGTATTTAAGATATAGCGAGTTGGGCCAATATAAAGTACGACCAGCACGAGTGCGAGTGAAAGCAGCATGTTCCATTCTGATAAACGGCGAATACCTTTCCCTACACCAGATAGCACCGACGCAACCGCACAAGTACAAAGGGAAACGATAATAAAGAGTTGAATCCCCAAACTAATGTCTAGACCAAAGGCTTGATTCAAACCAGAGTTTATTTGGATAACTCCCATCCCCAAGGTTTGAGAGATACCGAAAGCAGTCACCGCGACTGTTAGGATATCAACCGTGTGCCCGATAGGCCCATAAATACGATCGCCAATCAAAGGGTACAAGATAGAGCGTAGGGTAAAAGGCAGATCTTTACGGTAGGAAAAGTAGGCTAATGCGAGTGCAACAATGATAAAGACAGACCAAGGATGTAGACCCCAGTGAAAGAATGTCAGTTTCATTGATGTTGTTGCGGCTTCATTGGTCAGGCCTTGAGTAAATGGGTTGTCAGCGTAATGCCACATCGGTTCGGCGACCGACCAGAAAATTAAGCCTATCCCCATGCCTCCGGAAAAAAGCATGGATACCCAAGACAAATAACTAAACTCTGGTTTTTCGTCATCTTTACTCAAACGAATATGTCCATATCGACTAACCATAAGATAAAGAAGAAAACCGACAACGAGTGAAACAAGTCCGATGTAAAACCACTTCATATTCTGCAGCAAAATGCCGGAAATCGTTTCGAAGTATTGGCCCGCTTGGTTGGCGAGAATGGCGCAGAAAAGTACAAAACCGATAACGACGATCTTTGATGCGATAGTCACAGTCGGATTGAGTCCTTTCAATATCCCAGATGTTGCTCTCATAGGCATCCCTCACAGTGCTTTTGTTTTAGCGTTATTGTTTGTTGCGTTATTGTTAATTTTTGAAAGAGAGTAGAGAGAGGGCTTTTGTGTTTCAACTGATTAATACTCATCGGTTAATGAGTATTAATCATGACAAGAAGAACCTTGTTAATTAAAAGGTTATTTTGTTGTTTGAGATCAATGCATGAATGACAAAAACTCATCCAAACCCGGCGAAAAAGTCGTTTGTTTGTTGCTGGGTTGTTAATCAAAATCATCTCCACTAACACAACACGATGTTGTACGCACTGGATGCAACTCGACTCTCGGAGATAAGAATATGAGCAATGTCAACCAAACCATTATTCCTGTTGAACTTGTTGATAATGTACTGAACCCAATCAGTGAAGCAACAGGAATGCCGAATCAGGCCTACACCAGCGAAGAGTATTTTACCTTTGAGCGTGATCAGGTGTTTGGTAACACTTGGGTATGCATTGGTTTTGCATCAGACCTGCTTAAAAATGGCTATGTGATGCCACTTGATTTCATGAATCTTCCACTACTCATGATGAGAAATCGTCAAGGTGAAGTCCAAGTCTTCCACAACGTATGTAGTCATCGTGGTATGAAGCTGGTGCATGAGGCAGGCGAAGTTCAAGGCATGATTCGCTGTCCTTACCATTCATGGACGTACGATCTTGACGGCAATCTAAAAGGCACACCACACATCGGTGGTATCGCAAAACACAAAGATGATCGATTTAAGTGTGAAAAACATGGCCTTAAGCCACTTCGTTCAGCCGTTTGGATGGACATGGTATTCGTCAACTTATCGGGCAATGCAGAAAGCTTTGAAGAGCATATCGCGCCGCTAGAGCAACGTTGGCAGCAATTCTTAGGTGAAGAAGGATTAGGGCTTCTTCGCCGCGTGAACATGGGTGGCAACTTAGAGATAGAAGTGAAAAGTAACTGGAAGCTTGCCGTAGAAAACTACTGTGAAGCTTACCACTTACCTTGGGTGCATCCGAGTTTGAACAGTTATTCTCGCCTAGAGGATCACTACAACATCATGTTTGCAGAGCGTTTTGCTGGCCAAGGTAGTCTCGCATACAACCTCTCTGATACTGCAGGAACACACTTACCTAAATTTCCAAGCTGGCCAGAAGATAAACTGCGTCATGCAGAATATGTTGCACTCTTTCCAAACGTGTTGCTTGGTATTCAAGCCGATCATGCCTTTGCGATGATGATTGAACCAATCACTGCGAATAAGAGTGTTGAGCACCTACGTGTTTTCTATGTGGGTGATGAAGCAACGAAAGATGAGTTCGCTGCGTGCCGTACTGCTACCGTTGAGTCATGGCGAGTCGTATTCGGCGAAGATATTGGAGCGGTCGAGGGCATGCAGGAAGGTCGTTACTCACCTGGCTTTGGTGGTGGTGTGTTCTCACCAGAAATGGATGTTCCGACGCATTTCTTCCAAACCTGGTTGGCAAAGCAAGTGAAAGCGGCCCTGGAGCAGTAATATGATGCATTACCTTAATTATATTGATGGTGAGTGGTGCGATTCAGAGCAAGCGCTGACCGTCATGAACCCTGGTACAGCCGAAGCGTATGCGACGGTTGCAGAAGCCACTATCACCGATGCAGATCGCGCAATGGCAGCGGCACGTCGAGTAGTCAATCAAGGCCTTCTTTCGGACGTTCGTCCAGCCGTCAGAACCGAGTGGATGTTAAAAGCCGCCGCAGCTATTCGTGAAATGGTTGATGAAGGTGGGTTAGTTGCCTGTCGTGAAAATGGGAAATCTTTGCAAGATGCCAAAGATGAGTTTTTAGAGTCGGCACGTTACTTCGAATACTACGCTGGCATGGCCGACAAGCTGGAAGGCACGTCAATTCCGTTGGGTAAAGACTATGTCGACTTCACTCAATATGTGCCGTTTGGCGTGTCAGTGCAGATTGTGCCGTGGAATTTCCCTGTCTCTATTTGTGCACGTTCATTGGCACCTGCATTAGCCGCAGGTAACGCAGTGGTGATCAAATCGCCAGAGATTTCTCCACTTGCCATGACGTTGTTGATTAAAGCGATTGAAAAAGCGGGCTTCCCAAAAGGCACGATTAACTTGCTATGTGGCAAAGGCTCAGTCGTTGGCAGTCATTTGGTGCAGCACCAAGAGGTCGATCAAATTGTCTTTACGGGTTCCGTTCCAACTGGCCAACGCATCCTGCAAGATTCAGCGCAACGCGCTACTCCATCGGTGATGGAGCTGGGTGGTAAATCGGCTGCTATCGCGCTGAAAGACGCGAGCCTCGAAACACTTTTGAAAAGCGTTCAGGTCGGTATTTTCTTTAACGCTGGTCAAGTGTGTTCGGCAATGTCTCGTTTGCTGATTCAAAAAGAGCGTTATGAAGAAGTAAAAGCGGCGGTTGTGGAAATGGCAAAAAGCCTAACCATTGGTCAAGGCGAAAGCCAGCCGGACATCACACCGTTGGTATCGGCTGATCAACAAGCACGCGTGCTTGAAATGATAGAACAAGCAAAAGCCGACGGCGCGAATATCCTAACGGGTGGCTACGCACCTGATTTATCGGGTTACTTTGTGGCACCAACGGTGATTGAAGCCTCACCAGATATGCGTATTGCTCAAGAAGAAGTGTTTGGCCCTGTACTGGTAATTACACCGTTTGAAACTGAACACGAAGCGATCGATATCGCGAATGGCACTGATTTTGGCCTGGTTGCTGGTGTCTTTGGTGAAAGCCTAAACCAAACATTGCGTGTGGCACAGCAACTGCGTGGTGGACAAGTGTTCATCAATGAATGGTTTGCTGGTGGCATCGAAACACCATTCGGTGGCGTGGGCTTGTCCGGGTTTGGGCGAGAAAAAGGGCAAGAAGCGATATATAGCTACGTCCAGACACGCAATATTGCCATTCGTTTGCAGCAAGACAGCAACGTATAGCTACCGTGTAACTGTATTTTCATCACCTCGTACCGGCTTGGATTTCAGACCACAAGCTAGGGCGAGGTTGATGGAATCACAACAAACCTGACAGCGGTTTGTAAACACGGAAATTCTGAACAAGGTAGTTGGAGTATAAGTGATGAGAAAGTGGCTCTGTATTATTTGCGGCTTAATCTATGATGAAGCACAAGGTTGGCCATCCGATGGCATTGCACCAGGAACAGCATGGGAAGATGTACCGGATGACTGGTTATGTCCTGACTGTTTAGTGGGTAAGGCCGATTTTGAAATGATCGAAATTACCGATGATGCGCCAGTAGAAGAGGTCGCGGCAGTGTCTTCGGTGTCGGTAGGATCGTCTGTTCAGCCAAATGCGGCTCAGCCACTTCCATCTGAAGTCACTCAGCCTATATTTTCAGCTGACCCTATCGTTATCATCGGTAGTGGCCACAGTGGTTACCAGTTGGCAGCGGCACTTAGAGCGCAATCTGAAACGGTTCCGATCACTGTCTTTACCGCTGATGATGGCGCACTGTACAGCAAGCCTGCCTTGTCTAATGCACTGGTCATGAATAAAGACGGCGACGCGCTACAAAGTGAAAGCGCGTTGGAGTGGGAAAGCCGTCTCAATGTCCGCGTTTACCCGCATACCCGCGTTGAAAAGATCGATCGTGCCAATTCAACGCTACACACCTCTATCGGCAAATACGCCTACAGCCGCTTGGTACTGGCAACAGGTGCATCACCGATTGAAATCCCAATTGAGGGAGATCGCTCTTGTGTTATGAGTGTGAACGACTTAGTTGATTACCGCTGTTTCAGAGCGGAGTTGCAAGGCAAAAAACGCATCGCGATCCTCGGCGATGGCTTAATTGGCTGTGAGTTCGCGAATGACCTGATCGAAAGCGGTTATGAAGTGACAGTTATCGGGTTAGGTCAATGGCCAATGGAGCGTTTGATCCCGCAACAGTTGGGTGAATCATTACAAAGTGCACTTGCAGATCGAGGCGTGCAATGGGCTCTACAAGACAGTATCGCCAGAATCGAGCCAAGGTCCGAATCAAGCGCGGTTTTGCATCTAAACAGTGGCAAGCAGATTGAAGCAGACCTAGTGCTAAGCGCGGTTGGGCTCAAGCCAAATGTATCGCTGGCTGAGCAAGCAGGGCTCGAAGTGGGCCGCGGCATTAAAGTGAATCAATTCGGCCAGACGAGTGATGAGAGTATTTACTCGCTAGGCGACTGTGTTGAAACCGAGCAAGGTTGGCAGCCGTATATTGCGCCGATTAATCAAATGATTCCTTCCGTAGCGAAAAGCTTGCTAGGCGATGTCGCGTCAATCTCGTTAACGCCAACTCCTGTGATTGTAAAAACGCCGATTCTTCCACTCACTATTTTCCCGGTTGCCCCGAATGAACTGGGACAATGGTATATCGAGAGTCAGGCAGATGAATTGACCGCTGCGTTTTATTCTCCTGAGGGAACGATGCTTGGCTTTGCGTTGCTAGGAAGAAAAGTACAGTCATTACGTGGCCCTTGGCTAGATCAATTGTCATTAAAACTGTCAGCAGCGTAACGGAGAAAGAAGATGATTCATTTACCCAATGATGATGCAACATGTGGTTGGTACCATGCGTTGCCAAGTATTGCAGAAAAACCAGCGTTAAAAGGTAAACAAACTGCTGACTATGCCGTGCTAGGTGCCGGTTTCGCTGGACTAGCTATGGCAAGACGTTTAGCTGAGCTTCAGCCTAACGCACGAATTATACTGATTGACGCACAACGTATCGGCCAAGGGGCGTCAGGGAGAAATTCGGGCTTTGTGATCGATTTGCCTCATAAGTTTTCACTTGAGCATCCCGATCCTGAGCACAAACAAAAGTTGTTATCGCTCAACCGTTCTGCGATTGCTCAGCTAGACACTTTAGTGTCGAAGCACAGTATTTCTTGTCAGTGGTCAGCAAAGGGCAAATATCAAGGAGCCGTAGGGGCGCGCGGTGAAGCGTATCTCGATCACTTTGAGCACCTAATGAAAGACCTTGGCGAACCATACTTCCATGTTAATGGCAGTGAGCTGGCGAAAGTCTTAGGGACAAATTACTACAGCCGCGCAATTTACACGCCAGGTGGTTATTTAATGCAACCTGCTGCTCTGGTGCGTGGGCTAGGGGAAAGCCTTCCAGAGAATGTCGAGGTGTTAGAAAACTCGCCAATCCGCAAACTCAGTAAAGAAAACGGTTACTGGGTATTACATGGAGATAGTGGTTCTGTTGAAACCACTGAACTGTTACTTGGCACCAGCATTTTTACTCGTGAGTTTGGTTACCTTAAAAACAGATTACTGCCAGTGATGACGTTTGCAAGCTGGACGCGTCCATTGACCGACGCAGAAATGCAACGATACGGAGGTGAGCTGAATTGGGGTTTAACTCCAGCAGATCATGCGGGAACGACGTTACGTATGACCGCCGATCGACGTATTTTGATCCGCAATACTTACAAACACGTGCCGAAATATGGATCAAGCATGAACGATAAAGTCAGAGAGCAAATTCGAGACGATCATCGTCAAGTCTTTTTGGCGCGTTACCCCGAGCTGGCCGACGTACCATTTACTCACACATGGGGTGGGGTATATGCCATCTCTCGTAACTTTACTAACTTTTTTGGTCAATTAGATGAAGGTGTTTATGCCAGCGCTTGTGACAATGGTGTTGGTGCTGCGTGGGGAACCATTTCTGGAACGCTGTTAGCTGACTATGTCGTTGGTGCGACATCTAAATCATTGGATGACATACAGCAAGTGACAGGAATGCCTTGTTTGAATCCGCCAGAGCCTTTTTTAGGCATGGGAGTAAAAACGCGTATCCAATTAGCAAAATGGCAAAGCCGGAGTGAATTATGAAGCAAGTCAAACTCGTTGATAGTAAAAACCTAGATTTTAATGTTCGTGGTGATACGCCGGGAATGGCGTACGTAGCCCGAGCGTTAAGCCCGGAAATTTCACCAAACATTGGCGTAGGCTTTGCTAAATGGGAAGGCGCTCAAGTGGCTTGGACGGTGCTTTATGATGAGGTTATTTTTGTGATTGAAGGCTGTTTCGAGCTGACCGCAAATGGTGAGACACATTTTGTGCACCCAGGTCAAATGCTGTGGATCCCGGAAGGAACCGAGCTGGTTTATGGTGGGCATGCCCTGTTCGGCTATGTGGTTCATCCAGGAAACTGGAAAGAGCTACACGGGATTAAATGATTTGTTTTACAGACGAGACAACGACTTGAAGTTCTACTCGTGCTAAATCAAAAATCGTTCACAGTGTATGTGAGCCAAATCAACTCGCTCGTTAAGGGCGTGTCACCGAAGCCTCCTTCTTGAAGTCATTTGGGTATATACATCAGTTTTAACGATAGCCATATCGAGATGCTTGGTATGGCTTTTATCGTTAAGGATAATAATCTCATTGGATCAAGGGGTATATAATCGTTAAATTGCACTTGCGACATCTTTGCGCTGTGACTGGCAATTCAAACTATTGTTTTAGCCAATAGAAACACTAAAAATTATCCACCAAATAATACGTTACTGAGTCTGGCCGTTGCATTTACGGCTGCCTATTTCGCAGCCGATGATTATTACTTAATATAAGAACTCACCATGCACACTCGTCGTGAACGCGTATTTGATCCCTTTCATCGTCTAACGGTATTTACAGATAAATGGCGACTTGGATCTAAATCTTATCTTACTGATCTCGCATCTATTGCCTTATTGCTGTTACCGCTGACGCTATCTAACGCACTTGCCATCTTTCTTGGTCACGCTTCTAGAATCCTAGGGGTGTCAGAGGTTTCTCAGTTATTGTTCCATCTTTCTGATATTTTAATCAACTTATATCCCATAGCGTTTTGCATTGTGGCTGGTTACTATTTATCGCATAAAGTGAACGTGTCGAGCGCGATTATCATCATTTATTCGTTGGTCATGTTCTATTTAATTTCAATAGAGAATGACAGCCTTTCTAGTAATTACATGTTGCCGAATAACCCGTTATTAGCACTCTTTAGTGCAACGGTGTCATACGTTTATTGTAAAAGTTTCCGAATTGAGCTGCTTGATCCTCAAGCAATGGACTTCTCTTCTCGTCTTTTTAAAGATGTCTTACATTTTTTCGTATTCGTTTTATTTGCGGTTAGCTTATCTCATCTCACCGCAGCGGTGATGGATGCTTTTACTACAACAGTGGCTGGACTTAACTTTGATCCGCTGACGTTCACAGGAGGATTATTTTATCAATCCATCTTGAGCTTATTAGGAGCAGCGGGCATTAATGGTCACAACATGTTGTTTGCCATCAAGCAGCAAATATACGCTGCGACCGAAGCCAACATGGCTGCTTGGCAAACAGGCGAAGCGTCGCTTAACGTTATTAGCCAAGGTTTTTACGACGCATTTTTATCCATGGGCGGGTCAGGGAATAGCATTAGTTTACTCCTGTGTCTGTTATTGTTCGCTAAAGAGCGCAATCATATTTTACTGGCGTTAGCGGCAGCACCATTGGTGATGTTCAACATCAATGAAGTGCTGCTATTTGGCTTGCCTATCATCTTTAACCCTATTCTGGTCGTCCCATTTGTATTAGTGCCGCTGGTCAGTTTTATCATCACCTACTGTGCGATTGCCTCCGGCTTAATTGCGCCTGTTGAAAATATTGTGAACTGGATGACACCGCCTCTGTTGAGTGGTTATGTTGCAATGGGACATCATGCACAGGGGGCGATACTTCAACTGGTGGTGATTGCGATTGGTGTACTAATTTATCGACCTTTTTATCTAGCCTATGCAGGCAAATATGTGGGGCAGCTTGGGGTAAGTAATACTTACAATGGTTTAGAACAATCCCTATTTAAATCACTACTCAGTAGTGTGAAAGATGCGAACACATCGAGTATCAGCAAGTCATCCGCGCAGAAGCGTTTAACTTCCATTCTTCGTGAAGGCGAGTTGGTGATGTTTTATCAAAAGCAGCATTCAACAAAGGATGCGGAACAGTATTCTTACGAAGCGCTTATTCGATATAAAGATGAAGATGGAAACTTACTTTCACCAACGTTTATTGAAGATTTTCACCGGTTAGATGCCATGCCACTGCTCGATAAATTAGTACTCGAAAAGGTGTTGTCGGATATGAAGGAAATGGGATTATCTGAGCAGCGAAGAGTGGCCATTAATGTTTCTGTTGCTACCATTCAACAAGTGGATTTTGTTCAGCATTTACAAGGCAGGTTGGTCTATTTTGGAATCCCGGCTGAATGGCTTGAAATTGAAATTACTGAAGAAGCCGTATTAGACAATGAAGTTTCTTTAACTAACACCATGAAAGCTCTACAGAGTATGGGAGTTCGTATCACAATGGATGATTTTGGTACGGGCTACGCATCGTTTCCTCATTTGTTCAAGTATCCATTTAACAAGATTAAGCTAGACAGATCGCTGCTATTGGACGCTAACGATCATCGTGGACGTCAACTGTATCGATTGGTTGCTAAGTTAGGACATATTGCAAATTGCGAGGTCGTAGCGGAAGGGGTGGAAACGCAGTCTGACTATGACTTTGTGCGGTCAAGTGGGGTTGATAAAGTTCAAGGATTTTACTTAGCAAGGCCTGTACCTTTGGATGAGATTATCCATCGACGTGCTTAACTAACGTGCAATAAAAAGGGAAGCGATGGCTTCCCTATAGTGAGTCTTGTTTTGACTTAGTTAGCTCTTATTTGAACTCAAATTTACCCTGCATGATCGCCCAGTGACCAGGGAACGAGCAGAAGAATGAGTAGTCGCCGCCAGCTTTCATTTTTTCAGTGCTGAAAGTAATGCTGGTGCTTTCACCGCCGCCAATCACTTTTGTGTGAGCGTATACACGGTCGTCATTTGGCTTCACGTAATTGTTTTCTGCACCTGCTGCCATGCCGTCCGTACCTACTGCTTGTAGATTAGCGGTATCTGCGATAACGACGTTGTGACCCATTGATTGTGCAGGCATTTTACCTGTGTGGTTTAGCGTCAGTTTTACTTCTTTACAAGTGGCTGGAACGCTCAGTGTTTTAGTAGAAAACTGCATCATATCGTTAGCATCTAGGGACACTTCACACTCGGCACTGGCTTGGGCACCAAAGCTCATTCCTACTAATGCGAAGGTTGCTGCTAATAAACGTAAAGACATATAACACTCTCCATTTTATATTTTGGGCTGACTTGGATTAATCTCATCCAATAGTTCTCATTATCAGCCAATTTTCACTCGAAAAACGTGCTTCAAGCGGTATATTGACGTTTTGTTGCAAAGTTGTACTGGTTAGTTCCACTATTTGATCACTCATAGGCCCTATTTCATGCGATGGCGTGAGGTAAATCAAAAAAGAAAGGAACACGCCCCGTACAGAGATAAGGTCTATCTTATTAAGCCTTTGGAGCAGTATCTTGGCATTTATTAGAAGTAGATTAGAGAAGGTGAGAGGAGAGGCTCAAGCATAAAAAAGCTCAGCCAAATTGCTGAGCTTTAACAGTTAGAGCGGCAGTTTACGTTTAGCGATTTTGCTTCAACGCATCTAACGCTTCATGTAATGACGGCACGATGGAATGACCAAATTGTTTTACCTCTTCGCAAGGTTCAACTAAATCCGGAATCTGATAAGTAACCATATTCGCTGCCACGGCTGCGCGAACACCGTTATTGGAATCTTCAAAGGCCAAACATTGGCTTGGTTCTACATCCAGACGATTCGCTGCCAGCAAATAGATTTCTGGATCGGGTTTACCGTGGTTTACCTCGCAGCCTGTGGTGAGGTTGTCGAAGTACTTACTCAAACCCGCTAATTCCAGTTTGATTTTCGCCACCTCTTTTGCCGTAGAAGTCGCTACTGCGATTGGTAAGCCTTGTGCTTTCAGCCATTCTAGCAGCTCAACAACACCATTTTTCACTGGGATGGCTTGGTGTTTGACGACAGCATTGTAACGAGTACGCCATTCATGATGCAGGCGGTCTAGGTTCTCACCGTAGGCTTTGCGGAAAATTGCTTCAATATCTGCCGCATTGCGACCAATGATCGACAGGTAAACATCTTCATAAAACGGAAGGTTTTGGACTTCACATGCTTCTTGGAAAATACGCATACAGACGCGCTCAGTATCAAGGAGCAAACCATCCATATCAAAAATAGCAGCTTGGTAGTTCATTACATTACAGACTTTTCGATTGTGATGGTGCATTTTGACATAAGCGAGATAGATTTTCTTGCGGAATTCAAACCGTCCGTATCCTTTTTTACTTTATACCTAACCGTTTGGCTAAGCGGTGTAAATTACCATTATCGAGTTCTAACTGACGTGCTGTTGCAGCCCAGTTTCCTTGATTCTGCTCTAGTGCTTTTATAATCATGGCTTTTTGGAAGGTGTCAGTGGCTTGCTTTAAACCAGCGTCTGACAGTTCAAATGAAGAGCTAGGTATACCTGACTCTTCAGTGGTGGGCTGATTGTTCGACGCTTTGATATCGAAATCTTGTTCCACCAATTCGATATCCAGCGATTGAGTTCTAGCTTTGGCAAGCACGCCCGCTCGTTTGATGACGTGTTCCAGTTCACGCACGTTGCCCGGCCAAGAGTAATCTTTAAGTGCTTGAACTAGAGTGGGAGAGAGTCGAATACTGTTCAGCCCCAACTTGCTGCGTAGTTGCTCTGCAAAGAAACCAGCCAGTAGCACGACATCGTCTTCACGTTCACGAAGTGGGGGAACATGAAGAGGGAATACACTCAAACGGTGGTACAAATCTGCTCTGAAACGGCCAGCTTTTACTTCTTCATGCAGAACACGGTTCGTTGCCGCCACAATGCGTGTATTGACTCGAATATGTCGGTCATCCCCCACACGTTGGATGTCGCCATATTGCAATGCGCGAAGTAGCTTGGCTTGCAGTTCTAACGACAGTTCGCCGACTTCATCCAAAAACAGTGTGCCGCCGTCGGCTTGCTCGAACTTACCCTTGCGATTACTGATAGCACCAGTAAAAGCGCCTTTGATATGACCAAAAAGCTCACTCTCTGCGACAGACTCCGGTAACGCGGCACAGTTTAAGTACACCAAGGTATTATTGGCTCGGTGAGAGCGATGATGAATTGCGTTTGCGACGAGCTCTTTACCAACACCTGTTTCACCCATTATCAACACAGATAGCTCGGTATCTGCCACTGCATCGATTTGCTCTTGAAGTGCTTTCATTCCAGCAGATTTGCCAATGATTTCGTTGCTTAGCGTGCGTTTCTCAGTGTAAGACTCACGTGGCAAGCTTGCTTGTGTTTCTAACTGCTCCAGTAGTAGCGCAGTGTGCAAGCCACCCGCGGCTAACGCACTTACAAAGCGTAGTTCTTGATTGAGTAAACCATCAAACTGATTCGGGTCGAAGGCATCAATAGTGATCGCGCCAATCAATTGATCGTCGATCAACAAAGGGAGACCAATACATGAATGGACGTGCAGCTTGTCGTCGTGGTTCGGAATTAACCCGTCATAGGGGTCGGGTAAGTCGCTATTTGATGGAAACCGTACGATATCGCCAGCGCGTGCAATGGCTTCCAATCTCGGGTGTTGGTTTATAGAAAAACGGCGTCCCAATACTTCCTTTGCTAAGCCATTGATAGCCAGCGGCTTAAAGTGCTGATCTTCATACAAAAGAAGAGCAGAAGCATCACATTTTAATATCTCGCGAATCGTGGTTAATAAGGTATCAAATCGAGCTTGCCGAGTGAGCGCTGAATTTAGGTCTTGCGTGATGTGTAGCCATTGCGCGATTAAAGAAGTCATAGCCAATACCAATTGTGTCAATATGACTATTGTAGTGTCTTAATGACAATTTTCAACTGTGTCTAAATGACAGTTTTTAAAGTTTTATTTTAATTAAATTATTGAAATATATGGCAATTAAAAGTTGGCATGCCCAGTGCAGTACAAGAAGAAATTATTTTTGTTTATCCCGTCATTCAAGGTAGTAATTATGACAATTCACGTAAAAAACAACATCCACTGGGTAGGTCAACGCGATTGGGAAGTTCAAGATTTCCATGGTACAGAATACAAAATGACAAAAGGCACCAGTTACAACAGTTATCTAATTCGTGAAGAGAAAACCATACTGATCGATACGGTCGATCATCGATTCAGCCAGCAATTTATCCAGAACCTAGAAATGGAAATCGAGCTTAAGACGATCGATTTTATCGTCGTGAACCATGCAGAGGAAGATCACTCGGGCGCATTGTCTGCATTGATGGAGAAGATTCCGAACACGCCAATTTACTGTACGGAAGCGGCGATTGATTCGATTGTTGGCCATCACCATCATCCCGAATGGAACTTTAAAACGGTAAAAACGGGTGACAGCATCAATATTGGTAACGGTAAGCAATTGGTGTTTGTGGAAGCGCCAATGCTGCATTGGCCAGACAGCATGATGACATACCTAACTGGCGATGCAGTGTTATTCAGTAACGACGCATTTGGTCAGCACTACTGCGATGAACGCTTATTCAATGATGAAGTGGATCAAAATGAGCTGATGGAACAGTGTTTGCGTTACTACTCAAACATTCTAACGCCGTTCAGCAGCTTGGTAACAGCCAAAATCAAAGAAGTACTGAGCTTCAACTTGCCTGTCGACATGATTGCAACTTCACACGGTATTGTGTGGCGCGATAACCCAGTCCAAATCATCGAACAGTATCTAGAGTGGGCGGATAACTACCAAGAAGATCGTATTACCATCTTCTACGATTCTATGTCGAACAATACCCGAATGATGGCGGACGCGATTGCACAGGGCATTCACGATGTCGACCCGGGTGTCGCGGTTAAAGTCTTCAATGTGTCTAAGCATGATAAGAATGAAATTCTCGCCAATGTATTCCGCTCTAAAGGCATCTTGGTTGGCTCGTCTACCATGAATAACGTCATGATGCCGAAGATTGCTGGCATGCTGGAGGAGATCACAGGTCTTCGTTTTAAAGCCAAGAAAGCCGCTGCCTTTGGTAGTTATGGCTGGAATGGTGGTGCGGTAGACCGTATCCACGCACGGTTGACCGACGCGGGTTTTGAAACGGCAGTCAGCCTGAAAACTAAATGGCGACCAGATGGTAAAGCGATGCGTGAGTGTCGTGAACATGGCAAGAGCATCGCGAAATTGTGGGCGAAACATTCACTAACAAGCCCTGTTGCGTCTTCGATGATGGCTGCGTCTGCACCGCAAGTTCAATCACAGCCCGTTGTACAAGTAGAAACGCAAGCCGTGGTCGAAAGGGAGCTTATTAATCCAAGCTCAGAAGTACATCCATCAGATTGCCAGTGCATGATTTGCACCGTTTGTAACTGGGTGTATGACCCTGCTCAGGGTGAGCCTAATCAAGGAATTGAAGCGGGTACCACGTGGTCAGACGTTCCGGACTACTTCCTCTGCCCTGAATGTCACTTGGGTAAAGATGTATTTGTTGAGTTCAAGGGGTAAGGAGCTGTGATGCAAGCACCAATTGTAATCATAGGCAGTGGCTTTGCTGCCTATCAACTGGTTAAAACTGTGCGTCGAATGGATGCACAGGTGTCAATTCAAGTATTCACCGCTGATGACGGTGCGGAGTATAACAAGCCCGATTTGAGCCATGTGTTCAGTAGAAAACAGACCGCGAGGGATCTGGTAGTAAAAACGGGAGAAGCTTTTGCCCAAGAGCACCATATCGAGTTATTAACCCACACTAAAATTGAGAGTGTGGATACGCAAGCCCAACAAGTGGTAGCAGATGGACAAGTTTATGCGTACTCCAAACTGGTTTTTGCAACGGGCGCGAAAGCTTTTGTTCCTCCAATGCGAGGTGATGCTTCTGGCGATGTCCTAACGCTCAATTCGTTACAAGAGTATCAGCTCGCAGAAGAGCGAATCAGTCAAGCAAAGCGCGTAATGGTTATCGGTGGTGGTTTGATTGGCGTTGAGATTGCAATGGATATTGCGAGCAGCGGCAAAGCCGTTACGGTGGTTGAATCAAACCAACGCTTGCTTGCCAATCTTATTCCTGAGTTTGTGGCGTTGCCTCTGGAAAGCCAACTTAAGCAGCAAGGCATTCAACTGGCGTTGGGAAATGGGGTTGTTGAGGTGAATCGTACCGCCGATTCGTTGGTGGCGACTTTGAACAGCGGTGAAGTGATCGATACTGATGTAGTGATTTCTGCCGCTGGCTTACGTTCAAACACTCAATTAGCGAATGCTTGTGGATTAGAGGTTGGGAAAGGCATTGCTGTTGATGCTAAGCTGCAGACTTCTGCGAACAATGTATTCGCTCTGGGCGATTGCGCCGAGATACAAGGGCGTATGCTTCCATACCTTCAGCCAATCGTGTTGAGCGCTAATGTTTTAGGTAAGCAGTTGCTTGGGCAGGAAGCGCAATTGAAGTTGCCACCAATGATGGTAAAAGTCAAAACGCCGAGTTACCCAATTCAGCTTGCCGGGGACTTCAGTGCTGTCGCGAATTGGAATGTGCAGATTTCTCAATCTGGCATCGTAGCAAAAGCTGAAAATGAACAAAGCATATTGACAGGGTTTGTTGTGACGGGTGAGCAAGTGGCTCAGGCTTTTCTGTTACTGCGTGAACTGTCTCAAGTCGCGCAATCGTAACTCGCTTCAAGCAGCACAATTTTATATTCAAAGAGGGTATAACCATGTCACATCTTCGTATACCGAAAGACTGGACGGTTCAACGTTCGACGCCATTTTTTACCAAAGGCAGTGTGCCTCCAGCTCTTCTAACTCATCACAACACAGCCGAAGGCGTGTTTGGGCAGTTATGCGTAATGGAGGGGCAAGTCACCTATTATGGTTTTGCAGATGAATTCGCGACAGAGCCTGAAATGGTCGTCGTGATCAACGCAGGTCAGTTCGCGACAAGCCCGCCACAGTATTGGCATCGTATTGAAATGAGCGATGATGCACAGTTCAATATTAACTTTTGGTTGAATAAAGATAAAAGTGGACAAGCGATGTTCCATGCTAAGCAGTAAACCTTTCTAGACAATTTGATTATTGCGTGAATTTATCGGGAAAAGCGCATATTAAGTAAAAGAGCAGAGACGTTTCTCTGCTCTTTTTTGCTTATTGGCAGTAACGACATGCAAACTTAATCAGCGATATTAACTGTAAGCCCGCGCCACACGACCTTCGCAATTCAAACTGTATTGTTTGGCGTAAGCTGGGATGAAAACAGATTGGCCTTTATCTACTACACACGTTTCACCATTTGCGTGTGTAATCACGAGCGGGGAATCTAGCGGCAACAGGATTTCTGCGGTTCTTACATCAAGCGTTCGTTGGTTGGCTTGTTTTACAATCGCGAATTTGAAATCGTCGACGGGAATTGGGTATTCCAACATGTCGTCGTTTTCGATTGGCGCAAGCAGTAGGGTGTCGAATGGCTTTTCTTCGAAGCGTGTGCATGCAACGAGTTCTTTTATATCCATATACTTCGGCGTTAAACCGGCACGTAGCACGTTGTCTGAGTTCGCCATGATCTCAAGCCCCGTACCTTTCAAGTACGCGTGTGGCGTTTCTGCATTCAAGAACATCGCTTCGCCTGGTTTCAGCGTGATGACGTTGAGTAGCAAGGGCGCAAACAAACCAATGTCGCCCGGGTATTGCGCTTCTAACTCCAAGACCAGGTTGAACAGAGGTAAGTCGGTGATGCGAGCTTGTGCCAATAGCACCGTCAACGCCATCTCTTTCTGTTCGCCTTCCAGTGACAATAGACCGGAGAAGAAGCTCGCCAAGCCTTTGGAAGTTTGATTGTCGATAAGGTCATCCACCAAGCTTTGCAGCTCAGGAATCGCCAGCTCAGAGAAGAAGCTGATGATTTCACTTGTTGGGCGGAAGCCATTCATCGCTTGGTATTCGGTTAGCGCGTAAACCAATTCTGGTTTGTGGTTTGGATCTTTGTAGTTACGGTTTGCAGCGGTTAGGGGAATGCCTTGTTTTTCTTCCAGTGCAAAGCCTAGCTCTGCTTGTTGTTTGTTTGGGTGAACCTGAATCGACAGCGCTTTCTCAGCGGCAAGTACTTTAAACAGGTATGGAAGTTCACCAAAACGGTTTGCGACTTCTTCACTCAGAAAGGCGTTCATGTCTTGAGCAATCAGTGAAGAGAGTTTGGTCTCTTCACCGTTTACCATCACCACTGAGCAACCGTTTGGATGCGCGCCCATCCATACTTCGGCTTGTGGTTCGCCCGTTGGGTTTTCAATGCCAAACAGTTGGTTAACAGAAGTAGTGCTGCCCCAAGCGTAGTTTTGAATCACGTTGTTCATCAGGAAAAACATCGGATGCTTAGCTTGAGTTTGAATCGTTTGTGTATCGGACATCGTTAAATCAGACATAGAGTGTCACCATGAGAGAAAATCATGGCTTGGGCGACATTGCCCAAGCCATAGGAGCCATTTGGGGTAGGGGGGATTAAGCGGCTGCTTGCATCATTTTTGCTTTGCGAACTTTCTTCAGAGTTACACACGTTACTGCGGTAACGACTGCGCCAGCTGCCATACAAATCAGAGCAAGTACTGGGTGGTTCATCGCACCAAGTAGAGCGACAACTGGACCGCCGTGAGCAACACTGTTGGTAATGCCGAATGAGAACGCCATTACTGCTGCTACCATTGAGCCAAGTACGTTTGCAGGAATCACTGACATTGGATCTTGCGCTGCGAACGGAATCGCACCTTCAGAGATACCAACCAGACCCATTGCACCAGCTGCTTTGCCCGCTTCTGTTTCTGATTCTTCGAACAGGTCGAACTTGCGACCAAGCGCTGTTGCTAGTGCCATGCCTAGAGGTGCCACAGGGATTGCACACGCCATCGCACCCATAAATTGAGTTTGACCGCTCGCAATCATGCCCACAGAGAATAGGAACGCGACCTTGTTGAATGGACCACCCATATCGAAGCCAGCCATACCACCAAGTACGATACCCAGTAGCACGACGTTACCTGTACTCATGCTCGTTAGTAGCGCAGTCAGGCCGTCCATTAGGCTTGCGATTGGCGCGCCGATAACGAAGATGAAAAGACCAGCGATGAATAGCGAACCTGTGATTGGCGCAATCATGATTGGCACCAAAGGTTGAATGAATTTGTGGTAGTTAATCGACGTAATCCACTTCACGAAGTAACCCACAAGCAGACCTGCGATGATGGCACCGATAAAGCCTGTACCTGCTTCTGCGCCGTAGAAAGAACCGTTGTTTGCAATCCAACCACCGATCAAGCCAGGAGCTAGAGCTGGGCGGTCAGCAATCGCGTAAGCAATGTAACCGGCAAGGATTGGGATCATCAGGGTAAAGGCAACCACACCGACATTGAGGATTTGGTTCCACATGCTGCCTTCAGGAATCGCCATACCCGCTTCACTTGGCTGACCGCCTACAGCAAGAGCAAGGGCAATCAACAGACCACCGGTTACGACGAATGGGATCATGTGTGATACGCCATTCATCAAGTAGCGATATAAGTCAGAACGGGCTTGAGAAGCTTTGTTTGCAACTGACGCTTGCGTATTGCCATTGGACTTAGCTTGGTACGTCGGTGCGTTTAACGCTTCACTAATCAGTCCTTGAGCATCGCGGATTGGGGCTTTTACGTTAGTTTTAACCACGCGTTTGCCCGCGAAGCGGTTCATGTCGACTTGTTTGTCACAGGCGACGATGATGGCATCTGCACGCTCGATTTCTTCTGCGGTTGGGCTGTTTTTCACACCGATTGAACCGTTCGTTTCAACCTTGATTTCGTAACCCATCGCCGCTGCACCTTTCTCTAGCGCTTCCGCCGCTAGGTACGTGTGGGCAACGCCAGCAGGACAACCAGTAACACCAATGATGAAACCTTGGTTTGCTGGAGCATCTGTCACTGGTTGCGGTTCTTCTTTAGCAAGAAGGAGTGCCAGTGCGTCGTGGCTGTTTGTTGCGCCTAAGAACGCATCGATGAAACCATCTTCAATCAATTTTGAAGACAGTTCTGCAAGTACTTCGATATGGTGGTTATCGCCACCGTCTGGAGAGGCGATCATGAAGAACAGCTTTGAAGGTAAACCGTCTTCCGCGCCGTACTCGATACCTGATTTGCTTACGCCGATCACAACCGCTGGTTCAATCACAGCGGCGCTTTTCGCGTGTGGAATTGCCACGCCATCTTCAAATCCAGTATTTCCTAATTCTTCACGTGCTTTTATATCTGCAAGAAATTGTGTTTGGTCAGAAATACGACCTTGGGCATGAAGAACGGCAACCAGTTCTTTAAATACGTCTTCTTTTGAAGACGCTTTAAGATCAAGCTTAATTAAGTCTTTATTTATTAGTTTGGTGATCATTGTAGAACCCCTATAAATATAATTTTTATTTCAGGGATATTTTTAAATTAGTGAGAAAAAGACTGTAGTGAAGAAAAAATGCATTTACTGGAGGATTGTAACCGACTAACTATAGTGTGATTTAGATCGTTCACTGGACAAATCTAGCTGCATATCTGTGACATGATGGATAAGAAGCCAAACGATAAGTGAAATGTGGCTTTGCTCCCATTTGAAAAGGGATTGAGTGTTATTGATAAAGTTTTTGTTGCTGGAAAATTGATGCGTTAACTGGATTTTTGTAACATAAAAATGGAAGTGTGATTTTGCTCAATAGCACAAAAGTCCAGTCCGGTGTATATCTATAGTAAATAGCATCATTGATGCATATATAGAGTGTGAAACAATGATTTTTCATGATTTAATTTCAGCGGTATTAAATGAAAGAGAGCCATTTCATAATATTTGGTTTGCAGGAGATTTTCATACGCCTCCTGAATTTAGCTATCAAGTTAATTTCCCTCGCCTAGAGTTGGTTCTGGATGGGGAATATATTAATGAAATGGAAAGTCATGATCGAAAAGTAACGCACATCGTTGCTAAAAAAGGCGACGCGATATTTATTCCACCCAACTGTTGGAATAAACCAGACTGGGATACCGATTGCTCAGTGTTAAGTATTTTGTTTGGGCGTCGACAACTTGGGTTAAGTTTGGTGAGCAAACGCAAAGGTGAGGCAAACTTTTACGATATTCAAAAGCATAGCATCCAAACACGCTCAGGATTTGCGATAGATAACATCTTAGAAGCGTTGAGCTCACTGGCTCGTGAGAATACTAAAAAACCAATGGATGAGCTTTTACTGCAAGCATTACTGCAATACGCGAAGACGATGTTGGATGCTCCAGTCGAGCAGCAGTCACATAGCCGTGTACAAGATCTCTATCAAGGGATTTGTATCTACATTCAAGAGAACTTCCATCGCCCAATCACACGTGACAGCATTGCGTCGAGATTCAGTATTTCCTCGAACCATTTGTCGCGCTTGTTCCGTCAGCAGGGGCACATGACCTTGGCAGACTACATTACTTGGGTACGCGTGGATCGTGCGAAGTTTATGCTCAAGAAATACAACTTCAAACTCAATGACGTGTCAGTGCGCTGTGGATTTAAAGACGTGAACTATTTCTGCCGAGTATTTAAGAATCGTACAGGCAGAACGCCGACGGAATATCGTGGTTCGATTTAAGCCTTCAGTCAGAGTGCGTAAATCATAGAGAAGTTTAGGCGAGCAGCCTCGACATGGCGTACATCAGCAGCGCTTGTAAGTCGACGCTGCTTTTTGTTAGTAGTAGGCGTTCCGCCATTTGATCGGTAAGCAGATTTCGTGTGAGATTAGTGGCCGCAATGATCTGTTCTCGGGTCGGCTTTTCTGGCATCACCAGTGCTATAGCCAGATGAACATCACCCATCTTCGAAGCCCAATCCATCGACTTTTCATTCGCAATAACGGCAATAGAAATATGGTCAACACCTGAAAACATCACATGTGGGAGAGCGATCCCCGGAGTCACGCAAGTTGATGAACGTTCTTCGCGTTTAATAAAAGCAAGAATCAGTTCGTCGGGATGAATGGGGTGGATCAGCTGAGCTAATCCTTTAAGGCATTCAAACTTGGTGAGCGCGGTATGCGCTTTGGCGTAGTGCCATTTGATTTCACAAGGTGGGCAAATTTGCGGTAAACGCTCGGCCAGTTGGCTAGAAAACTCATAGTTGATATGAGATCCCACCACCGTAAAGTGTTCAGCAATCATGTCTTTGATGACGAAGCAGGCCAACTCTGCGTCAATGCCAATCGCTGTGATTTGACACAAATCACCTTGTTGTAGACCTGCTTGCAAAATCGCCACGGACTTGGTGAGTTCCGCAACACGATTTTGCGTTACATTAATGATATGTAAGGTACTTTTGAACTTCTTTGCCACTCGATTGAGTGGCTGAGCAACGTGCGCACTGGCATTTGCATTATCGACGAAAAAGGTGATTTGGTATTCGTTCATCTGCAAATTTAGTCGCGGCAGTGGACGAGGAATACTTTGTCGACGTTCAGCAAAACCACTTCAATGGGGATTTGAATTTTGCGCGTCCCTTCGAATCGGCCAGGTTGTTCTATCTCAATATCCGACACGATCAAAACCCGATCCGCTTGAGCGATATCGTGAGGAGTGAGCTGATTTTCTATCCCCATCGCACCTTGCGTTTCTACTTTAATTTGCACGTTATGTTTTGGCGCAGCTTTCATTAGTGCATCTGCTGCCATATAAGTATGAGCGATGCCTGTAGGGCATGCTGTCACCGCTACGATTTTCATGTTCTATCCATTTTATTTTTTGTGGATATTAGCACAGCCACCGCAGATTGAATTGATTTGAGCTGGATTAACGCAAGAGCTCTATCACAGTTTGAATCTCATGTTACATTAATCCAGTTAATGCACTTTTAGTCCTATATATCAAAGGGTAGGCACTGGTTAATCTATGCCCAAGTCAAATGAGTAGGAACGCATACGAGCCAGGGGATCCTATATCTCAAACTCACTTGGGTATATATTCGAGCGTGAATATTGGAAGGTAAAACAATGGACATCACAAACCTAATTGAGCTGGAAACGATATGTTTAGATCTAAAAGCTCAAACCAAAGATGAAGCGCTCAAAGAGCTGGTCGAGATGCTAGAGGCTGCCGGCAAGCTCAATAGTCAAAGCCAGTTCTTGGCAGATATCTGGAAACGAGAAGAGATCGGTAACACAGGATTTGATGATGGTATTGCGATCCCTCATGCCAAAAGTGATGCTGTAGCGCAACCAGCTGTCGCGGTCGGGATCAGCCGTAATGGGATTGATTATGGCGCCGAAGATGGCGAGCTGTCCGATGTGTTTTTCATGCTGGCGTCCCCAGATGGTGATGATCATCATCACATTGAAGTATTGGCACAAATTTCCACCAAAATTATCGAAGACGGCTTTGTTGAAAAGCTCAAGTTGGCTCAATCGCGAGAAGAAGCGCTTGAGATGCTGACTGATATTCAAACCCAATCCAATGAATTTCTCCCAACTTCTTTAGAATTTACATCAGAACCCCTAAGCCCTTGGGCGCAAAAACTTGGTCGCATTAAAGAGCACCTGCTGTTTGGCACATCTCACATGATCCCGTTTATCGTTGCGGGCGGTGTGTTGTTGTCGTTGTCGGTGATGATCTCTGGTCACGGTGGTGTACCACAAGAGGGCATTCTGGCCGATATTGCCCAAATGGGGATTGCTGGTCTGACATTGTTTACTGCCGTTCTTGGCGGATACATTGCTTATTCCATTGCCGACAAGCCGGGCCTTGCGCCGGGTATGATTGGATCTTGGATTGCGGTAAGTCATTACAATACGGGTTTTTTAGGTGCGATTGTGGTCGGCTTTTTTGCTGGCTTTGTCGTTTGGCTATTAAAGAAAATTCAGCTACCAGACAGCATGAGTTCGCTTGGCTCGATTTTTATTTATCCGCTAGTCGGTACGTTTGTTACTTGCGGCGCGGTGATGTGGGTGATAGGTGCTCCGATAGCCAGCGCAATGACCACCATGAACGAGGTGCTGACAGGCATGGCGGGGTCAGGCAAAGTGATGCTCGGAACTGTGCTTGGGGCAATGACCGCGTTTGATATGGGCGGCCCAATTAACAAAGTGGCGACGTTGTTTGCTCAAACCCAAGTGAACACGCAACCATGGTTGATGGGCGGGGTCGGTATTGCGATTTGTACGCCGCCATTGGGTATGGCACTAGCCACGTTTTTGGCGCCGAGTAAATTCAAGCGAGATGAACGCGAAGCGGGGAAAGCCGCAGGTATTATGGGGATGATCGGTATTAGCGAAGGTGCGATTCCTTTTGCCGCTGGCGACCCTGCACGAGTATTACCCGCTATTGTGGCGGGGGGCATCGTCGGTAACGTGATTGGCTTTATGTTCCACGTAATGAACCATGCACCGTGGGGCGGTTGGATTGTTCTCCCTGTTGTGGATGGAAAAATTGGTTACATCATCGGCACGATTGCGGGCTCTGTTACCACGGCGTTGATCGTGATTGCACTAAAGAAAACCGTCACCGAAGATGAAAGCTACACTGGTCATTCTCAAGTATATGGTTCCGTTCAAGGCGAAGGTGAGGCGGATGTTTTGGCGGTCACATCTTGTCCATCAGGTGTGGCACATACGTTCTTAGCGGCGAAGTCATTGGAAAAAGCGGCTTGTGCACTCGGCATTAAGATTAAAGTCGAGACCCAAGGCGCGAATGGCGTCATCAACCGAATTACCGAGAAAGACATCGAGAAAGCCAAGTTTGTGATTTTTGCTCACGATGTGGCGATTAAAGAACCGGAACGCTTTCGAAAAATCCAAGTTTTGGATGTCAGTACCAAGGATGCCATGTTGAACGCCACGGCTTTGTTGCAAGCTCGTAGAGTGTCTTAACATTTAACTTCTGAGAAATGTCTCCTCGATGACCCTGATGAATGCTTTTGGTATTTACTCCAACATCGCGGTTCGCTTTTATTTGTGCCGCGAGTGAAGGATAAATTACGAGTAATGTTTTCAATTCTTTAGTAGCATGTTACAAAACATTTCAGTCAGGTGAACTAAGGGAAGCGTGCAATGGAAAAACAACGAGTAGCATTTATTGGTTTGGGTGTTATGGGTTACCCAATGGCGGGCTATTTGAGCAAAGCGGGATATGAAACCAAAGTATACAACCGCACTAAAGCCAAAGCTGATAAATGGGCTGCAGAATACAACGGCATTGCGTGTGAGACACCGCGAGAAGCGGCAGAGGGTTGCGATATCGTATTTACTTGTGTCGGTAATGACGATGACGTGCGCAGCGTTGTATACGGTGAAGAAGGCATTCTAGTCGGTCTAAAAGCAGGCGCGGTACTGGTTGATCACACCACGACTTCCGCTGATTTAGCCGTTGAGTTGGCCGACGCTTGTACCAAATATGGTAACCACTTTATTGATGCTCCGGTATCTGGTGGTCAAGCCGGCGCAGAAAATGGCGTACTAACCATCATGTGTGGTGGCGGGCAGGACATTTTTGATCGTGTTGCTCCAGTGATGGACGTATATGCGAAGCAAATGACGCTTCTGGGTGAAAATGGCCAAGGTCAACGTTGTAAAATGGTAAACCAAATCTGTATTGGTGGTGTGCTTCAAGGCTTGAGCGAAGCGTTGTTACTCGCGCAGAAATCCGGTTTGGATATTGAACAAGTAGTTGAAACACTCAAGCACGGTGCCGCAGGGTCATGGCAAATGGAAAACCGCGCCAAGACGATGGCGCAAGATAAGTTTGATTTTGGCTTCGCGATTGATTGGATGCGCAAAGACTTAGGCTTCTGTCTGCAAGAAGCAGAGCGAGTGGGTCTGGAGCTCCCACTGACTAAGAAAGTGGATGAGCAATACGCAGACCTTCAACGCGATGGTTTAGGTCGCATGGATACATCTGTTCTGATTAAAGCCGTCGCTAAGAATCAGTAGTAGATAAACAGTTCTTTGGTATCAAAGAGCTTGAAGAAATTTAAGTTGATCATAATAGTTCCCCTTGAACATTAGTGTGACTAACGAACTTGAATGAGGAGGTGCTTTGGGGCACCTCCTTTTTTATGTCTTCTTATCACAGCATTTGCTGGTGCAGTGTCCGTTTACTTGTTTAAGCCTAGCGCAATCTCAAGGCCTTTGCCGTAAGCTTCGTCCGCTTGGTAGGCGTGGTTAACGTGACGTTCTTTGATGAAGTCTGGCACACCATCCATTGCACGAGCGGTGTTGTCGAATAGAGTTTGACGCTGTTCTTCGCTCATCAGACGGAATAGGTCTCCCGCTTGGCTGAAGTAGTCTTCGTCTACACGGTGATCGTAATGATCAGCATTGCCGTTGATGCGTAGAGGTGGCTCAGAGTAATCTGGTTGCTCTGCCCATTCTTGTTTGTAGTTTGGCTCGTAACCTAGTGTTGAACCAAAGTTGCCATCAACGCGCATTGCGCCATCGCGGTGGTAGCTGTGTACCGGACAACGAGGCGCGTTAACTGGAATTTGGTGATGGTTTACACCTAGGCGGTAACGCTGCGCATCTCCGTATGCAAACAGACGGCCTTGCAGCATTTTGTCTGGTGAGAAGCCAATTCCAGGAACGATAGCTGCCGGGTTAAACGCGGATTGCTCAACTTCCGCATAGAAATTTTCTGGGTTACGGTTCAGTTCAAACTCGCCTACTGGGATCAATGGATAATCTTTTTGTGACCATACTTTTGTTAGGTCGAACGGGTTGAAGTTCACTTCATCCGCTTCTAACTCAGGCATGATCTGGACGTACATCTTCCATTTAGGGAAGTCTTGACGCTCAATCGCTTCGTAAAGGTCACGGTGATGGCTTTCGCGGTCTTTACCTACGATCGCTTCTGCTTCTTGGTCAGTCAGGTTTTTGATGCCTTGCTGAGTTTTAAAGTGGAATTTCACCCAGTAACGCTCGTTTTCTGCGTTGATAAAGCTGAATGTGTGGCTACCGAAGCCGTGCATATTACGGTAAGACGCTGGAATACCACGATCACTCATAACGATCGTAACTTGGTGGAATGCTTCTGGTAGTGATGTCCAAAAATCCCAGTTGTTTGTCGAGCTGCGCATGTTGGTGCGTGGATCGCGTTTTACTGCGTGGTTTAGATCTGGAAATTTTAGTGGATCACGGAGGAAGAACACTGGCGTGTTGTTACCAACCAAGTCCCAGTTGCCTTCTTCGGTGTAAAACTTTAGCGCAAAACCACGGATGTCGCGCTCTGCATCTGCGGCACCGCGCTCCCCCGCAACGGTGGTAAAGCGAGCAAATAGTTCGGTCTTTTTACCAATCTCCGAGAAGATCTTCGCGCGAGTGTATTTTGTGATGTCATGAGTCACAGTAAAGGTGCCGTAAGCGCCTGAGCCTTTGGCGTGCATACGACGCTCAGGAATCACTTCGCGGTCAAAGTGTGCCAGTTTTTCAAGGAACCAAACGTCTTGCAGTAGTTGGGGACCACGAGGACCTGCAGTCATCACATTTTGATTATGGGCGACAGGACAGCCTGCGGCGGTGGTTAATTTCTTATTTGTCATTTTTCTTCCCCTCCAGGGATCAATACCTTAGCAACTGAAGAGAAGATTATTACGGAAAAGCTGGAAGCAAAAACTGATACTGCTTATCAATTCAATAGGTGGTAACGATGATGAAAAGTAACTTAGAATCAAATTCTTAGCTGATTTTTATGATTGGTTTATTAACGTATTGGCGAAAAGGGTAAAAAGAGGACGCTGGCATTTGCATGAATTGCGCTTTGTTGACAAGGCTAACGTCGGAAATCGCCCCTTTGATATCGCTTTATTGAACATCAAAGGGGCGGAATGATTAGGAGTACTTCACTTCAATTTGCTCAGCTTTTTCAAACGCTGGATGCGTTGCGAGTTGTTTTCCATAACGCTCAATATTCGGGAAGTGACCAGCCAAACCGAACTTATGCACGAGCTCGACAATAAATGACATCATGATGTCTGCGCCAGTTAAACGTTCTTCTACTAGGTAAGTTTTGCCTTCTAGCGATTGCTCGAAATAACCCAGAACGTTCATCGCTTCTTTGTCAGCATAGCCTGATAGAAATTGAGTTTCGTTTGGCTCTTTGCTGATAAAGATTTTTAACAACATTGGTAAGATTGCTGAACTTTCAGCAAAGTGCATCCATTGTAGGTACTCAGTGTGCGCCTTCGTCCCACGCTCAGGAGCCAACGCACCATCACTGTACTTCTCAATCAAATATTCGGTCATCGCGCCTGATTCAATGATGAACTCGCCATCATCTTCAAGCAGGGGCGATTTACCGAGCGGATGAACGTTCTTTAGCTCAGGCGGTGCCATGAAGGTCACTTTGTCACGAACATAAGGCACGATTTCGTAATCCACATTTAGCTCTTCAAGTAACCAAATGATGCGCTTTGAGCGAGACTGATTGAGATGGTGAAGTTTAATCATTTATTTATCCCTTCCTTATAATGGGTCGTTAATCTGTACTACAAGCTTGCCGAAGTTCTTACCTTCCAACAGACCGATAAATGCTTCTGGTGCATTCTCCAGTCCTTGTACTAGATGTTCACGGTATTGGATCTTTCCTTCTGCCAACCATTGATTAATATCTTGCGCAAATTCACCGTAACGATGTCCGTAGTCATCAAAAATGATGAAGCCTTGCACCTTGATTCGTTTAGTCAGCAGCTTACCCATTAACAATGGAAGATGGTCGGTACCTTCAGGCAGTTCTGTTGCGTTGTATTGAGAAATCAAACCACAAAGTGGGATACGTGCGCTGGTATTCAGAAGTGGCATTACAGCTTCGAATACTTTGCCACCTACGTTTTCGAAGTAAACATCGATACCTTGGTCACAGGCGTTTTTCAACTGCTCTGCAAAGTCGTCAGCTTTGTGATCGATACATTCATCGAAGCCAAGGACTTCTTTGGCGTAACGGCACTTTTCTTCTCCGCCTGCAATACCAACAACTCGGCAACCTTTGATTTTGCCAATTTGACCAACAGTCGCGCCCACAGGGCCCGTCGCGGCTGCTACCACAATGGTTTCACCTGGTTTTGGCTGACCGATATCGAGCAAGCCCATATACGCGGTAAAACCTGGCATGCCAGCAACACCTAGAGCGTATGATGGGTTTTGTGGTTCTTTGCCTAGTTTAATCACCATCTCACCAGTTGAGAGCGCGTAGTCTTGCCAGCCAACAGTGTATGCAAGAACCCATTCACCCGCTTCATAATCTGGGTGGTTCGATGCTTCTACCTGACAAACTGTGCCAGCGATCATTACGTCATCAACCGCAACAGGGTCGGCGTATGACTCGGCATCGCTCATGCGACCGCGCATGTATGGGTCGAGAGATAAGTAAACGGTTCTCAGTAGCATCTCACCATCTTGAGGAGTCGGTTTCGCCACTTCTTCTAGACGAAAGTTTTCTTTTGTTGGTGCACCGTGGGGACGTGACGCGAGTACGATTCTGCGATTTGTTGCGTTAGTCATATTTATCTCACTTATTGATTAGACCGGTCGTCTAGTTTTAATTTCAAAATATCCCGCTCATAGAGCGGGAAGGTGTATTGTGCTATCACAGGAGTTATTACCAACTGTGAAACACATGTAGGGTGTTCATCTTACTTTTACGCTACCTACTATGGGCAAGTTCGCGTGTTTTGCAGTAGATGTTGAGTATAGGTCAGACTTTGCGTTAATGCTGCCTGATCTTGATACAGTTTGTTCAGCAAGCTTGCGCCGTTCCAAAGGTAGTATATCTGCCTTGCCAATAAAGCACTGTCACCATTTGGGATAGAGCCATCTTGAATGCCTACGTCAATGCAATCCGCCATTGCTTGAATGGTTTTGTCTGCACCTTGGCGTAACGCTAGACGCATGGACTCTGAGAGATCGGAGACTTCCGCACTTAACTTGACCAACAAACATTTGTTCGCATTACATACGTCGTCTTCTACTTTGACTATTTCTTCAAAGTAGCTCATTAGGCGTTGGTAGCCATTCAGATCGGTATTGGTAAAGCGTGCGTTTAAACGCTCAAAATACTTAGTAAAGTAGTCTTGAATCATCGCTTCACCAAATTGTTCTTTGGATTTGAAGTAATGATAAAACGAGCCTTTCGGCACCGCGGCCTTTTTTAAAAGCTCTGAAAGGCCAACACTCGTAAACCCTCGGTTTACGATTAACTCGTATCCGACGTCGAGAATATGTTGGCGTGTGTCGTTCGTCTTTGCGTTCATGAAGCGTACTATAGAATGAATTAGACCAGTCGTCTAGTGTTTGTTGTGGGTTATTTGATTAGCTCGTACTCAATCACAAATAGCGTGTCGGTATTTGGGTAGATTTCTCGAATTAACTGCTTGAGTTTTGGTAGTTCGATGGCTTCTTGTTCAGCATGAAACTCATTGATATCTTCAAAGTTGAGTGGTTCTACAGAGCGTATTTTGATGTTGCAGACTTTACGATCCGTCTCTAGGGTAAAAACTTCGACCTCTGTATTTGGAACGTAGTGACTTTCTGATTCATCTCGAATCGTAATCGTTTTTTTGCCTGATGTGATCAACGGGGTTAAGAATTCAAAAAAGGTAATCTTGGTTGGGTGGGATGACATGATGTACTCGTTAGTCTGATTGTTTGGCGTAATTATATACCCAAATAACCTTGAGGTGCTTATTTCAAGAGAACGAGCGAGTGCGTAGGACGCGAATCAACTTGGCACTAAAGTAACCCGAGATAATGCCTATCCAGTTGGTACTGAGATCATCAAAACTAAATGAGCGACTTGGAATAAAAAGTTGGCTTATTTCTTCCATTGAAACGATAGCCAACAGCAGTAGCAAAAGGCGGATGCCAAAGACGTCGGCTTTACTTGAGCTTACCAAAGAGGGGAAGGTGAAGACCGATAAAAAGCCGATCAATAAACTGAAGGTAAAGTGAAGCGTACTCGATCCACCTAAGTAGGTTTCCATTTGCAGGTAAGTGGCATGGTGTAAGTCAGAGCTTTTCCATAAAGAGAGTGAAGCCGTAAGCACCAGAACGAAAACAAAACTCATCCGTGTCAATATTGAAACCATAATTAACCTATTGGAAAGAAGCCTAAGTAACGTTTTACAAAGTACAACGCTGCTAGATTCTGAATTGCCATGCCAATTGCCATCGCCCATGCTGCACCAATAACACCGAACGTTTGGCAAAGCGCAATGAGCAAGCAGATAGAGATTGTGCCGGAGGAAATTGTAATGTATTTCATGGTTCTTTCGTGACCGCTCATGAGTAATAAAAACCCTACAGAGCCAGTCGCAACATTGACTAACTGCCCTAAAGACAGGACGACTAACAGTGGCGCAGCAGCAAGAAACTCTTCACCAAAAAACCGCATCACAAACTCTGGGAATAGAGTGCAAATAATCACGGGCACAATGGCCAAACCAACGTTGGCTCGGCAAGCTAAACGGCTCAGGCTTTGCAGTTTGATCATTTGGCGTTCTTTGTAGAGAGAGGCAAACATAGGGGCGACCACAAAGTTAATGGTAATCAGCACAAAGCCAATCAGTAGTGATGTACGTTGAGCTGCAGCTAATAAACCGAGTTCCGCTGTTGAGATAAAAAAGCCCGCAATGACAAGGCTTCCCCATTGAAGAACGTTCGTGAAGATACTGCCAATCCAGACTTGCTTGGCAGAAGCGACCATTTTTTTGTTTGGTACGAAAGCCGATGTCTGATACTGACCTGAACCTAGCCAATTAACACTGGATATTACCGCGACGCTCATACTCGCCAGAAGCAGTGCGGTCATCAGATTGTTGATATTTTGCTGACCGATATAGTCCAAGCCAAAGACAAAAAAGACCATCAACATACTCACGCCAAGCTGTAAAGCAAACAGTGATGACACGACCTTTCTACATGCTTGAAGCACACGACTGTTGGTCTGTGCAAGCACCAAAAACGGTATGCAGAACAAGCCTAAAGTAATCGCATGCATTGGCGATTGGGTCTGGTTTAGCTGTTCAGGAAACAGATTAAATCCTACCAACAAAACGGCAATGGCCAGCAAGCAAAACGCCATACTTCGATAAAGTGCAGTTTTATAGTTGTGGCTTTGTTGAAGTGTCTCTTTGTTGTTAAAGGCGATCGCATTGTAGCGAACTAATGAGACATCAAAACCTAGCTGAGAAACGATCGCGAGTAGTGAGACTAGGTTGAATAAAAAGAAAAATTGACCGGAAGTCGAAGCGTCACTGGCCTTCGATACAATCAGTGTTAGTAAAAAAGCAAATAGCGCACTCAACACACGCGTGATTGCGGTTTTCAATCCAGTAGATAGCAAGCTTTTTTTACCGCTGGGCATCAACAGTAATTTTTGTTGAATAGTGTGAAACATAGAGGTATTTAACCGTAAATATTATTGAGTGCGAGGCGCTGTTTTTCTTCACTGAAGGCGTCGTTTAACGCTGTTGTATATTGGCAAAAATCAATTTCATTATAATGATTGACACAGTGCGCGATCTGCTTGGCCATTTCTTCAGGTGTTAGCGCTAAAAATGGGTAGTTGAGATCTTGGGTCGCGCCGATAGTTCGAATCACCATAGGAAGATGTAATTTGGCTGCTTCTAGAATAGTTAACGGCATCCCTTCCCATGCTGCAGTATGTAAGTAAAGGTCTGAACCCTTGAGCTTTTTAACCACCTCATCACGAGGTAACATGCCAGTCACATCCACATTTTCTGTACGCAATTTTTGTTCGAGTGTGTTGTCACCGCCACCTATCCAAGTGATATCTAATGGGCGGTTAAGCGCATATCGATTAAGGTGTTGCAATGTGTCGATGAGAAATTGCGGATCCTTTTGGGGGGCGACACGACCAAGCACAACGAGTCGCAGCGCTTCTTGTCTGTTTCGCAATAAACGCTCTTCACTTTGATAGGACACGTAGTTGTTGAGCAGTTCAGCACGTTTCGCGCCAATGCTAATCGCCAAGTCACATTCTCGTTGGCTACAGCCTGCCACCACATCAATTTTGCTTAGTTTTACTTTCTCTAGCACTCTATAGAGCTGGCGTGCGAATTCGGAGATATCTTCACGTTCGAAAGCATAACAGTGCGGCGTATAAACCAAGCGCGCCTTGCCAAGTTTTAGAAATCGCCCGAGAAATCCCGCTTTACTCGAGTGCAAATGCACAACGTCAGGCGCAAGTGATGCAATCATGTGGTTTGCATCGCGAACAAATTGAAGTAAGCCGCCTTCCACCCATTTGGTCTGTGTGAAAATATGATGGTTGTTCTCATTGGTTAAGTCGTTTTCTCGAGCTCTGGCTAGCAAGAAATGTTGATAGGGTTCGTCTCGAGAGGAGTGAGCATAACTATAGAGGGCGGTTTGAACGCCACCTCCGAAGGCTTCTGTAATATGGAGTACTTTTCTCATGATGATTTTGTTCCTGGTGTCTGCATCCATTTATGCTTGAAAGCATCACGTTCTTGTTCTGAATAAACGTGGCGATATAAGGGAAGATCGTACATATAGAAAAGCTTTGAAAAGTCGTAGTGATGCTTAAAGTGCTGGTGGATATTGGAGTACCACTTGTTTTTCGCTTCATTGCTGTTTTTCAGCACGAAGTCTTGCAGCCCGAGAAATTCACCAATTTCTTTATCGAGAGAACTGAGCTTTTCGCATTTGATTAGCATGACGTTGGCTTGCTCGTTCTTGAATGTGAAGAAAGGTTGAGTGTTGTCCAGTTCTTGACGCATCACATCGATATTGAAGTTACGTTTTAACTCGTTGTCGAACCAGTTCGCAAAATAGTTGAGATTGATATAGTTATCGAAACAATGTTCGAGGTGCTGATACGTGACTGCCATATCTCGGTGAATTGCATCATTCTTTTTGCCTTCGATAAATTGCAAATGGAGGTCTTGAAAGAAACGAGAAAAGACAGTTGCGATTGGATCACGGACCAGTGTGACGATTTTGATCTGTTCGCGTTTTTGTAAGATACGTTTTCGTTGCTTGAGCACTAAGCGGTAGAGCGCACGGTTTTTGAAATCGAAAAATTTACTCACGTCTTTTTTATTGTGATACATGTGAAATTCTTCGTGATCATCAAAGGTGTGGATGTGATAGCTTGGGATATTTCTTTCTCCCAGCGTGTGCTCAATTGACGATGAGCCAACTTTGCCCATTTGGTAAACTAAAACAAAATTGTCAGCTTGGAGTTCTCGGTTCTTTTCAAATTGTCGAGAGATTGAATACTTCATCTATCCTATCCTTGATTATTCAAATTCGTGGTGATGGTTTACCGGAAAAGTATGAGCAATGGTGTTGACCGTTGACTCGCGGCTCATGCTTATCATGACGGGAAATAAGAGTATTAAAATGATGGTGGTATTTACCGCAACGAAGAACACCATGATGAGGGCGTATATCGCGAGTAAGAGGCTTTTTCTGTTGTCATTGAGACTACGGAAGCAAAAGCGAATAAACAGAAAATAACCACCAAACAATAGGGCGATACCGAGCAACCCGTATTCAATTGCGGTATCTAACACAAAGTTGTGGGTGTAGATCGCCAGCTCATCATAGTTAAAGTAACTGATCATAAAGTTGGGCAGCATCTTCGCGCCGACACCTAAAATAGGGTGTTGAAGTAAAATATCTAACCCATTGGCAAGTAAGAGTTTTCTATGAAGGTTCGACACCCAGCGAGCTTCACTTTGGTTGGCAAATAAGACGTCTTCTTGGGTTATTTCCAATGTGTCTGCTAACGTTTCAAACCCAACATAGAGTGTAGTTGCGACGGCAGTGAACACCATAAAGCTTAAGGCCAATAAAATGGTCCACGTATACGTTTCATTAAGCGATTTTCTCATCAGGTTTTTTACGAGCAGCTGGTCAAAGAAGAAAAGCAGACAAAAACCAAGTAGTGCTTTTCTTTCTTGCGACAACACCAGTAATACCAAAGCAACGAGCATCAAAAGGTGGAAAGCGCGAATTTTATCCCGATAAAGGTACAGTAGTGAGCAAAGTACACCGAACCCGTATTTACTTACCCCGAGTAACTTAAACCCGCTTTGATAGCCTTGAGCAAAGTGCCATAAGGCAACGAGCGTACAGATGAAAAACAGCAGATAAGTGAAATAAACCATTACCCATTCATCATCAAACACGCCATAGGCGTACATTAGGCTAAGCAAGCAGAGAATCGCCAGCCATTGCACGGTTTCTATAACTAGCGGCATTAGGGGGACGCGATTTAGCAGGCCATTTAAGAACACATACCCAGTGAACAATACGAGGAACCCCATGCAGGGATGCATGAGTTTTTCAGCTTTTCCTTCCAATACCACTAACGCTGTAAAACCAATGGACAAAAGACTTACGATGTCTGATGGTGCTAGTGCTATTCCTCCAGCACGAAACTTCATAGGAATAAAGAACAATGCTAATAGGCATGCTGCAAACCATGAGGCTCGATGGCTCGATGGCGCGGAGCTATTTGTTGGTGCAAAGCTGCTGGTAGATTCCATAGTAACCTTCACGAAATTTATCGATGGTGTAGAGAGAGGCCCTATTGACTGAGTATTGACTTGCAGCGTCATACCGCTCAACACTTTCACACAGCTGGAGCACTTTCTGGCTCAGCTCATTTGAGTTACCAACCTGAAATAAATATTCGGCACGTCCGGTGACGTCATCCAAACCGGGTACGTCCGATGATAATACGGGTAAGCCTGCTGCCATGGCCTCAACCGCCGCCAAGCCAAAGCCTTCGACATGCGATGATTGCACGTAAATGTCCATGTCGTTCAAAAACGCTGGAACATCAGAAACTACCCCATGAAAGTGAACACGTTGCGTGACGTTGAGCTTTGTTGCCAATGCTTGCAGTGGCGATTTTTTTTCGCCATCTCCAGCAAGATGGAGCTCGTATCGTCTTGGTAAATGGACAAGTGCTTGGATAAGCGTTTCATGATCTTTATGTTGGTGAAGTCGGCCCACCATGCCAATCTTGATGACTGGTTTGTCGATCAGGTGGCTGGCGCACTTCGGCATCATAGGAAACCTTTTTAAATCAACGCCATTGTGCACCACGTGATATTTATGTTGGTAGCGAGGCATGAACTTCACCAGTTCATCTTGTACTTTTTCACTAATACTGACCGTCAAGTCGTGGCCCCAATACAAGACATATTCCATGAACTTAAACAACGGATAGTCACGTCGACGGTTGTAAGAGCAGTGCTCAGTCTGGATTCGTTTTTTACCTACCGCCAATAGCGCTAGATAAATGGAAGGGTAGAGGTGCCCGTGAACGACATGCGGCCAACGCAGCAAACAGTATTTCTCACTCAATGACAAAGTGCGCCAGTTAAAACACTCTATCCCTTGGGCGGATAGCGTTGGTAAGTAATCATTTTCATCACACAAGACCAAAATTTTGATTTCGTATTCAGGCTTATGTTCTAAAACAAGGTCGACTAAGAACTTCTGAGCACCGCCGTTCTGAGAAAGATCATTAATAATATGTAGAATCTTGGTTTTCATGATTAATTGGTCAGATATTGCTGTTTAAGGTCGGTGATTTCTGCATTTGAGAAAAAGTGCTTCGTCAATTTAGAATTCAGCATTTCTTCAACGTACTCGGGTGTAGGTTGAAATTGCGTTTTGAATTCTTTCATTAGTGGCGAGTACCATTTGTTGTCTGACTGATTTTCATAAACAACATCCACGGGGTAACCTAAAAAGCCTTCAACTGCGGAGTTAGCCTGCTTTAGCTTGTCACTTCGAATGACCAACAGTGAAAAGTTATTGTTATGGTATGTCTGATAGCCTACTTCGTGATTAAAAGGTTCGTTAAACACATCAATCCCTGTTAGTTGTTTGATCTCGTTGTCAAACCACTGCAGCGCATATTGATGATTCATGTGCTTATCAAATGCCTCTTGGAGTAATTGCGGTCGTTCGGTACGTATTGCGCTGTCATCTTTTAGATATTTGTCCGCCATCCAAAACGGAAGTGCTTGAAAGAACATTGAAACATTTCGTCCGATCGGTTCACGCACCAGCGAGATAATTCGAACTTTTTTC
Organism: Vibrio sp. JZG10; assembly: GCF_054064075.1. Classification (NCBI taxonomy): domain Bacteria; kingdom Pseudomonadati; phylum Pseudomonadota; class Gammaproteobacteria; order Vibrionales; family Vibrionaceae; genus Vibrio; species Vibrio sp. JZG10. The sequence continues at coordinate 244,113 of NZ_JBSUGE010000003.1, forward strand.
TTGCGCTTTAACATACGGCTCATCGCTATGCGCTTGAGTCGTCGCTTTAACGCATTGATCTGAGGTTTATGCAATTGCGCTCTGACAGGGGATATCTGTTTTTTCGCATCGACAGTCATGAGATCGTGCAAGTGAACCGAGTTAGGAATGGAATGCTCTAATGCACTCGAACCTACTTTGCCCATTTGATAGATCAATACCGGTTGTTCTTGGCTTTTCAACGTTTGGTACCAAGATGCGTTTGAGTTAGTAGGCGTATTTCTGGACATAAAGCGTTTCTCCTTCCTTAGTCTTGGCTTGTGTGATTAAGACGCCAAGAGATGGAACTGAGTGTTGTATTTGTTTAGATAACGCAAGGTTAACCAGTGATGATTTTGTCGATTCTGAGCGAATGACGGTAATCAGACCATTGGCATACTGACCAAGAATAAGTGCATCACTCACTGACAGTAGGGGCGGTGTATCGATAATGATCCGGTCATACTTATTTTGAAAATGTTCGAGCAACTTTTTAAAGCGATCAGAAGCTAGCAGTTCCTGTGGGTTTGGCGGAATTAGGCCTGCTGGTAATACATCTAAGTTGGCTTCTTTTATATGTGTAACACAATCTTTGATTGGCGTATCCATAGTCAGGATATGCGTTAAGCCTGGGCTTGATTCAGCAATACCAAACCGTTTTGCGATGGAAGGTCGGCGTAAATCGCAGTCGATGATCAATACCTTTTCCATTTTTGAAAACGACACCGCCATATTGATACTGGTCGATGTTTTTCCTTCTTCTGGAATAGCAGAGGTAAAGGGCAATATCTTTTGCTTCGTGTTGGTTAATCTGAGCAGAAGCGAGGTTCTGACGGAGCGGCAAGCTTCACTAAATAGCTTTTCTTCATCATCTAAATATGCGGTATAACTGACGCCGTTTTTACGCAAATTGCGTTTTTTGACCATAGGAATCACACCTAAACACGTAACACCAAGTTTTTCCTGCACATCGGCTGTGCTTCGGATAACTTCTCGCATCGTTTCTAAGATGATGACCAGAGCGCAAGCAATGGCAAAGCCAAAAAAGGTGGCAATCAGTACCAGTTTGATTCGTTGTGGTGCCACCGGGAATAGAGGAATGATGGCTTTGTCAGTAAAACGTGCAGTGACATTCTTGTAGTCGCTGGTGGCGTTGGTCTCTTTCTCACGATTTAAGAACGCTTCATAGAGTGCCTTATTGGATTCAACCTCGCGTTTTAACTGCTCGTAACGCGCTTTTTGTGACCCTAACGATTGGAAATCGGCCTTTTTGTTATCGAGTTCTGCTCTAAGCATGTCCTCTTGCGCTTTTGCAGCAAGAAGGTCTTGTTGTTTGCTAAAGGAAATGTCACGAATGAGTTGCTGGGTTCTTGCTTGAATTTCTGCAAGCTGCGCTTTCGCCTGAATCATTCGGTCATGCTTGGGGCCGTAGCGCTGTGCCAGCTCAGAGAGATTTTTGGCTGCCTGGGCTTCCGATAATTTTAGGTCGCGGATCTGCGCTTGATTAGCGAATTCATCAATTGACAGCAAGCTGTCTAAACTTTGTGAAGATTTACGTCTTAACAGTTGGATTAACGTCTGTGCTTCAATACGCTTATTAACAGCGACATTCAGCTTGCGAGTGAGTTCTTCTAGCTCATTTGCGTAAATTTCATCAATACCGTTTATATCGATCAACCCTTCTTTTAACAAGAATTCTTGCAGTGCTTGCTCAGAGTTACGTAATCGCTCCTCCAATTTTTGTGAGTTATTTGTCAACCAAGTGGCCGCATTTTGTGTAACGACCAATTTGGCTTCAAAATTTGCGTCAATGTAGGCTTGGCCGACAGCGTTGGCGATTGTCGTCGCAAGCTTAGGATCGGTAGAACGAAAGCGAATTCTGACTAATTGGGTGTTACGTACCGGCTCAATATCGAGTTTACTTCTGAAAGCTTGAAGCGCTTGATAATAGGACTCTGAAAACTGGGCGGTTTCTTTTGGGCTTGGTGCCACATTCAGTAGGTCTTGAACAAAAGGGATCGACTTTATTTGGTCGATCTTTTGATTTAATCCACCTGAGCGTGTGAACTCCGGTAGTTGAGTTAGGTTCAGCTCTCTAATGACCTTATCTGCAATATGATTCGATTTTAAAATGGCGATTTGCGTTTGAAAGTACTCTTTTTTTGTCGTGTCGACGCCATATACTTCCTCGATTGAAAGGGCGCTTTTTTGCTCTTCTTGGATGAGTAGCGTTGCTGTAGCTTGGTATATCGATGCTTTGGAGTAGATATACCAAGTACAAGTTAATGAAAACAGAAGCGTGAAAGCTGCGATGCTTAGCCAATTCTTTTTAATCGCTTTAAAGTGATGACCAAAACGAATCAGTTCTACTTTGTTCATCTGGAGATTATTTGGATGAGTCCCGTTCATTTGATTCCCTGTCACTTAAAAGAAGCTCTGGTCGATAAATACAATGTCACCAGGCTCAACGTTGCGGTGCATACTGACACCCTCTATCGTTTGACCCGTTTTATGTTTGGTGAGGTTAATGCCTTTGCGTGAGGCTCGGTCGGTCAAGCCACCAGCTAAAGCGATGGCCTTTTCGATAGTTAATCCTGGTCGATATTCAAATCCACCTGGTTTCCTGACTTCGCCATTGACGTAAAACAGACGAAAGTTATTGATGGTGACCATCACTTTTGGGTTGATGAGATAATCGCCTTTTAAGCCCGTTTCTATTTCGTACTTGAGTTGTTTCGGTGTTTTTTTGATTGCTTTGATTCGGCCAAGGTAGGGGTAATCAAAATAGCCATCTGACGTTATTAGAATATTTTTAATCGTAAGGTCTTCTTCACCATAGACCTGCACGGAAATGGTATCGCCCGTGTCGAGTAAGTAATCTTCTTTGCTTGAGTCAGCGTTGACCAAGGTGCTAAATAGCAATAACGCGACGCTCATGAATGTGATGAATGACTTCATTAATAATCCTTGTTACAGAGAAAACTGTGCGCTTAAAGTCCAAATGTTTTGTTCAAAGCTATAACCTGGTCGGTTAGAGGTTTTATCTTGGTATTGCCAATCGGCTTGCAGCTGTATCCAACGTTTGGTCTGATAATCGATACCAAAAGATAGAGTGTAGCGATCGTCGTTTCTGGTGATCCCCGTGTAATCATCTTGTTGATAAATAGCACCTAAGCGAGTTGCAAGGTAACTATTCCAATCGTGCTTGAGGTTCAGTCGATAACGAGTTTGTAGGTTGTAATCGCCATCTTGATCTGGGTTAACTGCCGCTTGAGTGGTTTTCACGCTGACTAGAGTTTGTTCTTGAGGTAGCCATTCAAAGCCGATATCCCAACTAAAGCCTTTAAATGTCTCTCGGTGAGCGCTGTCAAAATCTTTGATTTGATAACCGAGTCGAGCGATGCCTTTGGTTTTTCCTGTGACTTCCCATTCGGCACCGGTGTAATAGAAACTGGTGTTGTTATCTTTGGATGGTTGCGAAGAATTTCGGTGCTGATAGTCGGTTACTATTTGTTTTGTCCCAACCAACCAATAGGTTCTTGGCGTCGCCCTTAAATAGAATTCCAAGTGCGCATTGGGGGCTCGAAAATCGTTGTATTTTGTTTTAGCGTTTGTGTGCCCAGGCAAGCCGTCACGGTAGTTTTGATAGGTTTTATCACTGTAGCCTAAACCGAATTCGAGTCTGCCTTTTGCACCGTTAGAGCCAAAGACATAATTGGTTTTGATATCGTTACGGTTGAACTCAATTGGTGAGTCTATTGCGCTACCATTACCTTCGGTAATGTCTTCCCCTCTAATTTCATGCTGGGCGCGAAAACGATAATCAACCACTAAACGATGACGATGATTGAACTCAAAAAAGTTGGAAAACTGAAAGGTATGATCGTCGAAGTCGTTGCGGTCATCGGATGAAAAACCTGCTTTCAACTTGTATAAAATATCTGCGCGATAGCGATTCCTTTCTATACGTGCTAATAAGCTTGGCTCTATACCCCAAATATTGACCGATTCTACATTGCCGGATTCCTCCGCTTTGTTGATGTTGTCATCGCCCTCGTAGAAAGTTCTTACGAGGGGAATAAACTCAATGCCAGACTCGGTTTGGTAAGCCATCGGTTCTGCGAGTAAGCCAGTTGAAAACAGACTCAATGCTATTGCCATTGTCAGTTTCTTCATAATCTCAACCTTAGTAAGCGTTAGCACCAGTGAACCCTTTGAAAACGGTCATGAAGATGATTTTGATGTCCATCCAAACCGACCAGTGGTGGATGTAATCCAAATCAAATTCGACTCTCTTTTCCATTTTTTCTAAGGTGTCGGTTTCGCCGCGATAGCCATTAATTTGCGCCCAGCCAGTAATGCCTGGTTTTACTTTGTGACGTAGCATGTAGCGGTCAACAATCTGGCGATACTCTTCATTGTGCGCCACGGCGTGAGGGCGTGGACCAACAATAGACATGGTCCCTTGCAGTACATTGATAAATTGAGGTAGTTCGTCCAAAGAGGTACGACGCAGAAAACCACCAAAAGGCGTAATGCGTGGGTCGTTCTTTGTCGCCTGTTTCACGTGAGGGCCTTGATCCATAGTGGTCATTGAACGGAATTTCCAGACTTCAATCTTGCGTCCATCGAGGCCGTAACGATGCTGTTTAAAAATGACCGGACCTTTAGAGGTCAGCTTAATGCCAATCGCAATGGTGAGCAGGACTGGAGAGATCAAGGCTAAAATAATGCTCGAAAACAAGATGTCTTCAAACCGTTTTACCCAGGAAGAAATTCCAGCAAATGGCGTATCAAATACGCTGAGCGTTTGAACTTGGCCGATTTGCGCCCAACGAGAATGCAAAAGGTTATAGGTAAAGAAGTCGGGAATCAGATACGTATTTGCGGTGGTGTCTGAGAATTGGTTAAGAAGCGATGCAATACGTTCTTTTGCGTGCATTGGCATTGCGATATAGACGTAATCCACTTCCCCTTTTTTGGCTCGCTCAAGAGCGTGGTCAACTGCCCCTTTAATAGGGTAAGCAGAATTTGGCAATCTGTCGGAAGAACGCTCATCGTAAAAGCCATCAAAAAGTACACCGTGTTCAGTGTGGTTTTGAATTTCGTTAGCAAGGGTAATGCCGTGAGGAGTTTGGCCGATGATTATTGCAGTACGAGTGTTGAATCCTTTTTTTCTTAAATAGGCTAATCCGGTACGGAATGTCACTCGCCATGCCAAAAGTAGAGCGGGCGTAATCGCAAACCACAATGCCAGAATAGTGTTATCAAATAAGTCATAGACTTCCGAAAAATACAGAACAATAAAGATAAGCGCGGAAGTTACTGCCCAGGCCACACAGACAATAATCATCTGCTCTTTAAACGAACTGGTTCGCCAAGAGCGGTACAGGTTGCCGCTTTCTGCCATAAATAGAAAGGAGATGCCTCCAACAAAAGCCAGTATGACGTAATCTTTCCCCATCGCAGTATTCATGTCTTTGAACACTAAAAGCAGCATAAAAGAGACGATGACAGCAAGATCTGAGATGCGATATAAAAAAGCGAACTCCATCTCGTGAGAGCGGATAAGTCCTTTTTGTTTCATGACTCAGTTTCCCTTCTTACACGCTACCGCCCTTGGGTGTCTCCCCCAATTGCCGTGTCGTGAGCGTTATTAGTAGTTGGTGAACAGAGCATTCTGTTGAATGCTTCTGAGTTTTTTGTCACGTGTAATTTCGTTGATAAGTGTAAAAATTTGCGTTGTTGAGGTAAGTGGAAATAAGAATGAAATTTAGACCTTTGGCTAAGTTTGGCGGGTTAGGAAAAAGCTGGTACTTACTCATGAGGGATGAGGAAAAGTATTAAAAATGAAGTATCAGTACAAAGACAATGGTTTATGTAAAGGTAGAAGAAACGGGTGATCTTATTCGTTAACGATTAATGATTTAGTATCGAATTACTTATATTTATTAGGATAAAAAAATCCCTCTCAAGTGAGAGGGATTTATTGTGAATCAGGACGAAAGAATTATTCGACTTCTACGCCGTTTTCTTTGTATAGGCGGCGGCATGCACGACCATCACTGTGGAACAGGTGACAACGGTGTGCTGGAATACCAATCTCGATTTTATCGCCGGTATCGACTGCGAGCGTGTCAGGCTGACGGAAAATAACGTCCGCGTCCGCACCTTCTAGGTTTAGGTATACTTGAGTTTCGTTACCTAGCTTCTCAACAATCATCACTTCACCGTGAATGCTTGCATCAGCTTCAGAAGCGGATAATAGGTGCTCAGGGCGAATGCCTAAAGACATGCGGTCGCCACGGTTAACCGTCGTGCCATCCACTGGAATCCAGAAAGATACGCCATTAGATAGTTGAACTTTGACGCGCTCTGCTTCTACTTCATCAATGAATACGCTCATGAAGTTCATTTTCGGAGAACCGATAAAGCCTGCTACAAAGCGGTTTTGTGGGTAATGGTAAAGCTCAAGCGGCTTACCAACTTGCGATACATAACCGCCGTCTAGTACAACGATTTTATCTGCCATTGTCATTGCTTCTACCTGATCGTGCGTTACGTAGATCATGGTACAACCAAGTTGACGTTGTAGCTTAGTGATTTGCGCACGCATGTTTACACGCAGTGCGGCATCCAAGTTTGATAGTGGTTCATCCAGAAGGAATACATTAGGTTGCGATACCAGTGTTCGACCGATAGCCACACGTTGACGCTGACCACCTGAAAGCGCTTTTGGTTGGCGTTCAAGTAAGTGACCCAGTTGTAGAATTTCTGCAGCCTGTTCAACACGTTTGTCGATTTCTGCTTTGTCTGCTTTTGCTAGTTTTAAGCCAAATGACATGTTGTCATATAAGTTAAGGTGTGGGTAAAGAGCGTAAGACTGGAATACCATACCAACACCACGTTTGGATGGTTCGACGTCATTCATGCGCTGGTCACCAATATACAAATCACCTGAAGTAATGTCTTCAAGACCGGCAATACAACGTAAAAGGGTAGATTTACCACAACCTGATGGACCTACGAAAACAACAAATTCACCTTCGTTGATTGTTAGGTCTACGTTCTTAGAAATCAGTACGTCGCCATACGCTTTACAAACATTTTTTAACGTGACACTCGCCATGTAGCTCGTCCTCGATCAATTTTTTATTATTCACCGCTCATCATTATATGAATTATCTAGCGAGCAGTAACAGTAGGAATCGGTAAGTTATTGCGGTTGGTAAGAAAAGTAGGGTAGCACTTCAATAAAATGTCCTGAATAGAAGTGCTACCCATCATAGCCAAGTACGAGTTTCTCTCCCCCACATTATTCGTGTTGTCTCCCCCGTGAAATAATTACCACAAACAACACCAATAATGACATTCCACTCGTCTGGCAATGCAAAACCAGCAAATCTTTTTCCTAATACGTAGGCACTGCTGGGAAAGGGTTCTTACCATCCACTCTTGGATGACTGAAGTTTGTAAGATTGTACGAGGTGCGACATCCTCCTAATAGAAATAATTGTAGGGGGAGTAGGTAGGGAGGAGTAAAAAAGGAGGAGGAATAAAGCAGTTGGTCGGAAATCACATTATTGCACCACCTAAAGTTGAAACCGATCACAGGAAGTATCCGTTTTGTGATTTGAGTCTCTTACCCTTGGCGATTTAGATCACGAAAATACGTCATAATTGTAAGGGCGTAGGGATTAGGAGGATGAGACATATTGGATTATTTCAGATGATATATGTCGAAATACGGCTGAACCTCAATGGACTAGCCCTACATCAAAAATATAAAAAGGATACGAACATGAAAAAGTTAAGCGCTGTAGCACTAGGTACTCTTGTTGCTTTGGGTTCTTTTGGTGCTAATGCTGCCATCGAAGAAGGACAACTTACTATCTGGATCAACGGCGACAAAGGTTACAACGGCCTTGCTGAAGTTGGTAAAAAATTCGAAGAAGACACTGGCATTAAAGTGACAGTGGCTCACCCAGATGGCCTTCAAGACAAATTCCCTCAAACTGCAGCGACTGGTGACGGTCCTGACATCGTATTCTGGGCTCACGACCGTTTCGGTGGTTACGCAGAAGCTGGCCTGCTAGCAGAAATTAAACCTTCTAAGAACATTCAAGAAGGTATTGTTGATTTCGCTTGGGATGCAGTACGTTACGACGGCAAATTGATCGGCTACCCAGTTGCGGTTGAGTCTCTATCTCTAATCTACAACAAAGACCTAGTTCCAAACCCACCGAAGTCTTGGGAAGAAGTTGCAGCGCTAGATGCAAAACTTAAAAAAGACGGCAAGTCTGCAATCATGTGGAACCTAAAAGAACCGTACTTCACTTGGCCACTAATGGCTGCTGATGGCGGCTACGCGTTCAAATACACTTCTGAAGGTTACGATGTTAAAGACGCTGGTATCGCGAAAGAAGGCGTTAAAGACGCAATGAGCTTCGTAAAAGGCTTGGTAGACAAAGGCGTAATTTCTGCAGATATGGACTACTCAGTATCTGAGTCTGCATTCAACCAAGGCAAGACAGCGATGACGATCAACGGTCCATGGTCTTGGGGCAACATCGAGAAGTCTGGCGTTAACTACGGCGTGACTACGCTACCTAAGTTCCAAGGTCAATCTTCTAAGCCATTCGTTGGTGTTCTAACGGCTGGTATCAGCACTGCGTCTCCAAACAAAGACCTAGCGGTTGAGTTCATTGAGAACTACCTACTAACAAACGACGGCCTACGTATGGTTAACAACGATAAGCCTCTAGGTGCGGTAGCGCTTAACTCGTTCCAACGTGAACTAGATTCAGATACTCGTATCGCTGCGACAATGGACAACGCGATGAACGGCGAAATTATGCCAAACATTCCTCAAATGAACGCATTCTGGGGCGCGGCTAAGAACGCAATCATCAACGTAGTTGATGGTCGTCAAACTGTCGATGCAGCATTGGCAGACGCAGAAAAACAAATGACTAAATAATTAAGTAAGACCTTTTTAAGGAGGGGGCAACTCCTCCTTACTTTTCTATATTTATTCTATATTCGCTAGCAGGTTCCCTATGCAGTCAGTTCAAGGTACAAATGCTATGACAGCACCAGAAGCCAGCCTTCCGAGCAGCAAAAAAGTGTTCATGAAATGGTCACTTTTAGGCACAGTCGGCATTATCAATGGCTACGCAACAATCCTTATGTATTCACGCGGTGAGATTGCGTTTGCACTACTTACGATCATTCTTACCGCTTTAGCGTTGTTCATCTTTGGTAGTAAAAAGACGTACGCACACCGTTACATCTACCCTGGTATCGCAGGGATGATCCTTTTCATTCTTTTCCCTCTGGCGTACACCATAGGTTTGGCGTTTACCAACTACAGCGCGAAAAACCAACTCTCTTTTGATCGTGCGCAGAGCGTACTTTTGGACAGAACTTATCAAAGTGGTGATAGCTACCCGTTCACTTTATATAAAACGGATCAAGGACATCAGCTTGTGGTTGAAAAAGATGGTGAGCTACTTGCTACGCCCACTTTTCAACTAGATAGCCTTTCAGCATCGGATCTTGACCTATCGCCAATTGAAGAAGCTACGGGCGAGAAAGAATCAATCAAGACGATTGTTAAGAGCCGTAATACGTTGAGCAGTGTTGATTTGCATCTGCCGAGCGGTGAAGACATCCGCATGAGCGGGTTACGTAAGTTTGCGGCAGTTGTGCCTTTGTACACGCTGCAAGAAGACGGCGAAACGCTTTACAACAATCGTACTGAAGAGACGTTACGTCCAAATATGGAAGTAGGTTACTACCAACCTGTCGATGAAAACGGTCAGTTTGTTGGTAGCACAGTGTCTCCTGGCTTTGTGGTGAACATTGGCACACACAACTTTGAGCGTGTGTGGAAAGATGATGGTATCAAAGAGCCGTTTATCAGTATCTTTATCTGGACGATTGTGTTCTCAGCACTCACCGTACTATTTACGCTTGTAATTGGTCTTGTTCTAGCAAGTGTTGTTCAGTGGGAAGCATTAAAAGGCCGTTCGGTTTACCGACTCTTACTGATTCTGCCTTATGCGGTACCGGCGTTTATTTCTATCTTGATCTTTAAAGGTTTGTTTAACCAAAGCTTTGGTGAGATCAACATGCTTCTGGAAGGTTTGTTCGGTATTAGCCCTGCTTGGTTCTCAGACCCGTTCATGGCGAAAACCATGATCCTGATCGTGAACACGTGGCTTGGTTTCCCTTACATGATGATTCTATGTATGGGTCTACTAAAAGCGATTCCTGATGATTTATATGAAGCGTCAGCAATTGATGGTGCGAACTTTATTACTAACTTTACTCGTATCACGCTACCAATGATGTTGAAGCCGTTAACACCGCTGTTGATTGCGAGCTTTGCCTTCAACTTCAACAACTTCGTGCTTATCCAGTTGTTGACAGGCGGTGGTCCAAACATGATTGGTACGTCAGAACCTGCGGGTTACACAGACCTATTGGTAAGTTACACCTACCGAATCGCATTCGAAGGTGCGGGCGGTCAAGACTTCGGTCTAGCAAGTGCAGTAGCAACACTTATCTTCCTATTGGTTGGCGCATTGGCACTTATCAACCTACGCGTAACTAAAGTAGCTCAGGACTAAGGAGAGATTACAATGGCAATGGTACAAGGTAAGTCATTAAAGTATCGTGTTTGGGCTACTCATATTGCGATGTGGGCATTCTTGGCACTGATTATTTTCCCTTTACTGATGATCATCGCGATTTCATTCCGTGAAGGTAACTTTGCAACGGGTAGTCTGATCCCAGACAACCCAACGCTTGATCACTGGAAATTGGCATTAGGTTTCTCGGTGACTAACCCAGACGGTACAGTTACACCGCCACCATTCCCAGTCATGACATGGCTGTGGAACTCAGTAAAAGTGGGTGGTATTTCTGCAATCCTAATCGTGGCGCTATCAACCACATCAGCTTATGCGTTTGCTCGTATGAAGTTCAAAGGTAAGAACACTATCCTAAAAGCGATGATGATCTTCCAAATGTTCCCTGCGGTATTGGCATTGGTTGCTCTATACGCGTTGTTCGACAAATTGGGTCAGTACATTCCTTTCCTTGGTTTGAACACGCACGGCGGCCTGATCTTCGCTTACTTAGGGGGTATCGCCCTGCACGTTTGGACGATTAAAGGCTACTTCGAAAGTATTGACTCGTCTCTAGAAGAAGCGGCGGCACTGGATGGTGCGACACCATGGCAAGCATTCCGTTTGGTATTGCTTCCATTGTCTGTGCCAATCCTAGCGGTAGTATTCATCTTGTCGTTCATCATGGTAATTGGTGAAGTTCCTGTAGCATCACTACTACTTTCTGATGTAGACTCGTACACACTTGCAGTGGGTATGCAGCAATACCTATATCCACAAAACTACTTGTGGGGTGACTTTGCTGCAGCTGCTGTACTTTCAGCAGTGCCAATCACTGCCGTATTCTTACTTGCTCAACGCTGGTTGGTTGGTGGTCTAACCGCTGGTGGTGTGAAAGGATAATCTCTTGTGGTCTGAGATTGATAAGAATAACTAGAAAAGGGCGACCACATGGTCGCCCTTATACGTAGCACGGATATTACAATTTTGGTTTGGCCGCCGATCAGTAATATCTTGGCTTTTATTGGCGTTACGCATAGCTGGCTGTTAGCTTAGTTCCTTACGATTCAATCACTAACAGTTTCTTGTAACCATAACCTGAGTCTAGACTCAGGTTTTTTTATACTTGTTAAATACAGTTGTTCAATAAGCAGGTAAAGATTAGCGGCTTTGCAATGGATTACACAGGGCTAGGGGAATGCCCTGCGTAGCACTTCACATAAATAACCTGAGCTCAGGTATCAGTAAAATTAAGGTAGGTAAGGATTAAAACTCTCGACTGGATGGGGCGCATCCAACGTATTGAAGCAGCGTGTATAAGCTTTCTTGCTGTAGTGCGACGCGACGAAATAAATTTGCAAAGGTGACATCACCGCCAAAGCAGGTTTGAATGTAATGGTTAATTTCTGTTTCGTTATACCCCTCGACGTACATGGTTCTTACCCACTGGTACTCGACCGCTTTTAAATTGGTCAACGTCTCTTCACTTAAGGTCGTTTCTTTTAGTCTCAAGATCCAAACTCTATCCAACTCCAAAATAGTGGATGGATTTAAGCAAAGCTAGGTGAAGGATTTATGACAGAGGAGGCCGAGTGTGAAGCAAATGGCAAAACCATGATGTTGCTCCACACTCTGGATATAAGTAACGTTGAGGTAGTCAATAGCGTTCTTAACGGATGTAGGTTACTTGAGATACTTTACGTGCGCTTCCATCTCTTCCCCGATTTCTTTGCGCATGTTCATAAGGCGGATAGCGGATTGTTCCAAGGCTTTATCTTCATCAGACTCTGGAACCCATTTCGGTACGTCGGTTGGTTTCCCGTTCTCATCTACAGCAACCATAATAACGATACAGTGAGTGGTGAGTCTGTTTTTCATTTGCTTTGGGTCACTGGCTTGCACGTCAATCGCGATGTGCATTGAGCTTCGTCCGGTATAAATGACTTTCGCGCTAACTTCGACTAAGTTGCCGACATGAATCGGCGCAACAAAACGAATACCACCTGCGTATGCAGTAATGCAATACTTGCCACTCCACGCTGCAGAGCAGGCGTAGGCTGCTAAGTCGATCCATTTCATTACGGCGCCGCCGTGCACTTTTCCGCCGAAATTGACGTCACTGGGTTCTGCTAAAAAGCGAAGGGTAATGTCTCTTTGACCACTGCTCATCTGTCTTTCCTTGATGGGTTTGTAAATACAACCATACATTGCAACAATACAACTATATGTTGAATTAAAACACCTATACCTTGCATTGTATAAAAAGTGTACCATACTTTTGAAAGTTTACTACAAGTGTGGATACTTTGTATGAAAAAACGAATCATTAAAAACTCCAAAGTTAAGAACATTTCTCGTTTTGTTAGCTTGAAGACAGATTCGGTTCAAACAACTGAATCTGATCTTGAGTTTGATGCATGTTTTCATTTTGAATTCGCCCCACACGTAAAATCATTTGAAACACAGCCTCTGGGTTTTGAATATCGATTGAATGGGCGGTTACGCCGTTATACTCCTGATATGCTCTGTTATTTCAATGATGGCTATGCGACATATTATGAAGTGAAGCCTAAGTGGGTAGCTGAACGGGATGAATTTAAGAAAAAATTTGATGCACAGAAACAACAAGCTATTGCTAACGGATATGACTTACTTGTTCTGACTGAAGATGACATTCAAACTTATCCTTTGCTGGACAATCTGAAGATCATTCATCGCTACGCTTGTTCTGATAGTCTTGATGATGTGCAGGTTAGGATCTTAAAGTTATTTCAAAACTACGGTGAAATGCGAATCTTGCAAGTAATAAACGCCAGTCAGGGGCAGTCTGCATCTATATTGCCTGCGCTCTATGATTTGATCGCCAAAAAAATTCTAGAGTTTGATTGGCACTGTCCAATCAGTCATGATTCTCTTGTCTGGAGAGTTTCATGAGTGATGACTCTGAAAATCTTTATGCTTTTGGTAGTTTTTTCCCAGAGAAACACTCGAATACTTCGGTGCCTAAGACATCAAAGGGCACGCGATTCGGGATTGAACTGCAAGAAAGTTATCAAGATCTTTTTTCATTCGATGAAAAACGCAGAGATGAGGCTGTTCATCGATACAACATATTAGATTATCTTATTGAACTGCACGGCCCTAGTTTAACCTTAAGGAAAATATCAGGTTCGATGAAGGGTCTTGAAGATAAATTTCACTCAAATGTACCCTCTGCACCATCAATATATCGTTATTGGACTACGTTTAAGAAATCTGGGTTTGTACTTTCTTCGCTGATTCCTGGAGTAACGAGAGGTAATACAAAGCAACGAAAAACCTTGGAACTGGAAGAGTATATAGAGAGAGCTATAAAATCATATTTTTCGGAAGAGTCGCCAACAATTCAACAAGCCTTTACGTTATTAGAAACGGAAATAGATAGACATAATGAGTGTAATGACACCCAATTATCTTTTGAATATGAATCCTTTAGAAAAAGAATTGTTAAAAAAACAGATTATGAAAGGCTGCTAATTAAAAAAGGTAAAAAAGCCGCCGATACATACTACAAGAAAGTCGGACAACGACCGGAAACGACTCGAGTTTTGCAGCGTGTTGAAGCGGATCATACTCGCCTAGATTTGTTTGTGATTGATGATGCTCGTAAGCTTCCTCTTGGGCGCCCGTGGCTTACATTACTTTTTGATACTCATACTAAAAGTGTCGTTGGTTTCTATCTTGGGTTCGAGCCACCAGGTTATTTATCGGTTTCTTTAGCCCTAGAAAATGCAATTTTACCTAAGTATTACGTTAAAGAGTTATATCCAGAAGTAAAAGGGGAGTGGCCATGCTATGGGTTACCAGAACACCTTATTGTTGATAACGGTGCTGAGTTTAATAGTAAAGACTTTGTAACCGCTTGTAAAAACTTACGAATTAAGGTTAAAAAGAACCCCGTTAAAAAACCTTGGCTGAAAGGATCTGTTGAACGGTATTTTCGAACTATCAACAACAAACTGCTTTCTGGAATTCCAGGTAAGAGCTTCAGTAATATCTTCGCTCGCGGCGATTATAATCCACAAAAAAATGCGATTATTACCCGTTCAGATTTGATGAAAGTTATCCATGTTTGGCTTATCGATATATACCAATCTAGCCCTAATGGTTTGGAAAACAATATTCCTAATCTTTCTTGGGCTGATGCTATGCGTAGTGCTTTTCCACCTCGCTCCTTTAATGGTTCAATAGATGAACTAAGGTTTAATCTTGGGAAACATGTTGAGATTTCTCTAGATAGAAACGGTATTCGCCTTAAAAAAACACTGCGTTATACAAGTTCATATCTTGCTCAGTATTTCGGAAAGCATACATATGATGGTAAGAGCATTAAGGTAAAAATAAAATATAATCCTATTTGTATGGGCAACATATACGTTCTGGATGAAGATAAACACGAATTTTTTGCTGTAGAATCAGTGGATCCTGACTACGCTTATTCAGTATCAGAGTGGCTTCACAAAGTGTGTTGCGATTATGCACGAAACCATATAAGGAATAACTATAGACATAATGATGTTATTAAAGCTTGGAGAGTGATATACGATATCATCGATGAAGCACTGCACCTATCTGGCAACGGTAAGCAGGCTAATGTTGGGATTAGACAAGCCTCTAAACTTGAAAGAGTGCGTGAGCATGCTGAGCGGACCAAATCTCATCAAAAACCAGAGTTGCAGATGTCGAGTAATGACGATATTGATTGGGACGTTGAAGTGAATACTGATGGCTGGAAAATTGATTCGGTTCGAGGAACAAATAAGTGAATCATTTTGCGAGAGCTCCCCACCAACAGGTGAAGAGTATTTTTATTAGTAATTCTCAGATAGATGAAATTCTCTCGGACATAGAGGAATGTCGAGAGGAGAGTGATGGTATATCGGAACCAGAATGTCTAATTGTTGTTGGTGATAGTGGGTCAGGCAAAACCACTATTATAGATAAATATTTAGCAGATAACCCTATGACGGAAGCTAATGATGGTTCTATCATTCCCATTTTGTTCACTTCGTTACCCGCAAATGCCAATCCAGTTACCGCCTCGGAAAGGCTGTTATCTTCGATGGGAGATCCGTTAGCATTTAGTCATGGAAAAGATCCCGCCGAGTTGATGAAAATAGTCAATGATTTGCTTCGCGAGTGCAGAGTTGAACTCATTATCATAGATGAGTTCCAGCATATGATTGACCGCAAAAGCAAGGATGTACTTCATAGCACAGCTGACTGGTTAAAGATGATAATCATTGATTCAAAAATACCCGTTGTACTTTTTGGAATGCCTTATTCAACCGAGATTTTGCGGGTCAACAATCAATTACGAGGGCGTTTTGAATCTCAACACCATTTAAAGCCATTCAGGGTCAAAGACACAAGTGAGCTAATCAGATACAAAACATTTATGACGATGTTAGATGCAGCGTTACCCTTTTTAGAGGAATCTGGATTGGCATCTGAAGACATAATGAAAAGGGTGTATATTTTTTCCAAGGGAAACATGCGGTTAATTCGGCGTTTGATCAATAAAGCAGCTAAATTTGCTTTGCTAGAAAATGCTCCGTGTATTTCTTTAAAGCATTTTGCACGTGCGGCACCCAAAGTGAGTCGGGATGCTTGTAAATCATTTAACCCATTTGATACAGATACCAAAAAACTAAAAATTATTGAACCACCAGAAGATGTTGGTTGGGAAAATTATCTTGCTGCAAAAGGAGATTGAGCACAGTTAAATATCTTAAATCTGAAGGGCCGTTTGCAGCAAAGATTGTACCCTACTAAATCCCAACAAACGCCTCAATCACCCGTTCTCTAAAGCGCCCCAGAGTGAGCGACCCATAAGGAACAGAATTTTCGTTACCAACTTGCACACTTGTATCACTGTTATTCCATTTGAAATCCCCTAGTTTCGAAAAGGTTCGAACAGTATGTGATGAGCTTGTTTCAAGTGAATATGTGTCTTCTTCCTCTTTGTCCTCAGGCTGTTTTATATAAAGACAAGAATCAGGAATATCTTGCTCGATTTCTTCAGCAAATTTCACAAGATTTTCTTCAGCAAGCGTGTACAGCCAAGCTTCTTGGTTGTTGTTATCTGTGATCCTGAGAATGCGCCCTAATACCTGACGGAAATACAACTCCGTGCGAACATTACTCAAATGGCAACAGACTTGAAGCCTTGGAATGTCAGTTCCCTCACTGATCATTCCAATGCTGATAATCCAAGGGGAGTGATCATTTTTGAATTGTTCAATTATCTTTTGAGCATCTGGGTCATGATAAGAAACCATCAAGCTGGGTTGCTTTAGCTGTTCATTCAGGATTGTTTGAATTTGTCTCGCATGTGCAACGGACGAAGCGACGATAAGTCCGCCCGCATCTTGGTTGGATGCTCTAATGGAAAGTAGCTTACTGGCAGATAGTTTGAGAATATGAACTAAAGCATCTGTATCCTGTAAGATACTAGAATAACTTATTTTTTGTTCTTTAAATAATGCTTGAATCGATGAATAAGATTTACTTTCTTCTGGGCTGACATATTGCAACTGCTCGTTATCAACTAACACGAGTTTCGGCTTTCGACATACTCTGTCGGTGATAGCCTGCTTTAAAGTGTACTGATAATCGCAGATGATTTTTCCTTCCGGATTGCTATAAGAGCTCAGTGATATTGGTAAGCTATCAGAGCGCCAAGGAGTTCCCGTCAGTGCCAAAGTATACTTGGATGCTTTCTGCACTTTTAAAATAATCTGCTCGCCCCAAGCATTCGCGTCAGAAAGAGTTTCACCTGAACAATGATGGATTTCATCGAATATAGCTAGGACTCGGTGCTTTGAGATAGTTTCCCAAAATTGATCATCGAGATATTGGATAGCTTGGTAGGTTAGTGATGTTCCTAATGAACCTAGAGAGCCATTGAACGAGCACTGCAATACACGAGAAAAAGTGCGTGTAAACCCATTAGCAACATTAACTGACGGAGAGAAGCAAATAATCAAATCAATCATCTTTGAATCTAAGAGTTGCTTACTTAAATACGCAGCCATTATAGTTTTTCCTGCGCCGGGAGTTGCTTGAGTAAGAAAGTGCTTATAGCCAGATTTGTATTTTCCTAAGGCTTCTTTAATGCAGTTTCGTTGCCAATCTCTAAGCATCAAACAGCCTCCGACGTGAGTAGGTCTATTGTTTTTGAGATGGCGGTTATTTGCCCAGTTAAAGTGGCCGAAAGTTGTGTCGATTCTTGATGCAGCTTTTTTACTTTCTCTTGAG
The DNA here is from genome assembly GCF_054064075.1 of Vibrio sp. JZG10. Taxonomy (NCBI): domain Bacteria; kingdom Pseudomonadati; phylum Pseudomonadota; class Gammaproteobacteria; order Vibrionales; family Vibrionaceae; genus Vibrio; species Vibrio sp. JZG10. Next base: position 262,064 of record NZ_JBSUGE010000003.1, read on the forward strand.
TCTGAGGGTATTGCGCCATAATCGAACGATACTCGTCCATTTCAGCAATTAGCATTGCAAGCTCTCCATTGAGCTTGCCTCTCATTTTGTTCAATTCAGCGATATACGGGACTGAACTTACCAAATCAACAGCTTTGCCCTGATTAATTTCTGATTCTACGCTTGAGGCATTAACTTGTTGAAACAAAGTGGTTTTATGAAACAGCTTATTGCGATTATTTCCTGATGTTGTCAGTAGCCCTTGCTTTACCATTGTATTGAGTTGTTTAGAAACAAACATTCGTACATAACCTACACTTTTGTCTTGCATCGTGCTGGTTAACAACAGATCCCGTATATCAGATATTCTAAACGTGGGTTTGTTATTTATGATTATTGAATCAATGATATATGGTTGAATGGTGAGGTCTTGTGACACTTAGCAACTCTCGACAGTGGATTTGAACATAGAAAAATAAATGCGGATTATAGTCCGTTGAAAAGTTCTCTTCAAGAATAGATAGTCATTCTTTTTAATGTACTTTTGAAATGAGAGACTTAGCAAAAAAGTTTGGCTACAACGTTCGTTCTATGCGAAAAGACAAAGGAATATCACAGGATAAGTTGGCTTTGGCTGCAGATATAGATCGTAGCTACGTAGGCAGGATAGAACGAGGTGAAGTGAATATCACACTAGAAAAAGCCTACCAGATAGCAAGTGTCCTTCAGTGCGATATTCGAGTGCTTCTACCATAAATAGATTGGAAGCGTTCATTTACTCTAGTTGACTGAGCCTCCTACCTGTTCGGCAGTATTCGCTTTTTGACTGAGCCTGGAGATGTAAATTTGTTATCAGCTACTTTTCAGTAGTAATGAGGATTATAGTCCCCATCTAATGCCAAAGCAAACAGCTAAGAGTTTAGCTGTTTGGAGATGGTAATAGTATTGATTTTTTAAACTGATCCTCTCTACCTATGCGGCAGTTCACTTGGCAACAACGTATTCTCAGTTGACCGACTATTATCAGCTACCTATTCGGCAGTTCACGTTGGAGAGGCTGATATCATGAGATCTATTTTATTATCAGCTACCTATTCGGCAGTTCACTATTACCAATGTAATAATAGTCCATAAATATCAGTTATTTAATGGTTTTTCTACTAATTTACCCTTTTAAACTTAATGCTACATTATAGGCTGTAAAATCAATAGGTTATGAAGATGGTGTAGATGTAAGGTTAAATCAAAGGAACAACCTGCAATGAATTATCGGTATTGCCTAGCCCATAGCTGCTAAATGTTCCAGTACCTACAGTTCCTGACCTTTCCTTCATTTGTATGTTCAGTCGGAACTTATTGCCACTGCTGCTATCTTCTTCCAGTGAGTGGTAGCTTTGGAATGCATGACTAGTGGTTTTGGAATAAGCTATAGGGTCAAATATTTCGCCGCGTTCTAAAGCTCTTCGCTCAAGTCGTTTTAACTCCCTCGATCGGCCCGCAGATGTTCCTTTATCTATAGAGTGTGCACGTTTAAATAGAACATAAGAACAATCGTCTGGGACAGTTTGTGTTGTGGAAATGCTAAAGTAACCAAGTTTTGTCATTTGTACGAAATACCTTCGTGATATCAGAAAATCCAATTCCATTTTATTGGTACTAACAAAGGTGATTTTACGTCCCACCGTTTCTTGGCCCCAGAGTGGGAACGAGACGCCAATGGATCTCGTTTCGTACTTGTAATTAAAACGATGCAATTCCTTGATACATTTAGCTGCGATTGCTTCATTGTTTCGATATTCAGGTAAAAATGTGATGGTTCTATAGTACCAATCCATGGTTTAGGTTCCTTTCCGTTGAAGTAACCCGCCTTTTATCAAGTTTGCAACGATAAAATGCAGGTCATTAATCATTTCATCTGGTAATACATCTGTAGCCTGTAGTTGTTCGAGGTACTGGTCAGCTTTTTCCAAAAGAGTGAATAAATCTTTCCCGGTGTTTGGGTGACGATAGCAGTAAACGTCTTCTTTATGTGCACCATAGTGGCTGATACGTATTGGTTCGTCCACATCCGGATACCAGTCGTCAATAGTGGCTAACGCCGCTCCAGTTTTATAACAGCCGAGTATAGGACAACTCTCTCCATCTACATCAGTGGATTGATAGATACGATTTTTTTCACCTTTGACAGAGTCTTTGAATGCCTGACTGGGATAAATTGGAGCGCTTTTGCCTAAACGAAGTGTAGCGCTGACTTCGAAAATACAGAGCCCATTCGGGCGGGAAAAAGCGTCAGTGATTAACTTGATTAGGTTATCCCAGTCTTTGTGGTCTCTGAAGTGGTCAGTGCCACCATAATTTTTTCGGATGTCATGGAATAGGGCAATGGCTTCTTCGTCTTCCCATGGCCATGGTTTTATACTGATTGAGGTAGAGTATGTACGTTCGTTATTTCTCCAAAGCCATCTACCATTACAAATATTCTCGAGGAACCTATTGGCGAGTTCCTCCCAACCCACTTTTTCCTCGTATAGCTTAATCAATTGAACTAGGGTTCGTTTTACTTCTGGATCAGAACACTTAAATGGTTTATGAAGACTCGAAGCAAATGAAACGGAAAATTCGCATTCAATACTCTCGGCTCCGTAAGGTACACAGCAAAAGTCGATTTCGTGGGGGTTGCCTTGGGCTAGGGAATGTGCCGTTGCGTCCACGTCAATTTGGCCATCATCTTTGTATGCAGACTTGGAGCCTTCTTTCATACCTAACGCTACACGGCTAGTGTATGGGAGTGGTGTTTTTCTTCCATCTGGCGTAATCGTTCACCAAGGTAACTTGACTTGATATTAACGGAGGGCGAGAGCCGCCTATAGATCAAAGACGTTGGGGTACGCTCTCTTCGCCACAACAGCCGTGATGATTTCACTCAACACTGACATTGCTGATAAGCCACGTTTTTTACAGGTTTCTATGAGGGTATGTATCCTACTGCGGAATTTATCGCCTGCATCCGAGGTCGTTCCGAAGCTGATTTTCCTTTGGATTACAAAGCCCCTAATACATCGCTCAGCTTCATTATTGGTTAAGGGGATTGACGTTTTCTTGAGGAAAACCCACAAGCTCTCTCTATGTTTGAGCAATAACTTGCACCGCCCCCGATACCGCTTGACCATGACATCAGTCCCTTTGCTCAACCAATGATCGAACGATTTCTGCAACCTACGCATTCTTCGTAAGTACAGCACATAATCTAACTCATCTTGTTCATAACGATGCCGAGTATGGAAAATGGCGTTCGTCAGCAAACAAAGATGTTTACCAATATAAGCGGTGTGGCCACCGCCACTATAATCCGCCATTTGCTGAAGATTGCGCTTCACATGTGCCCAACATAACTGATGACGGTCTGCGGCTATCCAGTTATAGCTTGGGCACTGGTCGCTGACCACAATGCCGGTATACTCTTCATCGATGACCTTTTTCGCTGAGGAGGTCGAGCGCGAATACAGAATTTGTTCATAGACAAGGTCATCACTTGCCACTAACCAACACCAGCGAAGGCTTTGTTCATCATTTCGGTGATGCGAGGTTTCGTCAGTATGAATCAAAGGCGCTTTCTTTAACGCTTGTTTTATCGCTTGATGCAATGGAGTCAGCATTGAAGCGACTTTTGTTTGCGCTTCGCTAATCGCACCAACAGAAAACGTTGTGCCGAGTTGCTCTTTGAGCAGTGATTGGATCTTTCGAACGCTAAGGTGATATTGTCCTGCAAGCACACCAATGTAGCTTAATAAATTGGGACCGATAATCCCTTGTGATGCATTGTCAGGCTTTTGAGCTTTCACTGTTTCCTTGCAGTGGCGACATTGACCTGAAAATAAACGGTATTCAGTGATATCGACAGTGGGCTTGGGAATATCAAAGACTTGGTGTCGGTAGTAAGGACCATCATTAACATCAATGTCAGACTGAGCGCAACAAGGACAAGCATCCGGGAAGCAATCAATAATGGTATCCGTATCTTTTAATGGGGAGAGCTTTCGTTGATGCCCGGTGTGGCCTTGTTTAGCTCCTCTCGAATTGCGACCACCAGAGCTTTGATCTTTTTTCGCTCATGCTTGTCCTTAGGGTTGTCAGACGAAGGTGGTTTCGATGAATTTTTGGAGTTAGTTGCTTGTTTATCGGTAAGGTGGCGCAACTGTTCCCACAACTCTTCAATCAGTGCGTTTGCTTCATTAAGGTCAGAGGCTACGGGCGGTTCCTCTTGATATTTAGGGGCTTTCTTTCTGCTCATAACAAACAGGATGAAGCACTGGAATGATCACTCAATAGCCAAAAGTGGATCAAGTGCTGAGTGTCACACTTTTTCTGTCAATATGGGCTCGGTGAACACTTACCATCTGGCCAGTTAACAAGGAAAATGACATCAGAAGGTTCAAGAGATTTCATATAAGACAAGCTATTAGGAAGTTTCATCGGATATGCTCCTGGGAAGTAAAATCGGACCTTGCTTCGAATAGTGATATTGCCAAAAGTATTGGTCGGGATTTGTATTTTTACTTATTGCTAAAAATTTTATGATACCAAGTATGGTTTCGACGAAAGCGTGTTTGTGCCCGCGTAGTGAGCCACGTTTTTCACATGGGGTTTCTAATAGGTGATAACCAATGCAGTTGACGGTTTGCATTCGGTTTTCTTTCAATACATCAATGACATCTTGAATACCATTTAATATTGCTTCGTGATTCAGACCGAGCCATCTGCCGGTATCAACTGGTATTGTTTTGATCGCGTCAGCTAAGCTTAAATTTCTTCCCAAGCGTTCAATGGCTGAAATTGCAACCGTTACCTTTCCTCTGGCTAGTCTTCTGGGTAATAAGCACATGAAATCACGAGGTACTAGCGGAGAGTAATTTCTGCATTGAAGTATCAGACTTACGTTAAGGTCACATTGCCAATCATCTCGCGTTGCTGGAGCCTTAATTTCATCTTTGGTATTGAGAGCCCACTCTCTTGTTAACCCTCGGTTTTCTACGTGCATACTATGAATGCATACGGCAAAACTTTCTATGCTAAAGCTGGGGATAACTGTTTTTAGATTTCTCTCAAAAGCGTGCACGAATCCATAAAATGCCACCATAGAAGGTAACCCAATACTTACAGGAGTGTTCATGGTAGATGCGCTAGAGATTTTAAGGCTCGGCAACAGTAAGTAATTTTCTTCGGTTCCCTTACGTTTTGGGATCTCTTGAGGCGGTGATTGAATGATTGAACCGATAGAGTTATAGATTAACTGAGTTAATTCGGGGTCATAAGCATAGCGACTTGCGTATTTGGTTTTGGCTACATCGGCATTAAAACGGTGCGTTAGCTTTCTTATATCTAAGTTTTCTTGCTTGGAGGTTACGATATTTAACCATCGGGAAACCATGTGTTTGATCTCTTCAATGACTAATTTTTTTCTTGTCGCAAGGTTAGCTGGTGACATTACCCATTGAGATGATTCGATGTATTCTCGCATCGCCGTCTCCGATGGCTTCGTTAGCCATTGCTGGGTACCTGTTAGATGATGGTGTCTGTACTTTGCTATCGGAGGTAAAGAATGAATCATTCTAAAATTACCTCCGCAACTCATTGCAAGAGTTCCCATGTTCGTCGCTCGGCTAAATCGAGTAATAGCAGAAAATCGATAGTTTTCTTTCAAGACTTCATAACAATTATTTTGTATTGATTGAGAAACGACGGGTGATAAAGAAACATAGGATTCTTCGTCGTTCGGAAGAGAAATTTGTGTAAGGTAATTTCTAATTAGCGAAGTATTAATTTCCAACGGAGGAACAAGTGCTAGCTCTTTTGATATGTACTTGGCTGTTTTAACGTAACATCCGAGCTTTCTTAGGACATTCCAAAGAGGATGTTCAATATCAGCAAGTAAGTGCCCTAAGCAATGAATATGGCCATCCCATATAAATTCGCTTGTTAAAAAACAGGATTTATTCACTTGGCTAGAGTCATTGGCGTAAGCCCAGCTATGTCGGGGTAATTTACTAGAAGAAAGCATAAAAGGTGGTAGGGGCCCGACTGGTGCGGCACGAATAACGCCTTTTGCTCTAATGTCAGGAAACTTTGGGTTATGACTTTGACGATATTTAACGGTCTTTAAACAGCTTAGCCACCATTTTTCATCTCTGAGCTTTTCTTTACATTTACTTCGGTCAAGCAGTTCTTTTTGTTCTTTGACCTTATCAGTCAGGTTTACTAGTATGGTTAATGCTTCGACAGGGGACTCCGATATATCCACAGGAGGAGAAAGCGGTCGAAATGCTCTGCGTAATTCTCGGTTGAGATCGTCCGTTTCGCTTTTTAGTATTTCTGCCAGTGTCACCATTTACCACCTCGACACATAGAAAGAACGATTGAACTCATCAGATTGAAATTCTGAAAGCCAAAGACAATAAACATCACCCAAGTAAAAAGCGTATTCAGTAACGATGAGTATCTCTCGTTTTCCAAGTTGACGATTTGGGGTGAGTAGGCCTTGCTCAATCATTGATGTCACTTGCTCTCGAGAACAGTTCAGCAATACACATATCTCGAGCATATTCATTCGAAGGTTCGCCAGTTTCCCGTTGTCGTCCCATAAGTGTGTTTCTATATACTGAAACATCTCTTTTAGGATGATGTTCGAACGAAAGTTTCGGTCTGGAAGCTGAATTGAGCTAAACAAAATTTTACCTAGAATATCTTTCAACCTTAACTCCGCTTTACTCAGAAACGTGTATTCGACATTGAAATCGATTTCTTTTTCAATCAACGCGTGGAAGGAGCTTGGCCAGTTTTCCCAAAAGTCTAAGAATTCATCATCGTTTCTAGTTTTACATGAGCCTGATATTTGAGACCACCAATGCATGAACCCCCATCTATAACTAAGAGGGACATCTGGCAATGGTTTTACATCATCTCCTGCTAACCAAGATGCTATCCTGGTCGCTTTAGGCTCGTGGCTTTCTTGAGATGCGGATATATTTTCCCCACATTCAGTACATACACCTGATAATCCCGCATACCGGTAATCATAAATTGCCCCGCAACTACAGCGTTCTATTAACTTAACGTCATGTTCATGACAATATTCATACCCTGAAAAATGCCAGCGGTAACTCGCATATCCGTGTTCACCTAGACAACAGGGACAACATGGAATCGCCCCCTTACGTAGAAGAGAGCGTGGAATGACTTCTGCACCACGGATTAACGCGGTTGTTGACGGAGAAAACTGCATTTGGTTTCTGTTTAACGCGATACCGAGTAAATCTACAGGTTCGTTAAATGTTAACTGACTGAGGTGATGTAATGCGTGTGTTCGCGAGATTGAATGTTTCTTGGATGAGTGAGGGTTGATGCGACAGATATCGGTGGGAAATGTCTGGAACTTTCTTGGATCTATATCTAAAAGATAACGCTTAACGGCTACTAAAAACCGATTAACATCACTATAACCATTTTTGTTTGCAACACGAATAAAAAAGCTTTCAAGGCTTTCGTCTGGATAAGGTTTTGGACGTTGTAAAAGCATCACTTGAACCAATAAAGTTATTCAATTTTACTATAGTTCAAAAATAGGATTATGAGATATTTTTATCATATTTTATTAGGTTAGTTGAATAACCACCAACTTGATAGGCACCTCTTGTTTAAAGAGTTTAGTGGGACGGAGAGGTGTACCGTCTGCTGAGTAGTGACGTTGAGTTTGAGCCTGGGCCTTTATTCTATTTAGACGTTATCGGAGCCGTTTCTCTGCAAAACAGCCTCTAGTGATGCGAATATTTGCGATAATCTAATCATATTTTGATTTGAATAGGTGTTGTATTCGAATCAAGCAGTCAAAGGTGCACTAAACAATGAGCGCTTCTTACCACGCTTTGGACATATGGCTGAGTGCTTTGCGCTGCTTTTATTGATTGTTGCAGGTGAAGGCTTCTTTAAGCCTGTTATCACCCTTGCGGAAAAAGGTATTGATGATGTGGTTGGCGACGTACTTGTTAACTACGCGTTTGGCGGCCTATCAATTTTCGTTTTGTGCTGGATATATTTTGACTTTGTAGGCAATAGTAAGCCACTCGGCAACGCGCCTAACACATTCATCAAGTGGACGATCTCTCATCTGCTGTTGATGCTGTCGCTGTCACGATAGGCGTCGCATTGTCAGCAGAGGTCAAAATAGGTTTTATGGAACAATACCCGTTCAAATATGCATTGATAGGCTGTTTGGGCTTAGCAACTTACCTGTATTGTTTACTTAAGATTCAACATGTTATCGAGATTCATACCGCCCACCGATTTGCCACTGCGAACGTTAGCTATTTCGGTATCACGCTTTGCTTCTTGACTCTGATTATCGTGCCATTTGTTCCTTCAATTGTAGTTAACGTTGTATGGGGAGCGGCGTTGTTCTCTCAGATCCTGCTCCTTGTGAGAACTGCATTTAAGGTTCTGAATCGAGAGGCGAAGCAAGCACTCGATTAAGCGTTTTCGTCTTCAAGGTAGTTCTGCTAAATGTTTCAATGGATTGCTACTATGTATCGACCCAAAGTGCCGGAACACATTACCAACTTTCAACTGGCAGTATTGGTTTTATCTGTATTTGTTGTTTCCCTAGCAATTGTGCTTGTCTTTAACTTGCCATCTGACGTCCTGCAGATTCTGATCTATGTAGATACATTTATTTGCGCGATCTTCATTATTGACTTTGTTCAGCAATATAGAGCTGCGCCGTCCAAGCTTGAGTATGTGAAATGGGGCTGGCTTGACCTTATTTCTTGCATCCCATTGATGGAGTGAATCAACTTGCGCGTTTAATTAGAGTTTTTCGTTTGGTGCGTGCGATCAAGTCTATCTCAATGATTTCTCATGCAATCAATGAAAACAAGGCTTCGACGTCACTGCACTTTATGGTGGTGACCTCTATAATGATGATGCTGTTTGGTTCGATTTACATCCTTTATCTCGAGAAGGATATGCCGGGTACCAATATTCATAACACCGGTGATGCGTTTTGGTGGACATTCGTCACTATTACAACGGTTGGTTACGGTGACTTTTTCCCGGTGACATTGGAAGGGCGTATTGTTGCCATTATCTTAATCACCACCGGTGTTGGTATGTTTGGTAGCTTTACTGCTGTTCTGGCCTCGTGGATTATGGACACCTCTAACGAGCGCAAGATGGAGGTTCAGATCTTAGAAGAGATGCATGATCTCAGGGCGGAGGTTCAGGAGTTGAAATCAATCTTAAAACAGCAAGCTGAAAGAAATGGGTAGTCTGCTATCTTGCGATTAGACTTGCCATACTTGTAATTATTCATGAGTTTTTAATATTCAATTTTTCGTAACTCATTAATAAGATGGTACGCCCCACACCTGCACTACACTCAGCTATGTCGCTGAATATGGGAGGTGCCATCATGTCGGCAATCAAAGTTATTGGAATCGATTTAGGTAAATCTACTTTTCATCTAGTTGGCCACGACTATAGTGGTCGTGAACAATATCGGCACAAATTATCTAGAAGTAAATTACTACAGTTTATCTCTGTGCATGAACCAACATTGATAGCAATGGAGGCTTGCTGTGGTGCTCACTGGCTTGCAAGAAAATGCCAAGAATATGGGCATCAAGTTAAGCTGATTCCCCCTCAATATGTTAAGCCATATGTGAAGAGTCATAAGAATGATTTTATTGATGCAGATGCTATAGCCGAAGCTGCGACCAGACCAAGAATGCGCTTTGTTTCACCGAAAACTGAACAAGTACAATTAGGAATAGTTATTCGCAGGATTAGAACAGGCTATATTCGAGAGCGAACGGCAACGATGAACCGTATTGGTTCTATCCTTACTGAGTTTGGCTTCAGCTTTCCACGCGGGCATGCGAATATGAAGCGTCTTTTTCAATGGTTGGCAGATACAGGGCAGCCAGTTCCTTCTTTACTAGTCTTTGAGTTACGAGATCAGCTTAGTCATTACAATGATCTTAATGACAAAATTAAAGAGCAAGATAAGAAGCTGGAAACTCTTAATCGTGACAATGAGTTATTTACTATATTACAAACCGTACCAGGCATTGGACCTATGACAGCTTCTTGTTGCCTGTCTTCCGTCTCCGACCCTAAAGACTTTTCCAATGGCCGTAACTTTGCAGCTTGGCTAGGGTTAGTACCATTTCAATATTCAACAGGTGGAAAGCCAAGAATGCTAGGGATATCCAAGCGAGGTAACAAAGAACTTCGTGAGCTTTTTATCCATGCAGCTAGGGCTGTTTTATGGCGAGATGAAACTGCTCAGAGATACTTTGGCTCGTGGCTTACAGACTTAAAACTTCGAAAGCCTTTTAATGTTGCTTTAGTAGCTTTAGCCAATAAGTTAGCGAGGATAGCTTGGTCTGTTATGGCTACGAAGAAACCATTTGAAATAAGAGTATAAATCAAGTTTGCATATGAAAATGAAAGATGACAAAACGGTTAGACCACCAGATTGAAGACCTTGTGGACAGAACAGCGACATAGAACGCTTTCTCATTTTTGAGGACAATCTGGCGCGGATCTCATCGTAGAGCTGGAGCTATGTAGCATGTAGGTGTCCCCAATTAGACTCTGAATACATTAGCGCAAAACCAACTCCGTTATTTGAATTTTTCACTTGCAAAACGGGGCGTACCATACATTCTGTCCAAAGACATACTGGTGCTGATCTCAGCTTCTATACGATCACCAAGCAATTCTGTCGTACCTTAATTACCAAGCGACTTTGTCGACTTACACATGACTAGGTGAAGTGATGGAACTATTTTTGTAAGAAAGTTTCTTACTGCGCTTTGATACCTCAAATATTATCGTCACAAAAATATCAACTTATGGTTGTATTAAGCAATATCAACATATGGTTGTATTTATCTAATGCGTTGATATTAAAGTAATTATAAATGTCAATTTATGGTTGTATCAACAGGGTTATTGTTTTCCCAATTTAGCAGTAAGATGAATTTTCGGGAATAGCGAATGAAACAAAATATTAACTTTTATTCGAACGCTGAAAACAAAAAGCCACAGCGTAGTTCTGTGGCTTGGGAAACTGGGATTAATTGGCGGTGGAGGCAATCTCAGAATTGGGCAATGGCTTTCTGTGTCGTATTTTTATTTGCGACAGGATAACGCCAGAGATGACTAACAGCCCACCAATAATGTGGTAAGCGTAAATTTTCTCACCAATCAACGTTGAAGCAAGTACGACAGAAACCACGGGCATTAAGTTCATGAACATGGCACTTGAATCAGCGCCAATTGAATCGATCGCTTTCACCCACATTAACGGCGCAAAAATGGAAGCCGCAATGCCAGCATAGGCGATTAATGGTAGCGCGTCTTGGCTTGGTAACAGTTGCTCACTAGAGAGCCAAAGTGGTGTAAGCATCACAACCGAGAAGAAGCCTTGCATGTAAACCAGAGTCAAACTACTGAAAGGCATTTTCCAGCGTTTTAGCAGCACGCAATAAGCCGCGTATACCATGGCTGCAATCAGCATAAGGCTATCACCTTGGGTCATGTCTTGATGTAAAAAGTAGGTGATATCACCATGACCAAGCATAAACGCCAAGCCGCCGAGCGAAATCACACCACCGACGATACTTAACATTGATACAGACTTGCCTAACAGAGGAACACTTAAAAACACACTGATCAAAGGAACCAAAGAGGTAATCAGTGCCATGTTGGAAGCCGTTGTCGTTAAACCAGCGTAGTAGCCAAGTGATTGGTTGAGCACCATGCCAAGTAACGCAAGAAATGCCAGCTTAGTTAAGTAAGGTCGAATAATGTGTCGTTGTTTGATGATCGCAGGCAGACAAAATGGAGTTAGAAGTACCATTGCGACAAACCAACGATAGAAACTCATCGCACTTGGTTCAATGGCGCTTGCTGCCATCTTATTCACAATTGAGTTACCACCCCAAATCATAACGGTGAAAAACGGAAGTAAATAAATCATGAGAACCCTATAGCACAATTATTGATGGCGCTAGTCTGGCAGGTCTTTATAATAAAAAGTATCTCTTAAAAGACATCGTAAGCGATAGGAAGACAATTTTGAAAAAGAGCGCCAGAAATCTTCATCCCTCATTATCAATCGACCGCGCACCATCGGATGTATTTATGAATTTTGAAGCCTTTCTCTCTAATACAGAAACACGAATTCATAGCCATCCTTGGGGGCAAGTGCAGCTGATCAGCGGTGGGATCCTAGAGATGGATGCAGAAGATACAAGATTTCTAGCGCCTCCGCATCTTGCAATTTGGGTTCCTGCTGGAATCCGTCATACTAGTTACAACCGTAAACCTATCGAATATTGTTCTTTGAACATTGCCCCTGAATTGACGGCGCACTTTCCTACCAAAACGAGTCTGATCAAAGTGACTCCAATCGTGTCGTCCATTATTGAGGACTTTCGCCAACGAGATATTAACGTGGCGCAAAGTGATGAAGACAAGCGCTTGGTCCAGGTGTTATTGGACCAGCTCGCAAAGCAAGAAGTGGAACACCACTTTTTACCAACGACCGATAACAAGTATCTTGAACCGATCTTAAAAGCAGTAGAAGAATCGCCGACGGATGAGATCAGTTTGGCGGAGTGGGCGGAAAAAGTGCATACCACAGAACGCACGTTGGCGAGACACTGTCAGAGTGAGTTGGGCATGAGCTTTACTGAGTGGCGCTTACGTGTACGCTATTTGCATTCTATGGAGTTGCTGCGTAAAGGGCAGACCGTAAAGGAAGTCGCGTTGACGTTAGGTTATAACCAAGCTAGCCCTTTTATCGCGATGTTCAAGAAATACTCCGGCATGACACCGGAGCAATATAAGAGCCGCTTATTATAACTGAGCCAGAACGTAATTCAGACCACCGACCACGGCTGCAACTTGCGCATCGTTGCACTCTTCGTCGGTCACCGTTGGGCTGTCTGGGTACACTTCCGTTGTCGTGCCGTAAACGCAATTTGTTACGCCGCCACACAGACCCAGCTTCACCATTGGATAGTTGATAACGCCAAACTGTACGACTGGTGAACCAATGATTTCGCCATTTTCATCTGCAGGTGCAATGTGAGTCACTTTCGCAACCGATTCAATCACCGCTTTTTGAAACTCGGGTTGAGGGTTTTCACTATCTCCAACTGTGTAAAAACCGTCTGGGATCATGCCCTCGATGTACTCAATGCCATCACGAGCGGCAAGCGCAGGACGGAACTCTGTTTCATCGGAGTCTGTCGTCTCGTGCAAATCAATGTGCATTAATACATCGCCTAATGTAGCAACGAGCTTCATGAGGTTGGCAGATTCTTCGGCAGGGCTATCCTTATAGAAAGAGCGGTTTGGATCAATCGCGTTTGGGTTCCAGCGGTTGATCACCTCGTAACCCCAAGGGCTCACGCAAGGTGCAACGACAATATTGAAATGCTCTGCGTAGCGCTCTGCTTCTGTTTCTACAAACTTTAAAGCGCCATGTACACCACTCGTCTCGTAACCGTGCACGCCACCTGTAACCAAAACAACAGGCTTCGTTGAATCCCAGTTGCGAGTTTTGATACAAAATAGAGGGAAACGTGCCTCGTTGTATGAGAGCGCACCGTATTGTTCAACATCAAAACGCTCGCGTAGGGCATCGATTTTACTGACGACTTCATCTTGGTAGCTACGTTTTACTTCTTGCGTTGCTAACCAAGCTTTACGTTCTTCTTCGCTCCAAGGTTGGCCAGGGGTACCGATTGGGTAAATGTATCCACTTTTCATCTATACTTTTTCTTTTGACTGCTGAAAGGTATCACAAGACTAGACCTGTCTTATCTTAACGGCAATATAAAACACCATTTGGGATAGTATTCTTTGCAAAATCATCACTTTGATGAGTGATTTATTGGTGTTACATTTTGTTACTTACTCAATTTCATATAAGAGACAAAAAATGGCTGGAGCAAGTTTACTCACACTGTTGGATGATATTGCCACGGTACTCGACGATGTCGCCTTAATGTCGAAAATGGCGGCAAAGAAAACCGCAGGTGTGTTGAGTGATGACCTAGCGTTAAACGCTCAACAAGTGTCTGGTGTTGCATCTGAACGAGAAATTCCAGTGGTTTGGGCGGTTTCGAAAGGCTCGTTCAAAAACAAATTGATTTTAGTTCCTTCAGCATTGCTAATTAGCGCGATTATTCCATGGCTTATCATGCCACTATTGCTAATTGGCGGCTTGTTTCTCTGCTTTGAAGGGGCAGAAAAGGTGCTTGAGAAAGTGTTCCCTCACTCGCATCCGCACGAAGAAAAAGAAGAGTTAGTTAATACTGGCGAGTCGATAGAAGAGTATGAAAAACGCAAAGTTGCTGGTGCGATTCGAACGGACTTTATTCTTTCAGCGGAAATCATTGTGATTGCGTTGGGTACCGTGACTGGGGCGAGCCTTGTGACGCAAATCTTAGTGGTGAGCTTAATTGCAGTCATCATGACCATTGGTGTTTATGGCTTAGTAGCAGGCATCGTGAAATTGGATGACTTGGGCTTCTACCTTGAAATTCGCTCAAAAGGTAAGGGCTGGATGGCAAAAGTCGGCAGTGCTTTAGTTGCTTTTGCACCAAAGCTGATGAAGTTGTTAACGATTGTGGGTACTGCCGCGATGTTTTTAGTCGGTGGGGGGATTGTAGTGCACAACGTGCCTGCCATTCATCACTTTGTAGAGCCGATTATTATGAACTTTAGTGGTCATTCGGTTGCTACAGCGATTCTGCCTATTTTGCTTAACGGTATTATCGGTTTTGTGGCGGGTTTGATTGTGGTTGCTGTGTGGACAGCTGTAGAAAAAATTCGCGGCCACTAATAATCACAGCTCAAAACAAGAAAAGAACAACAAGGGTCATGACTTCTTTTCACAGAAAGGCATGACCCTCTTTTATGGGTGGAACGTCAGTAAAGTACTTACTTCACTTTCCACTCAATTTGTTCATTTGCTCGAATAGGCACAACGATATCATTGCCAAATGGCATCGTTTCCGGCACATCCCAAGCGGATTTTTCTAACGTTACCGTATCTGTGTTGCGCGCAATGCCGTAAAAATCAGGACCATTGAAGCTTGCAAACGCTTCCAAGTTTTCCAGCTTACCTTCATTCTCGAATACTTCTGCATAAAGCTCTAGTGCTGCGTGTGCGGTGTAAGAACCAGCACAACCGCAAGCTGACTCTTTTGCCCCTTTCGCATGTGGCGCAGAGTCGGTACCTAGGAAGAACTTCTTGCTACCACTGGTTGCAGCTTCGATCAGCGCTTGCTGGTGGGTTCCGCGCTTAAGAATTGGCAAACAGTAGAAATGAGGTTTAATACCACCCACAAGCATATGGTTACGGTTGAAAAGAAGATGGTGAGCAGTGATGGTAGCAGCTACGTTATCTGAGGCGTTATTAACGAAGTTTGCTGCGTCGGCGGTAGTGATGTGTTCTAGAACGATTTTAAGATTAGGGAAGTCATTGACGATAGGAGCGAGGACAGTATCAAGGAATTCTTTCTCTCGGTCGAAGATATCAACATCGTGATGTGTTACTTCGCCATGAACCAAAAGTAACATTCCGACTTCTTCCATCGCTTCGAGAACGTGGTAAATGTTCTTCGCATTGGTCACACCGGAATCTGAGTTTGTGGTAGCGCCAGCAGGATAAAGCTTGGCAGCAACAATGTTTCCGGTGGCTTTAGCCTTACGTATTTCATCTGGTGTGGTGTTGTCTGTGAGGTAAAGCGCCATCAAAGGTTCAAACTGTTCGCCATGTTGCTCTTTTAGAATTCGGTCACGGTAGGCTAGGGCGAGCTCAGTTGTAGTAACTGGTGGGACGGTATTTGGCATGATCAGCGCACGGCCATTGTAGCGGCTGATGTCGCGAACGGTGTCTTTAAGAACTTCCCCATCGCGTAAGTGAACGTGCCAGTCGTCAGGACGAGTGATTGTCAGTGTTGTCATTAATTGCTCCCACCATTGAAAAGTTGTCTGATTGGAGCCCAAGCGCCGTATTTGCTTTTGAGCAAACGCTTGCGCTTAGGCGACAGGATGATAGAGGAATTGCCCTGACATTTCATCCCATTTTTCACTTTTCTACAGAGTGAGAGTGTAAGTGATTACTTCATTGTTAACCAAAGCGCGTGGATCGTACCCGGCAGAAAGAAGAAACACGTCAATATTAGGTTAATCAAAAAGTCTTTATTTAGACCTTTCTCCATAAACACCGCGACAGGCGGAAGAAAGATACATAACAAAATCAGAACCAGTTTTCTTGTATCCATAATTAAGCTCCAAATCAATAAATGGGGGCAGTGATAACTTGGGTGAATTATGTGTGTCGTATCACACTTTATCAAACGGTATTTGGTCAGAACGGTGTTAAAAAACGCGAATATTGAGTGTAGTAAATACTTGTCACTAAAACCAAATTTATAAGAATATGGTTTCGAGAAAGTTGCGATGGATGAAGAGGCAGTAGACTCTGCAACTTAATGTGATTTGAGTATACAATACCGCAACAAATAAAAAACACCCGTAGGAAGAAGGCCATGTCGCAACCCGTTTTATCCCAAATTAATGTTTTTCCGGTTAAGTCAGTTGGCGGATTATCGCTGTCGTCCGTATGGGTTGAGAAGCAAGGATTGAGCTTCGATCGTCGCTTTATGATTGCGAAAGCTGATGGCTCGATGATCACTGCGCGAAAGTATCCGCAAATGGTAACCATTAAGTCTGCCTTATTATCCGATGGGGTTGTGTTTAGCAGTTTGGGGATGGAGCCGCTTAAAATCCGTTATCAAGACTTTAAAATGCAGGAAACGCCAGCAACAGTTTGGAAAGACACCTTTACTGCATATACCACCACAGATGATGCAGATGATTGGTTTAGTCGTGTATTGGGTCAACGTGTTGAGTTGTTGTTTAGTGGTGAGCAATCGAATCGTGTTCGCGAAAAGCTAGGACAAAACGTTAGCTTTGCCGATGGTTATCCGGTGTTAGTGATTAGCCAGGCTTCCCTTGATGAACTGAACCGAAGAAGCTCTGAGCAACACTCTATGGATCAGTTCCGTACTAACTTAGTGGTCTCTGATACCAAGCCGTTTGAAGAAGATTCATGGAAGCGCATACGAATCGGTGAGGTAGAGTTTGAGTCTCTCAAACCTTGCGAGCGCTGTATCCTGACTACGGTGAATACCCAAAGAGGCACATTCCGTGAGAGCAAAGAGCCGCTCAAAACCTTGCAACAGTTCCGTGCAAACGATGTCGGTGGTGTGTTCTTTGGCCAGAATCTTGTCGCGCGAAATGAAGGCATTATTCGTCAAGGCGATAAAGTTGAAGTATTGGAGTACAAAGAGCCGGAGTTTTACGCAGATAACTCGCCAGTGCGCATGACGTTAACATGTGTTGAGCGTGAAGAAATCGCCCAAGACTTCGTGACCTTATGGTTAGAACCAAACAAAGGTTCTTTACCTAATTACTTGCCAGGACAACACCTGCCAATAGAAGTGAATATTGATGGTAAGAAAGTAGGTCGACGCTATACGCTATCATCCAGTCCGTCTCGTCCGGGTCGCTATGCTATTTCTGTTAAGCGTATTGCAGGTGGAAGAGTCTCTAATTCGCTCTTAGACAATTTACAAGTCGGTGATGTTTTAGAGGCAGAACAACCTGATGGCCAGTTCCACCTAAAAACTCATGAAGCGCAGCCTCTATTGTTACTCTCTGCAGGCAGTGGAGTAACACCAATGCTATCGATGGTACGTTACTTAGCGGATCACAATCAGTTGGAGAACGTGGTTTTCTACCATCAATGTCGTACCGAAAATGATATTCCTTGTCGCTCTGAGTTGGAGCAGTTAAAGCGTAAGCACCCGGGGTTAGAAGTGAAAATCTGCTTGACGCAGCCTGCCGTTGATTGGTTTGGGTTAAAAGGGCGTTTAAGCTTGTCACACATTAAGCAAATCAAAGATATTGAACAGCGCCAAGTGTTTGTGTGTGGTCCTGATGGTTTTATGGAGAAAGCGAAAAATCTCCTACTAAGAAAAGGGCTGCCAGAAGAAAACTACCATCAAGAAGCGTTTGGCGTATCTTCAGTCACTTCAAGACCAGAGAAGAGCATAGCGATCGATTTTAATGGGACGAAAGTTGTAGGGAATAATCAGAAAACGTTGTTAGATCAGCTTGAAGACGCAGGGAAGGTTGTTAGCAATAGCTGCCGTGCTGGCTTATGCGGAGCGTGTAAGGTTCAGCTTACGTCGGGTCAAGTACATCATCCGGACGTGCCTGCGTTGACAGATGAGGAACGTGCGATGGGAACCGTATTGGCGTGTTGTGCTGTTCCAGAGACGGACGTGACGGTAACAAACTAAGCGAGAAGGCTCCCCGGTTCTCAATAAAAACGCTGCTAACTTTAGCAGCGTTTTGAGTTTAAAAGTGAACGGAAAATATCGCTTAGTCGTAAATCGTCGGGATTGGCTGACGTTTGTGCTGCGTTGCTTTGTAAATCGCTACCAGACGATCACTCACTTGCTGTGGAACGGGTTTGCCTTCTAAGAAGTCATCGATCTGTTCATAAGTTAAGTTCAGAGCATCTTCATCTGCTTTTTGCGGCTCTAGTTCTTCTAGATCTGCCGTTGGTACTTTCTTAACAAGTAGTTCTGGTGCGCCTAATGTTGCAGCCAACTCGCGGACTTGACGTTTGCTTAAACCAAATAGAGGGGCAAGGTCGCACGCGCCGTCACCAAACTTAGTGTAAAAACCGGTGATGTTCTCTGCTGAGTGGTCTGTTCCCAATACTAAGCCGCCAACGTAACCAGCGATTTCATATTGTGCAATCATACGAGCTCGCGCTTTTACGTTACCTTTTACGAAATCAATTTTGTCGGCTTCAGTCGGAAGCAGGCCCGTCCCTTGCAACGCGGTATCAGTCGCCGCATGCAAACCGTCAACACCATCTTTAATGTTCACAGACACAGAGTGTGTTGGCTTGATGAAAGAGAGTGCCAGTTGCGCTTCATCTTCATCTTTTTGCTCACCGTAAGGCAGACGTACTGCGATAAACTGATATTTGTCAGTACCAGATTCCGCATTCAATTGTTCTACTGCAAGCTGGGCAAGGCGACCTAACGTGGTTGAGTCAACACCGCCACTAATGCCAAGCACCAGTGACTTACAACCTGCTTCTTGTAGCTTACGCTTAATAAAAGCAATACGGCGTTCAATTTCAAAATGCGGATCAATTGAAGGGAGTACACGCATTTCATCACGGATGGATTGTTCCATTTAGGGTTCCTTTTCCTGCAAATATTTCAGACACTAAAGCCCGCTTGCTCAAATGGTGATAAACCATGCAATTGAGACTGATAAACACGACTTTAGGGTCAAAAGCTGTAAAGATTAGTAGTATCATACCGAAATCATCAGATTAGAAAACTCTCTTCAACCAGGTAATTACCGGATATGAAAAAAATCGCCATTTTTGGTAGTGCATTTAACCCACCTAGTTTAGGGCACAAAAGTGTTATTGAGTCATTGAGCCACTTTGACCTTGTGCTACTTGAACCTAGTATTGCACACGCTTGGGGCAAGAATATGCTCGATTACCCAACTCGGTGCAAAATGGTTGATGCATTCATCAAAGATATGGGACTTTCTAATGTTCGGCGTTCTGATGCAGAGCAAGCTTTGTACCAACCCGGACAAAGTGTGACAACCTATGCGTTGTTAGAAAAAATTCAAGAAATCTACCCAACAGCCGATATAACTTTTGTCATAGGTCCTGATAATTTCTTCAAATTTGCTAAATTTAGTAGAGCAGAAGAGATTATGGAACGTTGGACTGTTATGGCGTGCCCTGAAAAAGTAAAAGTCAGAAGCACGGATATACGTAACGCATTGGTTACGGGTGAAGACATAAACGCCTACACAACCCCGTCCGTCTGTGAATTGTTGCTTAACAAAGGCTTATACAAAGAAACATTATCTGGGAACTGAGAGGTCAGATTTTCATGGTCAGATTAGCCGTATTTAGTGCATGTGCGCTGCTTGTGGTCACACAAGCTCATTCTGCGTGTAACTATTTTTCTGATCGTTCTGTTGTGTTTGAAGATAACACCCTTCCTATCTGTGAAGAAATTTTAGATTCCATTGGCGTATTAAGTACGGATGCGTTGATTTGGTATGCTGCGGAAGCGAAATTCGAAGGGCCAACAGAAAACTATTGGGAAGAGTGGGCGATTAAGCCGGAAGACACACCACTCCTAACCCAAAATCTAGAAAAGAATTATTTTGGGCTTGGTTTTTGGATGCCGGAAGAGCTCCGAGACGAAGAGAGCAAAATGGACACAGAAGAGTGGCTCCGTAGTCATGGCCTGATGTTCAGCGTGGGTTTTGGTGATAAATCCGACGGACAGCCAAGAATGCGATTTGATTATCGTTGGCACGAATATTACGACGCTGACTGGATGATGCAGATTGAAGTTCCCTTCTAGTCACCTTGAGCGTACATAAAAAGGGCGTACATCATCCATGTACGCCCTTTTTATTTTTATTTGAGTCTCTATTCTCTGCGCGCATCACTCTGCGTAATACTGAAAAGATGGCTCGTTAGAATGCGAGTTATAGCGCTTCTCCAAAGACCAAAAAGCAAAGTTGCTCATATTCTTCTGTGTTACCCGCAAAAAGCGTATCGACAATCTGCTCTTCTTTCTTGCCCGACAGCTTCATTTTTCTTGCTTCACGGAGTGTGAGTACCAAGCACAGCTCTTTAGATATGTCCATGTCACAACCAGGCGTCCACTGATTGATGGTTTTTGTTAACGTTGAGTGCGCTAGTTTAGGAGAGAGAGTCAATACTTCATGTCTTACTACCGTTAGCAGATCGGTTTGCAGATCTGAGCGCTCGGCTGTTGTTGCTAGTTTCTCGACGAGGGCTTTTAGCAGTGGTGAAGGTTTCACAAACCCTGCTTGTTGTGAGAAGTCATCATTTAAACGCACAGAAAAATCACAACGATATACACGAGAATTAGGTAAAAAGGTGAGGGAGCTCAAACATCCTTGAGGAATCCAAAAATATTGGCCTGGTTCAATGGCATACTCCTGCTTACCCAATTTAATGACGGCTAACCCTTCGACGACAGACAGCAGACTGTGCTTCAGTGCTTTTTTGCGCGCAGCTACTTCAAGAAAGGGGTATTTAGCGTCGTGAAATTCAATTGCGTAGTTCATTATGAGTACCAGTGTTTTTTGGCGCTAAGGGTAACGTTAAACCTATACGATTCCAACCAGCTGAGAGAATTTTTTAGCATGAGAAATTGTAGTCTAACTGGTATGACCATGTTAAAAGTATGGGTTGAAATGCTGCTTGTCAGCAAAACTATGCGTAAAATGTGCCAGCTTTTTTTGATATGTAATGAACAATGACTGCCAATACCGATCCTTATATTGAAATTCGTCCTTACAATGACGAAGAAATTCCAGCAGCGCTGGATCGTCTAATCCAAGATGATGAATTTATCACTGCTATTCTCGATCATCGCTTTGCTAATAAAGCAGCGTGGTTTAAAACGCTAATGAGCCCTATCCTGCGCATCTACCTGAAAGCTAAATGGAGCAAGCTTGATTCTGTAGAAGCGATTCAGATTGAAGTGAAGAAGTATCTGAAAGATACATTGAATAAGACAACGGATGGCGTCACTTTTTCTGGTTTGGATAAGCTGGATAAAAACACGTCGTACTTATTCGTTTCTAACCATCGTGATATTGCGATGGACCCTGCGCTAGTAAACTATGGCTTGTACCAAAGTGGGCACCGTACGGTTCGTATTGCGATTGGTGACAACCTGCTGAAGAAGCCATGTGCGACTGAATTGATGCGACTCAATAAAAGCTTCATCGTTAAGCGCTCTGCTAAGGCGCCTAGAGAAATGATGAAAGCATTAGGACAACTGTCGAGCTACATTAAACACTCGCTTGATACCGGTAATTCAATTTGGATTGCCCAAAAGGAAGGTCGTGCCAAAGATGGAAACGACTTTACTGATCCTGCGATTTTAAAAATGTTCCATGTTGAAGGCCGCAAGCAGAAGATCAGCTTTGGTGAATACACGCGTTCTTTGAAAATCGTTCCTGTCTCGATTGCCTATGAAAATGATCCATGTGACATTGCCAAAGCAAAAGAGCTGTACGAAAAAGCAGAAAATGGCCGTTATGAAAAAGGTGAATTTGAAGATATCGAAAGCATCATTCAGGGCATCATTGGTTATAAAGGTCGTGTGCATGTCGCGTTTGGTGATGTGATTGATCAAGAGTTTGAAACGCCAGAATCTCTTGCCGGTGAAATCGACCGCCAAATTCACAATAACTACAAGTTGTACCCAATCAACTTGTTAGCTGCTGGACGCGAAGATTCGAGCATCATCACAGAGGCGGTGAAACGTCATCTTGCGGATAAATTGGAGCAGTTACCTGAAGGGGCAAGACCTTATTTGGTGGCGAGCTATGCCAACCCAGTGAACAACCAAGAGTAATATTCATCACTGAATTGATGGATTATGAACGCCTTAAAGCCTCGGTTTTCCGGGGCTTTTTTTGTCTACTTTTTAAGGAGCAACGGCCCCGCCAAGGGTTAAATTGCTAGGCCACTTGGTAATCTTGTTGCCACCTAAAAAGATATTCCCTTTCACCGTCATCGTGTCTGGAAATACATGTAGCGCTGATCCTCCTATATAAAGGTTACCATCAACCACCAATCCTTCAGGAAGAGCAGAGATAGGAGTGCGAATAACACTTAAATCGCCTTTGACTCGAAGTTTAGCTGGGAGCGTTTTTAATGGTGTATCCGTCAAGTTCAGATAACCGCCGAGTTTGATGCCCCTAGGCCAGCTTTCGATCTTACTACCCAGTAGATTCGCATAACCTTTTATCTTTGTACCTGAGCGAATGGTTTTGAGTGCGCTGTTGGTTGCTTCCAAACTGCCTCCCACATCAAGCCCCTTAGGCAGCTTTTTGATCGGGGTTTGCGAGATATTTAAGTTGCCTTTGACCACTAACCCAGAAGGTAATTGGGTGTAAGGTTTGTTTCGTAGATCAAGATTACCGTAATTATCGGTGTGACCAAACTTAGAGTAGTAATCTAGCTCATATGCGAAAGATGGGAAGCAGAGCAGCATCAAGGTAAGGAAAAGGGAAACAAAACGCATAGCCAGAGACTTAGTTAAACATAGAGATCTTAAGTGCTCATCTTATACTTAAATAGACTCATTATGCATACTTTGTTAACAGTTTTTGATTTTTAGCCCAAGAACTTCAAATTAGGGCTTTATCTGAAAGCATACACGCTCTCACGATGCCGAGTTGCTTCAGTGTGCAAGTTAGGGAATGATTAAGTGATTGATTATATAGTTTATTTAAAAGTAAATGTGAGAAAAATATCAGTAGAGATATGAAGAATATGAGGTTCTGCCAAGAACTGAACAAGCGTCCTTGTTAGTATCATGAGCGTCTGAGGGAGATTTTCATGAAGTTAAAAAGAGTGTCTATTTTTGCCGCTGGTGTTGTAGCAGTACTACTACTATCTGGGGCCGCTTTTGCTAAATCATACAGTACGCCAGAAAGCAAAGCGCTGGTGGTCGCTGACGGCAAGGTAGGTCAGCGTATCTGTTACTACGATGATAAAGCCTACACCACCGGAGCCGTGATTAATGTTGAGGGTGTATTACTGATGTGTACAGCTGAGAACGATTTTGAAACGAATGGTTCGTTAAAGTGGGTGGTATTCAAAAAAGATAAATAAACGCCAAAAAAACGGTCTGTTTAATATTAGGATAACGGAAAAATAAAAAAGCGAGCACAGAGCTCGCTTTTTCCATTAACGCGCGAGTGAGCGAGTTTTTAATTCAAAGATAAGTTTTTCAGCACTTACTTCAAATTTGAATCGAGCCGTCGCTTGATTTGACTCTTCTGTTATTTCAGAAACATTGTATTCAACATCAGCACATACTGATTTAGCGAGCTCAATGTATTTTTGTAGTTCAGACTCTAGCTCTGTTTTTGTCTGTGCGAAAACCGTTACGTCGGCAACTTCGTCACCTTCTTTGATGATGAAGCCAATCTCGCCTGCGCAGCCGCAAGCTTCACATACTTGGTTTTTTTCTAATTCGACACTCATAACGAATCCTCTTGTAAATACTAAGGGTATTCTATCAGGTATTTGATCTGTATCTACAAAAATGACGAGTTTTGAATAAAAAAAGAACAGAATAGGCGCTTGTTAAGTAAGGGTTAAAGATTGGATTACTAAATCATCAAGAACGTTAATGTGATATATATCAACATTTAAAATCAATTAACGAACATAGTGACGAGATTTCGCTCAGCCCAGTTGAACTAATGGACAATTTATAAGACTATTTCTTGATTGATTATTTTTAATAATTATCATTCTTGGTCTTTGAATAGTTTCGATGAATAATTGGCGCAAGGTTTTGATGAGACTAACTTTTCGCCTTATTTTGAGTAGCATGTATTGACAAAAACATAACTGCAAATTGCACATTACGCAGTGTAAAGACGTTATGATTTGGAACTTAACTTTATATTAAGTAGTCGCAGTACATATATCCAAATGGCCTTAATGCGCAGGTGTTAGCGGTTCAATTTTTAGGTTTCGCTTAACGAAGTGCCTTGGGCAACTTGGGTATAATGCTAAGAATGATTTCATTCTGGCCTCATTTAATAGTGAGTTAGATGGATTTACAAAGAGAAGAGCTTAAAATATGCCAAAGCGTAGTAAAGAAGATACCGAAATCACTATCCAAAAGATCATGGATGCCGTTGTTGATCAGCTACTAAGACTAGGTTACGACAAAATGTCGTACACGACTCTAAGTCAGCAGACAGGTATATCTCGTACCGGTATTAGCCATCACTTCCCTAAGAAAACGGACTTCACCGCCGCACTGGATGGCCGTATCTTTAAAATGTTTATTGAACACCTAGAGTTTGATAAAGGGCTAAGTGCATTTTCACAAAGTTGGATTAAAGCACTGGAAGATGCTGAGTTCCTCGCGATTTTACGACTGCTATTCCATCACATTGTCACGGCCGAAAATGCGCAAGAATTTGCTGCTAACGGTATTGACCGTTTATACAAAATGGTTGAAAGCCAGTTTGGCGCAGGTGGTGACAAAGAGCTCGAGTGGTTGATTGGTCGTTCATTGATCCAAATGAGTAAGTAATAGCAATTGAGAGCGCTAGATGAACACTTGTTTGCTGCTTTGGTTGTAAAGCCAAGGCAAAACACAGTAATTTTCTCGCCGCTCTTTTGAGCCCAAGATTCGATTAAATATCAAAGCAAAGGCCCGCAATATGATTATTGCGGGCCTTTGTCGTTTGGAAAGCAGAAGAGATGGCTCAGAAGAGATACACGTTAAGCGGCGGCGTGAACTTGAGGAAAGTCTAAAGTTGGATGTTTTCTCACGATGGAGCGGTAGCCATAAACGTGCTCAATGCGTTCTGGCGTCAGTGCATTCCATGGTGTGTCATCACAAACCAGTTTTCCGTTATGTAAAAGTACAAGTCGGTCTGCGTACTGGGAGGCTAAATTCAAGTCATGCAACACGACAACGACCGCGGCGTTCTGTGTTTTCGCGGCCTCACGAGCAATCTTTAACGTGTTGTGTTGGTGGGCGAGATCTAACGCAGAGGTTGGCTCATCAAGCATCAAGATTCGTTCCTCGCCAGATTGGTGTAGCTGTGTCATCACGCGTGCTAGATGTAATCGTTGCTTTTCGCCACCAGATAAAGATGGGTAGAGGCTTTCTGCCAAATGCATTACATCGGTTTGTTTCATGTAATGTAAAGCTAACTTAGTGGTTTCTTTATTGGACAGCGATAGCGGAATCGCGCCTAATTCGACCACTTCTCTGGCTAAAAATGGGAAGGTCAACGTACTGTGCTGAGGGAGCATCGCAATGTGTTTTGCGCTTTTTTCTGGCTCCCAATCATGCTTTTGTTTACCGAAGTAGGCGATGTCATGATTTGAAGAGATTTCACCACACAGAAGCTTGAGCAAAGTACTTTTGCCCGCACCGTTGGGGCCGAGTAGGGCGGTCACTTCACCAGCTCGGATATCAATATTGATGTCATCGAGAACAACGCGCTTGCCAAATTTCATCGAAATGTTTTTACCCGATAAAACGATCTGGTTCATTACAAAATCTTCCCTTTCTGCTGGAACAATAAGTAGATGAAGAAGGGCGCACCGATCAAGGCGGTCACGATACCGACGGGTAATTCTGCTGGTGCCACGGCAATACGAGCAAACATATCAGCAGCGGTAAGAAGCAGCGCTCCCATGAGTGCAGAGATTGGCAGTAGCGTTCGATGGTCGGGGCCTGCTAGCATGCGTCCTAAGTGAGGAATAACGAGCCCGATAAAACCAATTGCGCCACTAATACTCACCGTAATACCAACCCCCAATGCAGAGAGCAAAATAAGCTGTCTTTTGAGTTTTTGGACCGGAACTCCCAAGTGTCTTGCTTCGGACTCACCTAGCAGCAGAGCATTTAGCGCCATCGATTTTTTCTGGAACCAGAATAACAGGATGACCAGCGTGACAGCGGATAGGCCTATCCCCGACCAATTTGCGCCAGCTAATGAGCCCATCGACCAAAGTGTCAGATCTCGTAGCATCTGATCATCAGCAATAAAGTTCATATAGCCGATCGCCGCTCCTGAAAGCGCGCTAATGGCGACACCAGCTAACAACATAATCGTAACTGAGGTACCAAACTTACTTGTGCCGAGTTTATAAACGAGAATGGTCGTCAACGCACCACCTAGGAAAGCAAAAAGAGGCAGCGCAGCTAAGTTCATTAGTTGCGGATAGTTTTGGCTAAACTCTGCAAATACAACAATAGCGAACGCACCGCCAAGTGCAGCACCAGCAGACACACCAATGATGCCGGGCTCGGCCAGCGGGTTACGGAATAGGCCCTGCATAACCACGCCACAAATCGCCAAAATAGCCCCGATGAACATACACAAAATGGTGCGAGGCAATCGGATTTCGTTAATGACCAACTGAATGTGAGGAGCGAGATCAGAACTGCCTCCCGTTAGGCTACGCAAACTGTCAGTAAAGCTAATGTTCATTGGGCCAACGGTAATAGAGGCGATAGCAACAAATGCTAAAAAGCCACTAAGTACGGATAACGTCGTTGAAAGGGAGATACGTCTTAACAACATGCCATGTCTCTATGGGTAAAGCAGCGCATTCAAACGCTCGGCTTCTGCAAGGCTTTTAAGACCCAAACCACCAACAAGGGAGTGACCGTCAATCGTGATGATATTTTTATTCATTCCCGCAGGTGTTGCGGCGAGAAGTGGCATTGCTTTTAAAATCGCATCGGCACCGCCCAGCGTTTCATAGCTGCGACCGCTAACGAGAATAACGTCAGGCTGCATCTCTACCATGGCTTCTGTGGATAAAGGCTTGTAAGAAGACAACTGGTCAGCAGCTGGGTTTTGTCCGCCTGCTAGCTGAATAATTGCATCGGGTGTGGTTTCTGATCCTGCAACGTTCGCAGGTCGACCTTCATGGATGAGTAGAAACAGTATTTTCTTTTTCTGAGCTTGAGCAGGTTGATTTGCATTGAGTGCTTGAACTTGCGCTTTCACATCTTGCTTTAAATCTTCCGCTTTAGCCTGGCGATTCATAAGGTTCGCAATTTGATCGATACGTTGGTAAAGACCGTCAACGTTGGCATCGGTATTGACGATTTCTACATCTACACCCGCCGCTTTTAATTGGTTCAATGCTGTTTTCGGTCCCATCTCATCAGAGCCAATGACTTTTGTCGGACGTAAGGCGAGCAACCCTTCTGCTGAAAGGCGGCGATGGTAGCCTACTTTAGGCAGCTCCATGCCTTTTGGTAACTGACTGGTTACGTCGATAGCAACCAAGCTATCTTTGGCGTTGAGTTCAAGCAACAGTTCTGTGACGGCACTGCCTGCACTAACAACACGCTCTGATGATGGTGTTTCATTGGCAAAAAGTTGGCTACTCGCAAGTAGGGAAATGGCTGCCGTAACAACAGCATGAATGGTGGCACGTGTGTTCTTCATTTTGAAAGGATCTCTATCTTACTTATTTTTATGATGGCTCTTCAGTGAGTAACTGAGTTGCCTGAATTCCGTTTTCTTGTAAAAAGCCGAGAAGTTGAACTAGCGACTGAATGTTCGCGGTTTTTTCTGCTCCAATCACAATCGGTTTATCGCTTGATTTACTCTCTTCTAGCAGCGCGAGGGTAAAGTTGTCCCAATCGATGTATGTCTTGCCGTTAATGGCCCAGTAAGGCTCGTCTTTAAGAATGTTTACCGTGATGGATTGCTTATCGACATCTGCAACGGCCTGAGATTCTGTACTCGGTAAATTGACATCTAATGAATCGAGCTTGACCGCTGCAGTTAACATCAGGAAAACCATTACGATAAAAATGATGTCCAACAGCGGTGTTAAATCAGGAGTTAAGTCGTTACGAGTGTTGTCTTTTGGCGTTTTAATCATTGTGCTTCTGCCTCGACCTTTGCAGAAGAGCGCACTGCTAATGTTGAATTGTCTGGCGACACGTGTTGCAGAGAGATACCTTCAAGCCATAAGTTGACATAGTTTAATGTGTGTTCGAGTTTGGCGATCACACGATCCGCCCACAAACCAATGATTTGTGCTCCTGAAATCGCAGGAAGGGCGATAATAAGGCCTGCTGCAGTAGTGCGCATGGCCAAGCCTAGACCGTCTGCCAAATCATTCGGGGTGATATTCCCCGTTGAGACAGCGATGCCTTTGAACATCTCAATTAAGCCAAGTACTGTACCAAGCAAACCAATCAAAGGGCTAATTACGCCAATCAACGTCAGTAAGCGAAGGCCAGAATGCAGCTGATGACGTTTTTCTTGCAGCCAAATGCCTGCGGCATCCTCTCTTAGAGACTTTGAGAAAGAGTGATGGGCAAGCAACATGGCAACGCCACGATAAAGGAGCGGTCGCTTATGCCACAATTCTTCTGCAAGCGTCTCAAGATCGTTTCCATTCGTTGGGTCTAACCCAATGAGTTTTTGGCGAATGGCTCGTTTCCCTACGCCAAGGCTAATCAAAACGTGGAATAACCGCTCGGTAATGATCATGACGGTGAGGGCTGAGCAAATGATCAAAGGCCATGTCATTAGGCCAAGTTGAGTTTGTAATTCTTGTAGTTGTTCCATTATCCATCCAACTTAAAACGAACAGGTACTTGTACTCGGTGAGCCACTTTTAGCCCGCCCGAAATATGTGGTGTAAATTGCCACTGTTTGATGGCACGAAGCGCTGAGGCGTCCAGCGATTCTGTGCCGGAAGACTCAATCAAAACCTGTTTAATTTGATTGCCATTTTCATCGAGCCATATTTCATATAAGGCTACGCCTTCGATACCGCGTCTTTGTGCAGATCTTGGGTAGCGAGGCTGAGTTGGTTGATTCACAAACGTTGGTTTGTCGACCAAAATAGGTTGAGACGTTGCCCCTTTGGATTGGCTCGCTGGCGCGGTTTGCTGAGCGACCATCTCTTTCTTCGCCGGTTCCGTTTTTTTCTTCGGTTTGGCTTCGGGCTGATTCTCTTGTTTTGTTATGGCTTTGGCTGGTTCCACCGTCTTAGGCTTAGATTGTTTAACCGGCTCTGTTTTTTTCTTCACTACCTTTTTCTTAACAGCGTCTTTCTTAACGACCTGTTTCTTTACGATCTTCTTTTCTGGCTCAGGCTGCTCCTGAGGCTGCGGCTCTTTTGGTGGCGCCACATTTTCTGGCGTGGATTTTTCGACGGTAGGTGGTGGTGCCGATACAAGGTTTAAACTTACCGAACTTGCTGGATTTCCAGCAGGCATCGCGAACACTTTCGTTTCTTGAGAAACAAAAAGAAGTGCGGCATGGATGGCAAGGGAAGCACCTCCTGCAATGACATATCTTTGTACGTTCACGGAATATCTCGGGAAACTATGAAAACTTGAGCAGATTATTACTCACAACCGAAATAAGATCAATTATCAATTGCATTATCATTACGCTCAAATTATGATTCTTGCAGATTTTTAAAGACGAGCCTCTACCCCTTATATGGTGGGAGCTAAGCGAGTATATATGAGCGTCGATATCGATAAATTTGACGAATCAGTGTTGGGAAGCGATAGCCCTGACCCATTGCGATTTGCCTTTGTTAAGAAACATTCGGCACACGCTGGCGGAGCGAGCGTGCCTGTACCTCCACCTCAGCAACAGGCAATTTTTTCAAGCGTTACCGCTAACTCGGTTAAAGCGACCAATAAACGTTGTCTTTATATTCACGTTCCATTTTGTCGCGTACGTTGCACCTTTTGTAACTTCTTTCAAAATGCTGCGAGCCGCGCACTGGTTGATGAGTACTTTGACGCACTGATGCAGGAGCTCAAGGAGAAAGCTGCATTGCCTTGGACACAAAACGGTATTTTCCATGCTGTGTATATCGGTGGTGGAACGCCAACGGATCTGTCTCCAGCACAGGTTCGCGTGTTAGGTCAGGCGATTCATGAGCACTTTCCTTTGGCTGCGGATTGTGAAATCACCTTAGAAGGTCGCATCAACCGTTTTTCTGATGAGCTATACCAAGGCGCTCTCGACGGTGGATTTAATCGTTTCTCTTTTGGTGTACAAAGTTTTAATACACAAGTGCGTCGCAGCGCGAAACGGTTAGATGATAGAGAAGATGTGCTAAAGCGAGTTAGCGAGATTGCCAACGATGACAAAATTCCTGTCATTATCGATTTACTCTACGGCTTGCCTTATCAAACCAAAGAAGTGTTAGAGCAAGATTTAAATGATTTTCTCTCGACTGGCGCACACGGGTTGGACTTATATCAGTTGGTAGTCGGTGGTTCAGCACCCATGCTTAACCTTGTAGAAAAAGGAAAAATCCCCCCACCAGCTACCACGCCAGAAAAAGCAGGCATGTATGAGCTTGGTGTGAACTTTATGGCCAAACACCATATGAAGCAACTGAGTGTGAACCATTGGGCAATCGATAACCGTGAACGTAGTTTATACAACAGTTTAGCCAAGACATATGCAGAGGTACTGCCAATTGGCTGTGGCGCTGGAGGTAATATCGGTGGTTACGGAATGATGCAACATCGCACATTGGCGACCTATATTAAAGCCATCAAAGAAGGGCAAAGCACCATCGCTATGATGATGAAGCAAAGCCCTCTAGAGCCACTATTTGCTGCACTCAAATCCGGGTTTGATCGCGGTATCGTTCAGGCAAACCAACTGCCATCGTTTATGGGGGAGGACACGTTCGGATTTTTAATACCCCTATTTAAAGTGTGGCAGCAAAAAGGTTTAGTGGAACTGCATGAACGCAGCCTACTTCTTACTCTTGCTGGTAGTTTCTGGGCTGTTTCATTGGCTCAAGGTTGTATTCAGGTACTTACGTCAGAGATGAACGAAACCGTACCGAAAGTATCCAATAATTAATGAAAAAATTGAAAAAAGACGGAAAACATATGGAATCAATCAAACAACAAGTTGAAGCATTACTAGAGCAAGAACCGCAATTATTGCCAGCAGCGATGGCAGAACGTCTCGGTATTTCTGAATTTGAGGTTGTTGCGGCTTTGCCGCAGGAAATGGTGGCCATCGCTCCAGGAGCGCAAGCACAAAGCATTCTAGAAGGTTTGGTTGGTTTCGGCCCGGTGACGACTATTGTTCATTCTTTTGGCTCTATTTTTGAAGTCAAAGCGCCATTCCCAAAGGGAAAAGTGGCGCGTGGCTATTACAATTTAATGGGCAGAGAAGGTGAGCTACACGGTCACTTGAAGCTAGATAATGTTAAAAATGTAGCGTTGGTCAGCAAACCGTTTATGGGTAGAGAGAGTCACTATTTTGGCTTTTTCTCTGAGTGCGGAAGCAATATTTTCAAAGTTTATTTAGGCCGTAACGAAAAGCGCGAGCTACTTGAAGATCAAGTCACCGCATTCCGCGCCTTACAAGCCGAATTGAAAAAGTAATCACAAACATAATCGAGGCTCAACTCGAATACTAATTAGTAAAGTCAGGTATCATTATGGATCAACAAGTTAAACAAGAGCGTTTGCAAGGTCGTTTAGGGCCAGAGATCAAAGAGTTTCGTCAGGAGCGTCGTACGCTTCAGCTTGCAACTGTCGATGCAGAAGGTCGCCCTAATGTAAGTTACGCGCCTTATGTCCAAAATCAGGAAGGCTACTTCGTACTCATTTCTAAAATCGCTCGTCATGCTCGTAACCTTCTAGAAAACCCAAACGTTTCTTTGATGATGATCGAAGATGAAGAATCTTCAAAGCAGTTGTTTGCTCGTAAGCGCTTAACTTTTGATGCTGTGGCAAATGTGGTTGAGCGTGACACGGAGATGTGGCACCAAGTTGTTGGACAAATGAAAGAACGTTTTGGGGAGATAATTGATGGTCTCAGCCAACTAGAGGATTTCGTGTTGTTTAACTTAAAGCCAGAATCGGGACTGTTTGTTAAAGGCTTTGGTCAAGCGTATCAAGTCTCTGGCGACGATTTAGTGGACTTTGTTCACCTTCAAGAAGGTCACAAGAAAATCGAAAGTGCTTGATTGTAAACCGGTCATGTAAATATCGAATATTCGGAATAATGAACGCATAAGGGGAGTTAGGTTATACTGGCTCCCTTTTTATATTGGAACAAAAGCATGAAGCCTGTGAGCAAGGAATTGAGCGAGATTTGCTATCCCTTTATTTACGAGGACAGTCCGGTTTGTGACTTTGAAATCACGGCAGATGAACTTTGTAGTCGTATTGGTTTAGTTCTCGCGATGGATCTGGACGAGTTTAGCCGCGATATACTGACAAGAATGCAGCCTAATGTTTATCACCTAAATGGTTCGGTTCGCGGAAAGCTAGCGATTACAGAAGCGGAAGTTGAAGAGCTAAAGGCAGATTATGACTTGCTTAAGCAACGCATTGATGGTGGATTCAAAGGTTTCGTTCTACCCGGAGGGCACCCTGCATCCAGTCAATTGCATTTGTGCCGTTGCCAAGCTAAAAAAACGGTACGAGCATTAGTTGCGATCGAACATGCAGGTAAGAAGCAACCTGCCCCCATTCTATTTCGTTACGCGAACTTATTGGCGAATGTACTTTATAGCTTGGCTTCTTATATTAATCACATCAATCAAGTCGAAGAGACAGAGTTTGTATCTCGTAGTTACTCGATGCCAAAGAAGTGACCTGAGAAACTAGCAGCTGCAAACATCAAAGCTTCTGCGCGAAAAAATGGCCGCAAAACACCATATTCGACAATTTGCTTCTTGGCTGTTTAGTTTAGAGTTAAGAAGCCATAGCTTTGGCTTCTAGTTCTTTTGCACCGCGCAGCATGGCTTCAATCAGTTCACCAGCATTGAACTTCTCAAGCGCCTCGTGTGCGCCAACTTGGTGAGCTCTGTCTACACAGATTTCGCTCGATAACGATGTATGCAAAATGCGGTATGAGTGATTAAGAGCGGAGTCATTTTGTACTTCGAATGCTAGCTCGTAGCCGTCAAGCCCTGGCATCTCAATATCACTGACCAAAATATCGATTGGTCGATGAGCCTCAGCCTCGCTTTTCATCAGCTCTAATGCGTCTAAACCATTTTTACAAATTTGGTATCCGATATTGATACTATCAAGAGCATCACACAGCTGTTTACGAGCGATGGAAGAGTCATCCACCAAAAGAATGCTTAATGCTTTTAGGCGCTCACGTTCAACATCTGTCAGCATCGGGATCTTTGAGTTTTCGTATTGCGGATAAATTTTGGAAAGTAGCAGTTCTACATCCAGCATCTGAACCGTTTTGTCTTCGTAGCGAGTAATACCTGTTACGAAAATATTTTTCCCAGCGCTCGCTGGTGGGGTTTCAATGGCTTTCCAATCGCATTCAATGATCTTCTCAATACTACGAACCATAAAGGCGACCACGGTTCGCAAACAGTCTGTCACGATCAAGTAGCAATTCTTGTATTCTTCTTCACTGATAGGACGAAAGCCGACAGCCGCTGACATGTCGATCACAGGCACTGTTAAGTTACGTATTGTAACGGTGCCAATGACGTGATGATGCGAGTAAGGGATCTTCGTGGTTGGCATATACGGAACGATTTCACGGACTTTTAGCGTGCCTATCGCGAAACTCTGTTGCAGGGTGAGTTTGAACATCAACATGCCCTGAGATTGATTCGCTTTACTAACGACTTTTGCCATGAAATAACCTTATAAATACCACCGAATTGTGTCTAATCTAATCTTATCAGACGAAGGCTTCAACCATCGGAGAGACAAATGTGAGCTTTTTAGACAATCTCTTAAAGAATAGTGATTAACTGAGCAAAACTTGGTTGTATTTTAATCTTGTTATGCCGAAAGTTTTATAGTCCCATGTATTTGAACCTTGAAGCCGCCTAGGTATAAACAAGAAATGTTTGGCGTGTTAAAAGGGATTGGGTACACTTGCGCGACCAGAATAGTGAGAGATAGATCAATGGCAAATACAGCAGCCGCATTACATATTCTTGTGAAGCACAAAGAGCAAGCAGAAGACATTATCAAGCAACTGAAAAAAGGCGCAAAGTTTCAGACACTAGCGAAGAAGTATTCCACTTGCCCGTCAGGTAAGCGCGGTGGTGATCTTGGTGAGTTCCGCCGTGGTCAAATGGTACCTCAGTTCGACAAAGTGTGCTTTTCTGGCGAGGTTCTGACGCCACATCTAGTCAAAACCAAGTTCGGCTGGCATGTTGTAAAAGTATTGTATCGGTTATGACATAACTCTAGAATCCGCCCTTGTTATTTAGGAGGGCGTTATGCGCACAGCGTATAGTTATGTAAGACTTTCTTCAAAAAAACAAATTCAAGGTTATGGTCAAGAGCGTCAGTGGGAGGCTATACAGGCAGCTGCTCTAGCTCACGGTTGGTCACTTAGTGAAAAGACCTTTTCTGATCTTGGAGTCAGTGGTTGGAAAGGTGCAAATATTGAAACTGGTGCCTTAAGCCAGTTTCTTCAATGTGTCGAAGACGGCTATATTGAGAAAGGCAGCGTTCTGATAGTGGAAAACGTTGACCGTCTTTCCCGTGCTGGTGTCCAGCGTGCGGTCTCACTTCTAATGCAGCTACTTGCTAGTGGTATTAGCATTTATACATTCACCGATAGTAAGTTATACGAACCTGATTCTCATAATCCTCTAATGGATTTAATGGCGTGGGCTTTAAGTGCCCAGCGAGCCTTTGAGGAGTCAGAACGTAAAAGCCAAATGATTCTGAACGCTAAGGCAAAGGCTCGTGAAAAGGCTCGTCTTACTGGAGAAATTATCACGAGACGCTGTCCTAGTTGGTTGCGTGTCAATCAAGATAAAACCGCATTTGAGCTTATTCCTGAACGTGTGGAAACCGTTCGAAAAATATTTGATTTATACGTTAATGGGTATGGCACGCCTAGGATTGGTCGTCTTTTAACAGAGGAAGGCCGGAAGCCTTTAACTGGTAGAGCGTGGTATCCAAGAAGTATATCCAGAATTCTTCAATATCGTGCAGTTCTTGGTGAGTACCAACCAACCTTAAATGGGAAGCCTGAAGGCGAGGCTATAAAAAACTACTACCCTACGATTATTGATGAAGACCAGTTTAATGAAGTACAAGCCGTCTTAAAAGAAGGTGGTGCAGGAAAAGGGCGCAGGGGAAAAGAGATGCGCAATTACTTTGCTGGTCTACTTCGGTGTTCATGCGGTGAAGGTATGCATATTGTGAGCTCATGCGTTAAAGGAAAAAGATATTACCAGCTTCGTTGTCTTCAATATCGCATTAGTTGTTTTGATAGCCCTTGGAACTTCTACAGGCTGTCTTCCTTCGTTCTCTTTGCTTTACGCCGCTTACCTATCCTTGAAGTTATGGGTAGTCAGGACAACAACAATATCAAAGAGTTGAATGCTAAAGAACGAGAACTAACATTCCTTCTAGAAGATACCAGAAGACAATTAGACAATACGATAAATGCCATTGCTGCACTCGGATTAAACGATCAGCTACAAAGTAAATTTCGTGAGCTAAAAACGTCAGTCACGAACATTGAGAAGCAACTTTCTAATGTCAAAACAGAACTAGAGACCTCTCAAGGTAAGTTAGTCATTCAAAAACAAGATTCTGAAATGTTAACTGGCCGTTTTCTAGAGCTCATTGATAGTACTAAAGATATAGATGGTCGAATAAAGCTCAATCAAGTTTTACGACGGTACTTGAGCAAAATAGAAATGCATGCAGATAAGAAAGAAGAGTATCGGTATATAAAGATATATAGAAAGGATGGTGATGAGCTTGTAAGTATTCAATGTGATCATAGTCTCAAAGGTGCACTTTTTGAGAGTAAGGATGGTCTAGAGACTTTTGAATTGCTTCCTGCTACTGACGCCAAAAGAAACGAGATTAGTAATACTCTGTTGTGTACACCTAAGTAACTCTCATTGTACACACGTGTACATCTTTGTTTAAATGAGCCCGTAGGCCTTGTGGCATAAGGCTTACGAGCTCACAACGTTATTTCTAAAAGTCGTAGTTTTCGATTAAGTCAGGTGCTTTAATTCTGTCATTTTTGTCTTGAATACACCCTTCTATAGAACCAACCTGCTCTAGCCACTTATTTCGTTGGGATATAGAGATACCTAGTTGTGAACCTCTAGTTACTTTTCGTAAGCCTTCCCTAAAGATATCCTCTCCGTAAAATGTAATGAGACGACTGAGACTGTTTGAGACATCTTTGATCTGTTGCTGCTCCCACTTTTCATCGTCTAGGTTTGACATATTATCTTTGCCAGTAATTGCATCTGAGAGACGTCTGATCTTAGGAAAACCTTTAGAGTCCCAACAATTGCTCGGTAAGTGATATTTACTCTCCAGACAAAATCTAAGGCGTTCAACAAAGCTCTCTAAATCTACTATTTTCATATAGATGTTATCACCTAGAGCTTCACCACAAGCCTTTAAGTCTCTAGCAATATGCGCAGCTTGACCACGACTACAACCCACGGCCTTTACTACTTGAGATACACTTAGGTCAAATTCTTTATTTACAATTAACTTGCGGAACTTAGCCTGCATAATTTCATCATGAGTAACACCTACACCATGTGACTGATTGGCGTCTTGAGCTGCTGAAAACGCTTCAATGTAAGTACGGTTATATATCACTCGTGAGTTAATCTTTAGTTCAGTATTTGGGTTTTCTGCAAGATACTCCAAGCAAGCTCCAGTACGATGGAAACCATCCACTACATAATACTTATCATCGACCACAAAAACGGTGATAGGCTGCCTTATAGGCTGTCCATTACGAAGGTCTTCAAGAATCTCTTTGCTTTGGCTCTCTTGCTTGATCTCTTGCGCTGAACGTACTCGTTTGTCTTGTATGAGTTCAACGTCACGGGCTTGCATTGCTGGATCTAGTATGAGAGTACGAGGGTCTAAATACTCAAATCTGCTATCTGCCATGAATTGATTCATAGTGGTCTTGGTACCTATATATGATTACTTAGTGATTATTTCTCTGTTCGGTTTGTATCTGAATAAGGGGGGAGGGGCTGGAGTACAACTATTTGATTTCTATTGCTGCGTATCCTTATTTTTATAAACAATGTGTGATTGAATTTTTAGATTTTTGTACAGTTACTAAGTTACGTTCTTTGATAAAGCTCTTTGCACTGTAGACAGGGATACACCTACCTGAGAGGCTATCTTCCGCAAAGATAGTCCCTTAGAACGCAGCTGGTGGATACGTAGGTGGTTTTCACTGTTTGTTGGTCTGCCTTTATATTTACCTGCTGCTTTAGCCTTCTCAATGCCTTCCTGACGTCTTTCTTGAATCATTGCTAACTCAAACTGAGCTACGGCACCCAGCATGTTAAGCATCAGCTCAGACATGTGGTCACAGCCACCAGCTTTGAAGCTTAGGTTCTCTTTATGGAATCTAATGCTAACCCCTTGGCTAGTCCAGTCATTTACTAACTGCTTCAAATCAACCAAGTTACGAGCTAGACGGTCGATACTATGGACATGAATTGTGTCTCCTTCACGTGCATAATCTTTAAGGGCTGCTAAGGCTGGTCTGTTAGTTGACCCTCCACTACATTTATCCACAAAGCTCTTATCGAAGGTGATGCCTGAGTCTGCCAGTTGACGTTCAGTATTCTGCTCAATAGTTGAAACTCGTAGATAAGCTATATGCGCCATTAGGTGTACCCGTTTAACTTTAGATGCGTTAGATTTTATTGTGGTCATAAATCAAAGGCAATCCTATTGGGTACTGTTTGATCAAGGTTTGACCGTAGTCGTTTGGGTATACCTAATGGATACACTGTCTTTTCTCATGTCTGACCAAAATACTGCTAAACTGAATACTTAGAATTATGAAGCGTATGTAGTTTGTTAACGATACTTTTGTCTAGTTAAAATGTCAGGTTAGGTACTAATGTATAGAAGCATCAGATATAGTGAAAGTGACTATTACTTAAATTATCTCAATATATCGGCTCATTATATTCACAGTGGGATGTGCTCCGGAAAGTTCTACAACTATATAAAAAAAACATTTGGAATTAATAAACTTCCATACAACATAAAGTTAATAGATTTAATCAGAGCTAATGATAAAAATTATGAGCTATTTATTGATATTCCTGAAGAATACTTCAATGAGTGGGAAAGTTATCCTCACTTAGGAGGTATTGAAAGTACAGAAGCTACGAAGGCTACAGGGGCTACATACTCCGATATACATATAATTAGCACTGAAGATGAGGGGCTTCCTGACTTACTACATCCGTACGACACAATATTAATTGATAGCTTTGTTGGTAGCCTCAAATCTAGACCATCTAATCCACTAGTAACTAAGAGCCATAGAAATGGTAGGGAGTATAGGCCTTGTGAGTTCTACCTCTCGTATTGGAGAGCCTATATTCTATTTGAGACCGTAAATAATTGTAAATTTATTGAGAGGTACTTGGCTCAAGAAAAAGGTAAGCCATACTTTGAAGCTGAATATCAGAGAGTGAATGATTATTGGGTGTTAAATTATTCAAGCACATTTCAAAGAGTAGCTACTTACAGAGCCTTTGCTTCAAGGTTTGCTCTGTCTAGGGCTGACATACAATGCACTTATGGAGAAGTATCTTCGTTTGTTCTGGAGCACTTACAAGCGACTAGAGACGATTTAGAGTCAGATATGACAATCTTACTAACGCTTTATAAGCACTGGGAAGGTTTGGCAAAAAGTAGTGAGTTAAACAGCTATAATTTTGGATTGAGAGAGTTGAAAAAAGATATCTACTATATGTTTGAGTGGCTTTGCTCTGCTGGTCTATCTGAGCACGATGTGTTTGATAAATGGTCTCATGGTGGGCGTCAGTCTGGATATTTTTCAACACTAAAAGATGTTCTTGACTTTGAAGAAATCAAGTTTAGAGAATCATTTACCAGATATGTTCCAATTTATGTTCAACCAGTAAAAAACAAGTGGCTGAATGAAAAGATAGAGTTAGATGCTTTGTATTTAAAGTTAGAAGGTTTAAACAGCTTTTATCCGTGGATGCGCTCTTTTTATGACCTTCATGAATCAATAAATAATAGGGATAGTATACATTTAGTTCAACCTAGAATAATTGATTGTTTGCTTATTTTTACAATTAGAACAGAGATTATAATCAGAGACCTAATTTACTCTAATTTTTCATATGAAAAGAACAATCTAAAGGATGTACTTTCTGAATTATCAAATCAGGTTGAAACAGAGAGTGACAAAAAAGTACTTTGCAGTGTGACCAATAATGATAAGTGGGCTATGACAAAGCTTAACAGCAAGCCTAACGATATTTTTGAAAGTATTGACCGTTGTTCCGTTGGTAAGGCTTGGTCTCCTTCTATGAAATACTCTTTTGCACAGCTACTTAAATTCGTAACATCTAGAAATTACTTTGCACATCACTCTTATAAAGATGATGAACTCAATTTGTCAGTCAATACTCTTCCTAGAGAAGTTCTTACGTCATGTTTATACTCCGTTCTTTACTTGGCGTCATTGTCCTATGCAGTTGAAAACTAGGACAAGTACTTTGTGATTCCCATCACGAAAATGGTTATGTCTTTAAAGAAACCTAACTAAGGTGCTTTACAGAACGTAGTGATTTCTTACAGGTAAGCTTGAGCTTTTTAAATATTACCTGTTTCTGCATATTGTGAGTAATACATGACAGGCATAAGTTAAAGCCATGTATTACTCATAAATTTCCTCTATTTTCCCTACTGTTAATCAGTACAAAGAGATGCCGCATCAAGTTTGATTTGGCATGAGTAAGGTTTTGGGGAGTCCCAATAGATCTTATCAAATTCTGAGTTGCAACCTGCATCTTTCATTAGTGCTGTATCCCCGTCACATATCAACATAACTGCATTATTACCTTGAAACTCTGAAAGAATTCGATAATTAGAAATGTTTCCATCGATAGCTAACTGTGAGAGTTTGGTGATTTGAGCTGGATTAGCTGACATCGCATTTTCGAATATTTCTTTCTCTGTTAGTCCTGCTGTTTCTCCAAACTTGAGCTCACCGTCAACAGCTTGGGCTACATCTTTTAAAATCGAGGCCATATCAAACATGACTTCTTCAGAATATTGAGATTTGGTGGCGCAAGAAGTCAATGAGAGAAGAAGGGTTATAACGATGATTAGCTTCATAGATTTCCCCAAGCACTAAGCTGTCCGTTTTCATTTCGACCAGTGTCTAAATTCCAATTTTCAAAAAAGCCAGTGTCTTGGTTTTCATAAATGGAAGCTGCCAGCTTTTCCCAAAATATTTGGATTGTCTTAATCGCCTTATCAAAAATTTCATCGTAGTGCTTAATACCATCTGGCGTTTCTAAATCCTGAATATAAGTAGAATCAACTTCGTTTGGAAGTGGGTAAGTTAACCCTAGTTTAGAAGCCACATGCCTCGCCCAAGGAAATAAGCGATGCGACTCCTCTGCATTATCCACAACGGATTGAAATCCTTCGTGCCAGACGTTTACGTCAGGTTCGCATTCTTTAGCATATTCAGGGTAAGTAGCTGAAAGGGCACTAGACCAAATAGTACGAATAACTGGATCTATTAGGTTGTTGTTAATCTGGTCCACACAACTGCCGATGTTTTCTCTGACTCTATCTGCAAGGCCAATACTTCCGAGTTGCATCCTGGATGGCCAAATATAAGCATCTTGGTGCATTTCGCAAATTCTGTGGTGCTGGGCGTTTTCTGCGTAAGGGCCCACTTTTAATTCAACAACAGGATGAAGAGTAATATCGGTTGCTACATGTGCTACAAAGCCACATAACCATGAGAAGGTTTTTTCAAAGTGTTCGTTATCTGCGGCTTTTACATGCTGAATAAGAGCATCAATTAGCTTACCAACGTGGTTGTA
Source organism: Vibrio sp. JZG10 (assembly GCF_054064075.1). Classification (NCBI taxonomy): domain Bacteria; kingdom Pseudomonadati; phylum Pseudomonadota; class Gammaproteobacteria; order Vibrionales; family Vibrionaceae; genus Vibrio; species Vibrio sp. JZG10. Next base: position 303,663 of record NZ_JBSUGE010000003.1, read on the forward strand.
ATGCATTTTATCTGCCCATTTATTTTGCGCAGAATTCATTAGAGCAAGGTAAGGATAGTCGGGGCTCACACAACCGAGCTCTAAATACCGTTTATTTTGAGCTAAAGCCTTTTTTGCTTCTTGAGGTATGTTTAACTTCATCAATGCATTATTAGCAGAAGCTTCATTTACCGCTGTGATATGTGCGAAAGCACCAGGCATAGTAACCTCCATGTACAGTTTAAATGCATGGAGTTTACTATGCAGACAATATGTTCGTTGCGACTCGAGTCTTATAAAAAATAAATGTTTATGTGTTGGATATCGAGCGAGGCATTTGCAAATTATCGCCTTAGGACGTGCGTTATCTATTTTAATGAAATTCGATAATGGCACTTCAAAAAATTCATGAAATCGTGTTATTTGATATAGGAGTCCAACACTTTCAGTACAACTTCCATATCAGCTTCACGTTTTTCTAATTCTTCCTCCAATACGACGTGTTCGATCAGATGGCCTTTGATCACCTCTTTCATTAAGCCATTTACAGCCCCTCGAATTGCAGCGATTTGTTGCAACACATCTTGGCACTCATGTTCTTCTTCCAGCATTTTTTTGAGACCATTCACCTGACCCTGTATTTTGCTGACACGGGTATTGAGCTTCTTTTGATCTCTGGTTGTATGGGACATGACTTATCTTCTTTAAGTTACTGACTGCGAGATTCTAACTGATAATGTAGCACTTATCTTATACTGGGGGGTAGTATTTAATACTAGGGGGGGAGTATAGTTTGGGGCAACTTTAGAAGAGCATATTGAGAATAACAATGGATTTTGTCGCATTATTACAACAAGGTAATGGATGGTTTTTTATACCCAGCGCCATTTTATTAGGAGCGTTACATGGATTAGAGCCAGGACATTCAAAAACGATGATGGCGGCGTTTATTGTGGCCGTAAAAGGAACAGTGAAGCAGGCGGTGATGTTGGGGTTGGCTGCAACGCTTTCCCATACGGCGATCGTATGGATAATTGCTGCGGGTGGGATGTATATAAGTCAAAGATTTACTGCAGAAGCTGCGGAGCCATGGATGCAGCTTATCTCTGGGGTAATTATCGTTTCGACGGGTTTATGGATGTTCTGGAGAACGTGGAGCGATGAGCGAGCTTGGCACAAAGCTCATAAGCAAGCTCGAGACTGGAGAACGCAAGTTGTCGATACTGGTCATGGGCATCTATCGCTTTCTATCGTAGAAGAAGGGCATCACTGCCGTTTTCAGTTACGCACACTTAACGGTAAGCCTTTAACGGCTGAAAACGTTAAACTAGTGCTACCTAACGCAATCAGGCAGCCTTCTGATATTTATCACTTTACTGAGCGCGATGGCTATTTGGAATCCGCCTCCTGTATTGAAGCCTCTGATGATTTTTTCGTCACGTTGATGGTCGGGCACCATGATCACACCCACGATTTCGAGGTGCATTTTCATGCGGATTCCCACTCGGAAGGTGAGAATAAAGAGTACCAAGACGCTCATGAGCGTGCTCACGCTCTAGATATTCAAAAGCGCTTTGGCGATCGAGATGTTACCAATGGACAAATACTTCTGTTTGGTTTGACGGGTGGGTTAATACCATGCCCGGCGGCGGTCACTGTTTTACTCATTTGTTTGCAACTTAAGGCCATGACACTTGGTGCAACCTTGGTGGTGTCGTTCAGTATTGGTCTAGCGTTAACTTTAGTTGCGGTTGGTGTTGTCGCGGCAGTGGGCGTTCAAAAAGCAACATCGAAGTGGAGTGGTTTGAACGATGTGGCTCGTCGTGCACCTTATCTATCGGGGATCTTGATTAGTGCCGTTGGTATGTATATGGGCATGCACGGGTTTACGACGTTAATGAGCTAAGCTCTGTTGTAATTATTACGTCGCTTTTTGTTTATTAAAGGTAGCTCTTTCATGTTGTGGATGATTACTAAGTACGCGTTAACCGCAGGAATAGTGGTGCTGATATCTGAAGTTGCCAAGAGAAGTGATAAAGCGGGAGCGCTGATTGCCGCGCTCCCGACGGTCACTATTTTAGCTTTGATTTGGATGTATATTGAAGGTCAAGGTCAGGAAAAGCTCGCGAACCACGCGTTTTATACTTTTTGGTATGTACTGCCTACATTGCCGATGTTTCTAGTTTTTCCTTTCTTACTGAGCCGATATTCGTTTTGGTTCTCTTTGGGAATTTGCGCCATTATTTCAATCGTTTGTTTCTTCATTGTGACCATCGTTATCAAAGAGTTTGGAATAGAATTAACTTAATTGAGCAAAGGAGAATTGTAAGAATATAGGTCGAAGCGCTCGCTTATTTATATTTTCAAGGCTCTAACTAGAACTCTTTCTTTAACGCTCGATGCTAGTGTGGCCGCTTACTTTAAGTTAGCGATTGCTCTCTTGTCTTTCAGCCAAACCTCGTAGAAATGTGACGTTTTGAAGACTTTTCTTCCTTCATTCTAAAGTTATCGGTAATCAGGCAGATACAGTGGCTACAAAGTTACGTCTAGCTTTGCCAGACAGGCTAAAAATATAGTTTGTGTTGGTTATAAGAGGCGAAAGGCTTAACGCTCTGTCGTGAGCATCACATTGAATTGTACCGAGACAATTAAAATGAAAAGAATCATCATATTAGCCGTTTGCGCCATGTTTGGTATTGCTGTCGTAGCAAGTATGGCATCAACGTACCTAATTTCGAGTCAGAAAATCGATGACATCATCTTAAACAAATCCCAAGTTCAAGCTGAGTTTTTAGCAGGAAATGCAAGTTATATTTTGGAGAACTCAGCCAACCCAATGCAAGACTTACAATCGCTCGTTGAGGGTTTGAAACAACGTTCAGACGTAAGCTATGCAGTCGTAATTGATCGCAATGTGACGGCGGTTGCTCACAGTGATAAGCAAAAGCTAAATAAAACCTACAATGATAACTACACCGTTGAAGGTGCAACCAAGGGTGTACAACAGTATTCAAAGTGGTATGCCGATGTCCAGAAAGTGTGGGTGTTTGATATCATGGCGCCGATCTACGTGAATGGTCAGTTGTACGGAACGTTTGATATTGGTATTCCTATTACAGAAGTAAGCCAAGCGACGAATGGAATTATTACTTCCCAACTGATTTCCATGGTGGTGATCTTCGTTCTGTGTGTTTTGGCTCTATCGCTTCTACTCAACAAGCTGATGCGACCGCTCTCTGCGCTTAAGGAGGCGTTGCAAGACATCTCGAAAGGTGACGGAGACTTAACGGTTCGTTTGCCAGCAAAAGGTAATGACGAAGTCGCACAAATTTCTTCGGCGTTCAACGTGTTTGTTAGCAAGGTACATGAAATCATTACACAAGTTGTAAATACTGGTGTAGAGCTGAATGGTTCTGCTGTTGCGCTGCGTGGACAATCTCAACAAGCGCTCGCAAGAGGGCAGGAGCAGAATGAGCAAACCATGTTGGTTGTCACGTCTATGAACGAAATGATCGCGACCGTCAACGAAATCGCGTCAAATGCTGCTGGTGCAGCAAGTGCTGCGAGCACGGCAAGTAATGAGACTCAAGATGGCTACAAGACGCTAGAACGCACCAAGACGGCGATGACGAATCTTGAAAACGAGATGAACAGTACTTCCAATATTATCGTAAGTCTTGCGGACAACACTCAGTCGATTGGTAGTATTCTCGAAGTCATTAGAGGGATCTCTGAGCAAACGAACCTATTGGCGTTAAATGCCGCTATTGAAGCAGCGCGCGCCGGTGATGCCGGACGAGGTTTCGCCGTAGTGGCAGACGAGGTCCGTAATCTTGCCACTAAAACGGCTCAATCCACTGATGAAATTGACAATATGATCCATCAGTTGCAAACCGAAGCCCAAAGTGCGGTTAATTCAATGAGTAATAGTAGAACCCTTATTGAAGAAGGCACTGCAGAAACGGAGCTGGCTCGACAAGCACTAGAGGCAATTGCTGATCAAGTTACTACTATTTTGGATATCAATACTCAAGTGGCAACGGCAACAGAACAGCAATCGACGGTAGCAAATGAAATTAACATGAATATGGATACCGTCAGTCACTCCGTGAAAAACGCGCTAACGGCGAGTGAGCAATTGGAAGAATCAAGTCAACAACTTGCGGAATTATCGAGAACTCTCGATCGCCACGTAGGAGCGTTTAGAATTTAAACGCCAACGGAAATCCTTTTGCAAAAGCCAGTAAATCTCGATTGCTGGCTTTTTTATTTGAGAAAATCGAATGTCGATTTGCTCTACTATGCCAGTTTTTATAGTTATTGGGATAAATGATTAGTGCTTAACTAGGCGTTAAGCTTCGCGTGTTGTTTTAAGTGCTCAACAAACATAGAGATTTTCTTGGCTAAGTGCTTTCTAGAAGAGTAAAACGCATAAAGCACTAAATCTTCAGGGTCGTATTCTAGAGGGATGACTTCAAGCTTGCCGCTCTCGATCTCATCTTTGCATGATTCTATTGGAAGTATTGCGTATCCAAGCCCTGATAACGCGCCAGATTTAGCGAGATGGCCACTGTTTACTTTGAACGAGGATTGTACTGTTTGCGTAATATGACCTCCGTCGGGGTTTTTAAACACCCAGGGAGCGCCATTTACTGCAGTAAGTGTCGTGATACAGGGAACATGATTTAAATCCGTAATTTTGTAAGGGCTGGCGTACTTATTAAGCAGTTGAGGCGCAGCCAAAATAGCACTGGGCCAGCGTTTGATTTCCCTTGCCACCCAATTGCTGTCAGACAAAGTCCCTCTATGAAAACTTAAAATGACATCAAAGCTATCAATAACATCATCTTTAGGGTTTAGCGTTGTATCGCAAGACAAAGAGATTGACGGGTATTGCGTGCAAAAGGTGACAACCGCTTTGGCCAGTACAGGTGTGTCTGGCATAAGAATACGTAGCTCTCCTGTTACAGTGTGCGAGTGGCGAGTCACGGTTTCTAGCGCGTTGTTGAGTTGTTCTAATAATGGACGAGTGCTGCTATAGAGCTCTTCTCCAGCCTCGGTAGGCGTCATTCGCCTTGTCGTTCTATTGAACAACCTGATGTTTAACTTTTCTTCAAGCAGGGCAATATGTCGGCTGACATTCGACGTTGGTATATTCAAACACTCAGCGGCTCGCTTAAAGCTGTTGTTCTCATAAACACAGTGAAAACTTTTTAACCAGATTTGGTCGACGTTATCAAACATTCTATTGTCCCACTTTATTGGATTATCAAGCCAGCATATTGCACTTTATCCTCAGACTGAGTTGCATACAATTTTATTTAAAAGTCAGAGCGGGCAAACGATGCAGATGTCCCGCTACGAGGTGATAAATAATGAGGTACTCATGAGTTGGCTAGAAAGGTTATTTGAGAATAAGAATATAATAGGTTCGCGCAAAGCGTCTATTCCTGAGGGCGTTTGGACAAAATGCCCCGAATGTGAACAAATACTTTATCGCGCGGCATTAAAAGAGAATTTGGAAGTATGTCCTAGGTGCTCTCATCACATGAGAATGGCTGCACGTCAAAGGTTGAACACTTTTCTGGATCATGGAACACAGCAAGAGTTGGCAAGTGAGTTGGAACCGCAGGATATTTTGGGTTTTAAAGACTTAAAGCGATATAAAGAGCGAATTGCCATCGCGCAGAAAACGACTGGAGAAAAAGATGCCTTGGTTGTGATGCAGGGGAAGTTACTAGGCTTGCCTGTTGTAGCTTGTGCGTTTGAATTCTCTTTCATGGCTGGCTCGATGGGGGCGGTGGTTGGCGAGAAATTTGTCCGCGCCGTTGAAACTGCGATTAATACAAAATCTGGGCTAGTGTGTTTTTCTGCTTGCGGAGGGGCGCGCATGCAAGAGTCTCTGGTAGCACTAATGCAAATGTCAAAAACCAGCGCCGCGTTAAACCACTTATCTGAGCACAGATTACCCTATATCTCAGTATTGACGGACCAAACTTATGGTGGCGTCTCGGCGAGTTTAGCCATGTTGGGAGACATCAATATTGGTGAGCCTAAAGCAAGCATCGGCTTTGCGGGAAGGCGTGTTATTGAACAAACGGTACGTGAAAAGCTACCAGACGAGTTTCAAAGAAGTGAGTTTTTATTGGCACATGGTGCATTAGATATGATTGTAGACAGACGTGAAATGCGTGATCGCGTTGGCGGCTTATTGGCTAAGTTAACCAACGCGAGGGTGGTCTCAGAATAGGTTGTATTAAAGTTAGACTTAGTACTTGCGTTTATTGAGCCGTAATCATTACAAACCGTTCATTTTGGCCCCATCTTGGTTCCGCATTCATTAGGCTGAGATCCAACGCCGTTTGGTATGGGTCAACAGCAAAATGGTCGCTTACTAAACCCCAGAGCATCCAGTTGATTGCGGTTTCATTCTCGGTAAGCTCTTCGAGTGGCGCTTGGAGGAAAAAGTACTCATCTTCGCCATCGTAACCGAGCCGATCATAGATAATGTTGCGTAGCTCTCGATCCAAGTCATGTTGGAGGTTGATTGAGTCGCACAGTTGCTCTTCTGTTGGGCTATTCTCATGGTGATAAACATTGCGTTTTGACTCTTTGCGTAAAGTACCTGCGCCAGTTTCAATGCTTACTTTCTTTTGCGAGTGTTGCTCAAGAACTTGAATGATTTCATCCTCTAGCTGATCGAGTTTACTCAGCAAAACTTGATTGTTTATGTCACCAGCGGGGGAGGCCATCGTTTGGAAGGCTTTCACTCTCTCGTAGACTGCTTTCCCGTGAGGAAGCGCTGCAAAGCACTGTTCTCGGAGCGCGTCATTGGCTTGCCAAATGCCCGAGTAGAGCTCGTAATCATGTGTATATGGTGGAAGATCTTCAGTATCTTCCCCTAATAATTCTCGCCAGCGCTTTTGCCACTGTTCTTCTTTTGCGTGTTTTACACGCGCGTATTGCTTAACCCAGCGGTTACGAAGTTTTACCCCAAAAATGGCAAGTCCCCATGGAGCGAGCAAATAAAAATAATAGTGAGAAGAGTTATCCCAAAAGTAACCGTAAACGTAAACACCAAAAGCAAGCACCCAAGTTCCAATAGTACAAGCAATAACCCCAGACATTATTGATGATTGGCGCTTTGTTTCTCTTAATGTATTACCTTCAGCACATAACCAAAAAATGCCGCCAAAAACAAAGGCAAACGTTGTCATGAAGTAGGCAAGCGCCGCTCCCAAAAATCCCCAAAGTGACATGTATTATCCCTAGCCAAATATCTGCTTATTCACTCATCAATGATTCGAGGAGTAAATGTGTTTGATTTGGCGGAGAATTTACCATTAATGCCAACCTTTTGATATGCACTCGATGACTTATTGGAAATGAGTCACAAATAAAAATAGATGGTATCAAGCATCAAAATTTAATTTAGAACCTTTGATTGTCGTGAACTCTATCTGGAAGAGTTAAGGGTGGAGTTTAAGGGCAATTTTCCTCATAAAGTCGTTATTTAGAAAAAGGTAAATTAATGTTTTTATTGATAATTGTGAGAAATCTTGGGTTGGGATTGATCCCATAAATTTAGAGTAAAAAGCCTATTTTTGGGAGCGATTTCATAAATTTTATGATACTGATTTCACTGTTTGAGCTGTAAAGAATATAAACCCCCACTCAATGTATGTTAATAATCAATGAGTGTTGTTATGTCTCATATCCGTTTTTTCCCGCGCCATCGTTTGGCGCTTGCTTGTATGCTAGCGAGTGTGTCTAGCTTCTCTTTTGCACAAAACCAGTGCGCTGTTGCTGATTTACAACAATCGAGAGACTTGGCTGCTGCCGTTTCTGGTGCTGAGTATGATTGCTACCACGCTTGGTTTTCAGCTCCTTCCGCAACGCTGAACGATATTTACAGCGAAGCGAGCTTAAGCCGTATCCAAGTCGCGTTGGATCAAGAAATTGCCCGCTATCGTGGAGAAGCAGAGCAAGCTCGTGTTCTAGAAAATCTGGGCGAGTTTATTCGTGCTGCATACTACGTTCGTTACAATGCTGGCACAGGTACACCTGAGTTTTCAGAAGCGTTGAGTCAGCGTTTTGCTCAGTCGACGAACCTATTCCTTAACAACCCTCATGCTTTGGATCAAGGCCGTGAACAAGTTGGCGCAATGAAGAGCTTGACTTTGATGGTTGATAACGTGAAGCAGTTGCCACTGACCATGGATAGCATGATGGCCGCGTTGATGCACTTTAACCGTGAAACCGCGCAGGACACGCAATGGGTCGATGGTTTAAACAACTTGTTCCGCTCTATGGCAGGCCATGCGGCGAACGATGCGTTCTACCGCTACATGGCAAACAATACTCACCATATTGATACGTTGGTGAAATTCGCATCTGATAACGCTTGGGCATTAGATACGGATGCAAGCTTTATCGTTTTCAATGCATTACGTGAAACTGGTCGTTTGCTCGCGAGCCCAGATCAGGAGACCAAACGCAAAGCATTGGCAGTAATGCAACAGGTGATGCAGCGTTATCCACTGGGTAGTGAGCATGACAAACTGTGGCTTGCTGCCGTAGAGATGATGAGCTACTACGCACCTGAAGGTTTAAACGGTCTGGACCTAGATCAAGCGAAGCAAGATCTAGCAGCGCGCGTGATGCCAAATCGTTTTGAGTGTCAGGGACCTGCCATCATTCGCTCTGAAGATCTGACCGATGCTCAAGCTGCGAAAGCGTGTGAAGTACTGGCTGCGAAAGAAGCCGACTTCCATCAAGTGGTGAATACGGGCAATCAACCTGTCGCTGATGACTTGAATGATCGTGTTGAGGTGGCGGTGTTTGCTAGTAACGACAGCTACGTTGATTATTCTTCGTTCCTGTTTGGTAATACAACGGACAACGGTGGTCAGTACCTTGAAGGGAATCCATCAAAAGCGGACAATACCGCCCGTTTCGTGGCTTATCGCTATGCGAATGGCGAAGATTTATCGATCTTGAATCTAGAGCATGAGTACACGCACTATTTGGACGCGCGATTTAACCAGTACGGCTCGTTCAGTGATAACTTAGCCCACGGTCATATCGTGTGGTGGCTGGAAGGTTTTGCTGAATACATGCATTACAAACAAGGCTACCAAGCGGCGATCGAACTGATTGCAGGCGGTAAACTGAGCCTTTCAACTGTGTTTGATACCACATATTCTCACGATACTAATCGTATCTATCGTTGGGGTTACTTGGCCGTTCGATTCATGCTAGAAAATCATCCGCAAGACGTAGAAAGCTTGTTGGCGTTGTCGCGCACTGGTCAGTTTGAACAGTGGGCGCAACAGGTGACGACATTAGGTCAACAATATGACGCAGAGTTTGAGCGCTGGTTGGATACGTTAGAAGTGGAGCCAGAGCAACCAGGTACTGACCCAGAAGAGCCAACAGAACCTGAAGCACAAGTGACTGAATTGACGGCGAACCAAAGCCTTCAACTCAGTGGCGAAGCGTATAGCGAAAAACTGTTCTACGTTGACGTACCAGCCAACACCGTTCGCTTTAATGTATCTATTGAAGGTGCGGGGGATGCGGATCTTTACATGAGCTACAACAAAGTTGCGCATTACTACGACTTTGAAATGAGCCAGTATGGCGATGGCAGCAATGAAGAGATTGTATTTGAGCCAGAGCAGGATGGTTACGTGAAAGCAGGTCGTTACTACATCAGTTTAACTGGCCGTGATAACTATGACTCTGTGAATCTTGTGGCTGCTTTAGACGTTGAAGCGCAAACACCGCCAACACAAGTGCAAGACGATTTGGCACCAGTGGTATTTGAGTCTGGTGAAGCCAAAATGCTGACCGTTCACAAGCAGCGTTATGCAGCAGTGTATGTGCCTGAAGGTGTTGAAGAGATTCGTGTATGGCTAACGGCTCACTCTCAAACGGGTAATGTCGATCTATACGCCAGCAGAGAGCATTGGCCTACAGTTGAGCAACACGAGTACGTCTCCAACTATGCAGGTAGCAACGAATACCTTGCGATTCCTGTTACTGAAGCGGGTTATGTGCACTTCTCTCTTCAAGCACCAGAACAAGGTGATGACGTTGAAATGTTAGTGCACTTCAACTAAAACATGCTCGATTAGCTGAAATCGAGATAAAAAACGTCGCTCATAGAGCGGCGTTTTTGTTTGTATCGGATGCCATTGTGATCAAACAGCGGCGAATGCCAGTTAATCGGCTGATTTATCGAGTTATCCTTTGCTCTTTTTCTAAACGGCTTTAGGTTTGTATTACAATTTACCGCGCACATAAACTTTTTTAGCGACGCGTTCTGTGACCTAGCTTCTGATTTGTGCTTTCCAAACGGATACAATATATATGCACCCCGTGCAATAAAGTGAAAAGGGAAAGACATGAAAACGCTTATTTATGAAACGTTGATTAGCCTTGCTAACCAAGAACCAGAACAACATGCAAGAATCCGACAAAATCTATATGAACAGTTGGATCTGCCGTTCGATAAGCAGCTGGCTTTGTATTCTTGTGCCCTTGGTCCTGCAAGTTCAGGCAAGTTGGAGAGTAGTCAAGGCATTAACAACGCGGTAGATTGCGCGGTTAAACTGCTTGAAACCCCTGAGCGCTAATTCACTCGTTGTTTAAATCACGGCCCGATCCCCAAGGGCCGTTTTTAATTGCCTTTAAATTGATTCCAACGTCGTTATTACTCTGCTCTTTCCGCTAGCACTTCTTTGAATGCAAACATGCCGTTTAATGCCGCTGGAAACCCTGCGTAGACGGACATCTGTAAGATGACTTCTTTAATTTCAGCCTCGCTGCAGCCTACATTCAGTGCCGCATTGAGATGTACTTTCAGTTGTGGCGAACAATTCCCCATTGCCGTTAGCGCGGCGACGGTTGCGATTTCTCTCGATTTTAGGTCTAAGCCTGGGCGAGCATAAATATCGCCAAACGGATACTCAATGGTGTACTGAGCTAAATCTGGGCAAATATCTTGTAAGCTTTCGATGACGTTATGACCAGCGTCGCCATCAATGTGAGAGAGTAGTTCTAATCCTTTGTTAAAGCGTGATTGTTCCATTGATATGTTCCTAGTGAATAAATGCAAACATACCTTAATCGTTAGAGTTAACTCTAAGTCAACGAACTTTTCCGCTTTTATACAAGGCAATTTTTTCTTCTAGAGCCGTTAAGTGCCTTTGCTGCTGTTCAATGTGGAGTTTGAGGTTTTCTTGGTGTTGCTCTAGCAAGGCTTGGCGTTGTCGTACAGATTCTGAGCCGACTTCCCTTAATTTTGCATATTCCAGAATCTCTTCAAGCGGCATTGCAGTTTCTTTTAATCGCTTTACGAAGCTAATCCAGCTTAGATCTTTCGCACTATACACTCGATGCCCACTCGCGTTTCTATGGACATGTTTAAGTAAGCCAATTTTTTCATAGTATCGAAGTGTATGAGCAGACAAGCCGACGAGGCTAGAAAACTCTTTGATATTCATGATTACCCTCCAAGGTAATTCATACCAATAGGCATAAGCTAAGTTCCGCATTTTGAAGTCATTTCGGGATAGATACAAACGGTAATCTTCCATGTTTTAAGGTGGGATACGCAGAAGGGGGCTATTTTGAATACGCGCCAAACGTGATCCACCTGCCAGTTTCACTTTATTAAAAATTAGTTACTCAATAGAGTGGTTTGGCTGTTTTTAGTCTTTGGCCTCCTTTAGGGCGTACCCGGGCATTTTCTTTCATATATTTTGAATGCAATCTTTTTCAATACAAAACAATGACTTAGTGTGTTTTGTGTGCGGTGTGCTTGAATGTCATCTACTCGTTTACGTCCAGAACCGTTTCTACTTGGGCAATGGAGGAGTCACTACGCCTTCATTTTCAGCCTTGAGTTAGGGCGAAAAGGGTGAGGGCGTCTGATGAATAGCTCTTATAATTTCGACTATTGAATTCACTCACAAAAAAAGTGCAAACAAGTAATCGTGAGTGAAAACGAGTAGGAGAACAACATGAGTGGCTCACAGGAAATACAATCATTCGGTGCGAATGTTATCTTACATGCATTTGATTGGAAGTATGCTGACATTGCCCAACGAGCAAAAGAAATCCACGAGCTAGGTTACGGCTCCGTGCTGGTTTCGCCACCAATGAAAAGCGCCCACGATGATCGCTGGTGGCAGCGCTATCAACCTCAAGATTACCGTGTCATCGACAATGCGTTGGGTGATACCAAAGACTTTATCCGTATGGTTCGTGAACTGGAGCAAGTTGGCGTGTGGGTTTACGCTGACGTGGTGTTTAACCATATGGCAAATGAGGCCCACCTTCGCCGAGACCTCCAATACCCAAGAAAAGATGTCTTGGAGGAATACCAACAAAACAAACAGAAATATCAGTCGCTAACGTTATTTGGCGACTTATCTCAACCGCTTTTTGATGAAGAGGACTTTGTTGAAGCGTTCGGTATTAAAGACTGGAAAGATAAATGGCAGGTACAAAATGGACGCATCACAGGTGGACCAACTGATCCTGGCTTGCCAACCCTCCGTGTTTGTGATCATGTCGTTGAGCAGCAACGCGCTTACCTAAAAGCACTGAAAGCCATTGGTGTGAAAGGTTTTCGTATTGATGCCGCGAAACATATGACGTTAGAGCATCTTAAACGTGTTTGGACAGACGACATCACGCGCGATGTGCATATATTTGGCGAAATTATTACCGATGGCGGTGCGACAGAAGAAGAGTATCAGTTGTTTCTTGAGCCGTATTTACAGGAAACACGCTTAGGCGCTTACGATTTCCCGTTGTTCTCGACCATTTTTAAGGCGTTTGCTAAAAAGGGCAGTTTCAAGTCGTTGATTGACCCATACTGTTTCGGTCAGGCCCTTTCGCCTGGTCGCGCGATTACATTTGTTGTCACGCATGACATTCCTAACAATGACGTTTTTCTTGATCTGATCATGGATGAGGAAAATGAATGGTTAGCTTATGCCTACATTCTAGGCCGCGATGGTGGTGTGCCATTGGTTTATACCGACTTAAACACTAGCGGTATTACAGATAAAAATGGCAAGCCAAGATGGCAAGGCGCATGGAACGATCCGCGAATGGCGAAAATGATCCAATTCCATAATATGACGCATGGCGAGTCGATGAGTGTTCTTGAAGGTAACGATGATATGCTGGTATTTAAGCGAGGGAGCAAAGGCATTGTCGTGCTTAATAAATCGCAGCGTCAGCAGTCTTTGGCATTGAAAATGGATGGCGACTGGGTGGATTTGATGACGGATCAGGACGTTCCATCTGACGGTAAGTTAATTGTGCCACCTAAAGCCTCAATGTTGCTCGTCGAAAACTAAAAAATAAAACACCGAGCTTAGCGAGCTCGGTGTTTATGTTTGTCGGCGGTCATTCAAGAACGGGTAAAGTCTAATGTAAAACCGAAGTCTTTCGCCTATGCTATGAGGTTATGAGCACTCATTAACGCAACATTCAGCCTTTAAAAAGCCGATCACATCATCTAAACATTGGTACTCTGCAACGCAAAAAAGGGTTCGCCCCTCACGACGTTGGGTGATAAGCCCGGCTGAGGCTAGACTAGAAATATGATGAGAGAGAGTGGAAGCAGGAATGCCAAGCTTTTCTTGTACGCCGCCTACCGCGATACCTTTGTATCCAGCTTTGACAACTTCTTTGTAAATACTTAAACGAGTAGGATGACCTAACTCTTTTAGTGCTTTAGCGACGGCTTCAAGCTCCATACTGACCTCTAAAGAATGACTACAGTAAATTTGTTTCGATAATAGGGAAAGTCTCGGTAAATGCCAACTCTTGTGATCTAGGAACGATTTAAATCAGATGAGATTCATACCGGCTCATACCAGCACAACAATAATTGTCTACTCCAATGAGACAGATCAATCTTCATTATTATTTCACCCCACGTTCAAACTCCCTCGTCTACACTCATGGGTGAGTTGTCAGTTGGCAGACCAAGGAGGCGGCCATGATTGCGGTTCATAGAGATTATTGTTTGTCTAACAGTTCAGATTTACATGCTCACGTTAAAGTTAACCCTGTCGGTAAATTAGAAGTTGAGATTGTAGAACTTCAAGAGCGTCATACCACAGAGTTTGATGATTTGTCTTTTGAGAGCCGTGGGTGTGAAACTCGAATCTGTGGTAAAGAAGACACAACTCCGTGGCAGTTCAATCTTGCAGTTACTGATGCGTTAGAGCTTTCTCACTTAGTGGAAGAAGCAAACGAAGAGTATGAGATTTTAATGAATGATCTTATGTAATCTCGTGAGAAGATCATTTTATCCTGCACGGCATGTGACTCGGTACTGAAAAAGAAAAACCTCCCCAACGGGAGGTTTTTAATATTGAGCAAGTTACCGTCAGAGCGGCTCTTCTCTCGGCGGTGTTAGTTCTTGAACGTTATCTTCATTGAAGTCATCGGCGTAACCTTTCGGCGGTGGCGTCCAACCACGTTCTGAGCGCGAGAGTTTGTCATGGCGATCTTTTTGCATCTCTTCCGCCATTTTTTCCTCTAACTGAATAAACAGTTGTCGGAAATTGTTGTCATAACGTTCGCCTTCAGAATCATCTTCCCAAGCTTTGTAGAGTATCTCGGACTTGCGTGCTTCAACACGCTTGTATGTCGCTTTTTGCTGCTCAACAAAGAAGGGATGAATACCGAGTGCTTTCATCGTGTGACCACCCATCTCCAATGCGGAATGGTAGGTTTCCGATTCAATAATATCAGCCCCAGCTTGACGCAAAAGATAGCCGTGACCACGGTCAAAGGCGCGTGCGATCACCGTTACTTTGGGGTACGTGTGTTTGACGTACTTCACCAGTTCCACACTCGATTCTTGGTTATCAATTGCGACGACCAACGCAGCCGCATGCTCGATGCCTGCAGTGTGCAGCATATCTGGTCGAGTCGCATCGCCAAAATAAGCGCGAGTGCCAATCTGGCGCATGTTATCGACTTGGTTGGCTTGGTGATCGAGCACCACTGTTGTTACACCATTAGAAACAAGCAAGCGGTTAACAATCTGACCAAAACGGCCGATACCAGCGATGATTACTGTGCCTTTTTCTTCAATCGTATCGCTTTCCCTTTCGTTTGATTGAGTTTCAAAACGCGGCAGTAGTAATTTGTCAAATAGAATGAACAAGCCTGGCGTTAAGAACATTGAAATCGCAACAACCAGCGCAAGAGTTTGCGAGAGTTCAAACGGAATGACGTGGTTTTGCACAGAGAAGCTTAGCAACACAAAACCAAATTCACCCGCTTGAGCCAAGCTTAAGGTAAACAGCCAGCGGTTGCTGCCTTTCACTCTAAATATCAGCGCGAGAATAAATAGCACCAAGGCTTTCAATACCATCACGCCAATGGTCAGTGCCATGATCAACCAGAAGTCACCAAATAGAACCGAGAAATTGATCCCTGCGCCGACGGTGATGAAAAACAGACCCAGCAGCAACCCTTTAAATGGTTCGATATTGGACTCTAGCTCGTGACGGAATTCGCTGTTCGCCAATACAACGCCAGCCAAGAACGTTCCTAAGGCAGGAGATAAGCCAACCAAACTCATCAGTGCTGCGATGCCGATCACCAGCATCAATGCGGTGGCGGTAAAAATCTCACGCAGCCCAGAGCTAGCAACATAGCTCAACAGAGGTCGACTTAAAAAGTGTCCACCAACGACGACAATCGCAATCGATGCTGTGATGACTATTCCGTACGTCCAGCCCGGTAAATCGGCCACGAGGTTTAAATCGTCATGATGCTGCGCAGCAGTTTGAACGGCATTTTGTGCTTGTTCGACTAACTCTGGCAGGGCCAGCAACGGAATAAAGGCCAACATCGGGATAACAGCGATATCTTGGAAAAGCAAAACAGAGAACGCGTTTTGTCCACCTTCTGTCTTCGTTAACCCTTTTTCGCTAAAAGTTTGCAAAACAATCGCGGTAGAAGAAAGGGCGAAAATCAAGCCGATGGCTAAGGCAATGGTCCAAGGCTGCTCAAAGTACAGGGCAATACCCATAATCGCCGCGATGGTCCCGCCAACTTGAAGACCGCCTAAGCCCATTAAACGATTTCGCATTGACCAGAGCATTTTAGGCTCTAGCTCTAACCCCACTAGGAATAGCATCATCACCACGCCAAATTCGGCAAAGTGCTGAATTGTCGTTGTTTCTTCACCGACTAAACCGATAATTGGACCAATTACCACACCAGCGATGAGGTAACCTAAAACGGAACCGAGCCCTAAACGCTTGGCAAGTGGTACCGCAATCACAGCGGCAATCAAATACACGAAGGCTTGTAAGAATATCCCTGTCATGAAGCCTCCTTGATGAGCTTCGGAAGTGCGCTGTTGAGTTTGATTAATGACGCAGCTGCTTCAACATCCAGTCTATCTTCGACTAATGCTGTTAGTAGGCTTTTGTACCGTTCGACATGACGGGGAATTCGTCCTTCTTCTTCGGCAGTACGTGCGCCGAACAAAGCAAGAGGCGCAATGTAGTGCATACCCGTGAGCGCTGACATTTGCTCAATAGGAGCGAGCAGTTCCCGAATCGTAAAATGGTTGTAGCCTTCGGCTTTATAGGCTTCTTCCTTGCCGCCGGCCGAAAGTACGCACAGCATGGTTTTACCTTGTAGTTCGGTTCCTTCAGTGCCGTAAGCAAAGCCATACTCCAAAACCAGATCTTGCCACTCTTTTAAAATTGCTGGGGTTGAATACCAATATAGTGGGAATTGAAAAACCACTACATCATGCTCACGCAAGCGTTGTTGTTCACGGTCGATATTGATATCGAAACGAGGGTATTCACCATAGAGATCAACACATGTCACGCCTTCAATTTTTTGAGCTTCTTTGAAAAGTGGAGTATTCACTTCTGAACGATGCTGGGAAGGATGAGCAAAGAGAATTAATACTTTTTTATTCGCCATAAGGATCCTTGCTATCTAAATAACCATGCCCGGTAGGAGCGCAGGTTGGTTAGAAAATGTAACTCATAAATGGCCGTCAAGCTAGCTTGGAAAAGTGCTTAAGCTGTTTCAATATCAATAAAAAACCACCAAATAAGTTGGTGGTTTTGGCAAGCGTCAAATTCTAATTAATCATGAATAGGAACGACTAAAATATCGACTGGTGACTTGTTGATAAGATGTCTTGAGTAGGAAATGATTTTGCTCCAGAAATCTTGGTGATGGCCACAAATCAGCAAGTCCACTTCTTGCTCTTTGATGGTAATTTCGAGCTTATCGGCTAAATCACCAGTACCCACGAAGAAGTGTTTGAGTGGATAATCCATGTACTCACTGAATGTTCTCAAACATTCCATAGAGTGCTCATTCAGCGGCCTTTGGTCTGGGTTCTCTTTAATGTCTACGAGCTCACGATAAATTTCCCCGTGAGTTCCATCAATATGGATGAATGAAATATCGGAGTCGAGATAGTTAGCCATCGCTACGGCTCTGTCGATCAGAACTGTGCTCTCATCGGACAGTTCGAGTGCAACAAGGATATGTTTGTATTTCATTACCACGCCCTTATGTGGATTAGCTTTACTGTAAGCATAGTATGGCTTGGGCAAAATTTGTGTAGATAAGATCTCGAAATCGTTCAAAGTTTTGATAAATAATGCTGCTTGCTTTTTAGTCAGAAAACCCGCTAAACTTCGAAAATCATTTCTCTAGGAGATTACGCCAAAATGAAGAACTAAACCTGTTATCCATATTTTTACTTATTTTTTGGATCTGCAGGGTTAGTAGGCGTAGCTCACTTTCCGATATTTCTTTGCAACAAGACAAATTTTTGATTTGACGTTTATCGTCGAGCTTTACATAAAGCTTAATGCGTTTGTGCACGCGTTTTGTTGCAATCTCAAATCATAGCTACGGCTGTTGTCCCTGTCATACAGGAGGCAAATTATGCCAGTTTTACAAGCTTTTAATGTTAGCCATCAGTTTGATAATGGCGATACGCTATTCCAGTCTATTTCTTGTTTCATGACTAAACGACGTGTTGGTTTGGTTGGGCGCAATGGCATCGGCAAGTCGCTTTTGGCTTCCATTTTGGCGGGCGAAACTCAGCCTTCCAGCGGTGTAGTGACTTTTCCCTCTTCTTTCATGATGTATCGCCAGCAGCCGTCTGATTTGCTTTCAGGTCAGCAATCGATCGCCCAGTTTCTGGGAACTGACTTGGTCTTGCATGCTTTAAAGCAGATTGAACAAGGTGATGTTTCTGAGCATTGGTTCGAACTGGTTGGCGAACAGTGGGATATTGAACTGAAACTCAAACAGCAGCTTGCTGCGATGGGCTTACCGCAAGACCCTGATTTCTCATGTGCTCGGCTCAGTGGTGGTCAGTTGGCGCGTTTGCAGTTATGGCAATTGTTTGAAAACGAAGCGGAGCTTTTGATTCTCGATGAGCCATCCAATCACCTCGATACCGAGGCGAAACAATGGCTGATAGAGTCTATGACGCATTTCGGCGGCGCGATTTTACTCATCAGTCACGATCGTGAGCTGCTGCGATCAATGGAGGAAATTTGGGAACTATTGGGCCTAGGTTTACAGGTTTTTGGTGGAAATTACGATGTGTATGCCGAGCAAAAACGCACTGAGCTACAAGCGATCGAAAGGCAGTTAGCGCAGGTCGATAAACAGAAAAAACAGTTAGCTGAGCAAGCCCAGAAAAATCGCGAAAAAGCAGACCAACGCGCCGCGCAAGGGAACAAACTGCGCAAAGACGGCAGTCAGCCCAAAATTTTGCTTGATGGCAAAAAGGATAGCGCGACCGCCAGCGCCTCAAATCGGAATAAGAATGAGCAACTCAGACAAGTGCATTTACAAGCCAAAGAGCGGGCGTTGCAATCGCGACATGAGCAGCTCAAAGCGCAAAAGCTTTATCTTGCAGATAATCCGAACAGTTCGCGAAAAGTGTTGTCGATACAAGAAGGTATATTGCCTTTTGGAGATTCTACTCCTATCACGTTGCAGATTTTTGCGAACGATAAAGTCCATCTCAAAGGGAAAAATGGCTGCGGAAAGTCAACCTTGTTAAAGACGTTGCTTGGCGAGTTGTCGTTGCTCAGTGGTGAGCTGCAAGTGAATACACCCTTGTATTATCTCGACCAACACTTTGGCGCAGTGAATCCAAATCTTTCGTTACTTGAGAACGTAATGGAGACCTGCCAAGAGATGACGGAAAGTGAAGCGAGAACCTTATTGGCAGGGATCGGTTTTCGTCGAGACGCTGTGTTTCGGTTGGGATGCGTACTAAGCGGTGGCGAGAAGATGAAGCTCGCAATGCTGATCGTCAGCCATCAACACTCCCAGCCTTTGCTGCTGCTTGATGAGCCAGATAACCATCTCGATCTCGATTCAAAAATAATGCTTAGTCAGGCGTTAAATGCATACAAAGGTGGATTTGTTCTGATTAGTCACGACCAAGATTTCGCTTCTGAGTCTGGGGTTTTGCGTCAAATCGAACTGAATTAAACGAAAGAGAGCAAACGCCATCGTAGCTCTTCAGCGTTGTTCCTAAGCTCTACACCTCCACTTACCGATATGTAGAATTGGCAGGAAATGAGGGAGTTAGGATGGCTTTCACAACTCGTTTAATGAAATTAGATTCATTTTGTCGATATATAGTAGAGTTCTGGTGTATTGCACAAAAAGACAACAGAAAAATAAAAAGGAATTTCATGAAAAAGAACACCCTAGCATTCGCAACGGCTCTCGCACTCGGAAGTGTGTTGTCTGTGGCGCATGCAAATGAAGCGGCGCAGTCGTCGGTTGAACAGGTAAATCCGAAAGCCTTCACGTACCCAACCACACAAAAAGTGGATGTTGTCGATGACTACTTTGGTACAAAAGTGAGTGATCCTTATCGCTGGTTGGAAGACGATCTCAGCCCAGAAACCGCAGAATGGGTGAAGGCACAAAATGCAGTGACGTTTGATTATCTGTCGAAAATCCCTTACCGCAAGCAGATTGAAGAGCGCATTACTAAGCTCATGGATTACGAAAAACAAAGCCAACCGTTCAAAGAGGGTAAGTTCACTTACTTCTACAAAAATGACGGGTTACAAAACCAAGACGTGCTTTATCGGCAGCTAGGTGATGGTGAAGCAGAAATTTTCCTCGATCCAAATACTTTTAGTGAAGATGGCACCACATCGTTAGCGGGAGTGAGCTTTTCACGAGATGGATCTTTAGTTGCATACAGCATTTCGGAAGGCGGTAGCGATTGGCGAAAAGTCATAGTTCTAGAGACAGAAACCAAAAAGCCCGTCGGCGAAACGCTGGTGGATATTAAGTTCAGCGGCATCAGTTGGCTCGGCAATCAAGGCTTCTATTACTCAAGTTATGACAAGCCAAAGGGGAGTGAACTTTCCGCGAAGACGGATCAACACAAGCTCTACTTTCATAAGCTTGGGACGAAACAAAGTGAAGACCAGCTGATTTTCGGCGGCTTTGAGGAAGAGAAATACCGTTATGTTGGCGGCTATACGTCGGAAGATGAACGCTACTTGTTTATCTCAGCCAGCGTATCGACATCGGGTAACAAACTGTTCTTTAAAGATCTGAGTAAGCCAAACAGCCCGCTTAAAACCATTTTAGATAACACCAGTTCTGATACTTGGGTAATAGACAACCAAGGCACGAAACTGTACTTGGTTACGAACCTTAATGCGCCGAACAAACGCGTCGTGACGGTGGATGCGAGTCAGCCGCAGCCCAAAAACTGGAAAGATTTGATCCCTGAAACAAAGAACGTGTTACGTGTTTCTACCGCGGGTGGCAATTTGTTTGCGAGCTATATTGTTGATGCGATCTCGATGGTGAAGCAATACGACATGAACGGCAAACTCATCCGTGAAATCAAGCTGCCTGATATTGGTAGTGCGTACGGTTTTTCAGGTAAAAAAGAAGAAACCGAAGTCTACTATTCTTTCACCAACTACAAGATGCCAAGCACTACGTATCGTCTGAACATCAAAGATGGTGATAGCGAGGTGTACTACAAATCTAAAGCGCCATTTGATCCAGCTTTGTATGAATCTCGTCAGGTGTTTTACACCTCAAAAGACGGAACAAAAGTGCCGATGATCATCGCCTATAAAAAAGGGACACCGATGGACGGCAGTGCACCAACCATCCTATATGGTTATGGTGGTTTCAACATTAGCCTCACACCATCTTTTAGCCCGACACGTGCAGCTTGGCTTGAGCTTGGTGGTGTTTACGCGGTAGCGAACATTCGTGGCGGTGGGGAGTATGGTAAAGAGTGGCACAACGCTGGCATTCAAATGCAAAAGCAAAATGTGTTTGATGACTTTATTGCGGCGGCTGAATTTCTAATTGATGAAAAGGTAACGTCATCAAACAAGTTAGCCATTAACGGTGGATCGAATGGTGGCTTGTTAGTGGGGGCTGTTATGACGCAACGTCCAGAGTTGTTTAAAGTGGCGCTGCCAGCAGTCGGCGTACTGGACATGCTGCGTTATCATACTTTTACCGCAGGTGCTGGTTGGGCGTATGACTACGGTACGGCAGAGCAAAGTAAAGAGATGTTCCAATATCTGAAAGATTATTCGCCAGTGCACAATGTAAAGGCGGGGGTGGAATACCCAGCAACATTGATTACAACGGGTGATCATGATGATCGTGTTGTTCCTGCTCACTCTTACAAATTTGCTGCTGAGTTGCAGTCAAAACAGGCGGGTTCAAATCCGACCTTGATTCGCATCGAAACCAATGCAGGACATGGTGCTGGCACACCAACGCGTAAAATAATTGAGACAAATGCAGATATTTATAGCTTTGCACTGTTCAATATGGGGATAGAGAAACTGCAATAGTGCGAATCGTTTGCGTTTTTAGTTAACGAAATGCATTGGTGCTTTTGCACTCGAAAATAAAAGGAGATCACAGAGTGTGATTTCCTTTCAATTTATTGTGGAGTAACTATTCTAAATTGACCGCAAGGCTAATTAAATTAAGGTATTTGCAATTTATTACAACTCTCTTCTTTACCTGAAGAGTAATATGCGATACAAATAAAACTTGATCGCGATCACCTAACACCATTGCACTCCTTATTTATATGGTAAATTTAATTAATCATTTGTTCTAATGATAATTGAATTTTCATAAGTTTTAATATTCTCTTCTTCGTAAAGCTTACCAAATTTCAAGTTATATAAGATATAAGTAGCAGTGATTGAACTTTTACGACGCTTTATTTTATTTTAATTAAAACGTCTAATGTTTCGTCATTATTAAATTTGCTTTGATAATTTATATTATCCA
This sequence comes from Vibrio sp. JZG10, assembly GCF_054064075.1. Taxonomy (NCBI): domain Bacteria; kingdom Pseudomonadati; phylum Pseudomonadota; class Gammaproteobacteria; order Vibrionales; family Vibrionaceae; genus Vibrio; species Vibrio sp. JZG10. The sequence continues at coordinate 326,007 of NZ_JBSUGE010000003.1, forward strand.
AAGCGAGTTGTGTTGCTTGCTATTTATGATGACCTCATGACGTGAATAATTTTATAATCATTAAAATGGATACAGTTTTATGAATTTAGTGAAACCGTCTGTTGTTATCATGGCAGCAGCCCTTCAACTCGCGTCTTCTGCTTATGCTCAGACAAATAATGACGAAGAACTACAAGATATGTCTGACCCACTTGCGGTTTACACCCAAGCGGGCTTTGGTATTACTGACAAAGGCGCGAACATCAAAATCGGTCAAACTTACCAATCTAGCCAGCCTGGCACTATGGCGATGAACATCATCGAAATGAAAGGCATTGGTGGTGAGCTATTTGGCATTCGCGACAATGACGATCCAATGTATGCCAATGTTGATGACAGCATTGACTCTTTCCGACTACGTAATTTCCAAGTAGAAGTCGCAAAAGGTCTAGGCCGTCAATTGGATGTAAATTACGACGTTGATAACGATAAATTAGATGCATCTTATAGCTTTATTCAAGGCCTACCTAAGTTTGGCATGTTGCAGTTATTTCCTTTGGCTGGTGCGGGTGTCACTATTGCTAATGATTTTAGTGGTGATGATGATAAAGGTTATGAAATTCCAGGAACTTTCACCGTTGTCGGTATGTACTCAAAAATTGAATTAACCGATAAAATCTGGATTAACTACAACCCAATGTATATGCATACATTATCAGGGTCTAGTCAATATAAAGATACTTATTACGCGGGTGAAGATAATATCTTAACTCATGAGTTTGCGTTGTCTTATCAAGTTAATCCTCGCGCTAATATTCGTTACTTTGCAAACTGGAATGAGCACGTTAATTTCGGTGATGGTGATCACCGTATCGAATTTAACTACCAATTCTAACTCCCTCGTTTATTTCCAGAATAGAAAGTGTGTTTATCCATATATTTAAATATTTAGGCTAGGGCACTTTCTACATAAAGTAGGTTTATCATGAAAGCCAAATATAAATTTGCGTTGGTATCTATTGCTATATCTTCTGCATTACTATCAGGATGCAAAACTGGCGATATCGCAACGAAAACTGCCCAAGCACCCTCTGTTGAAACCGTTACCCTAACCGAAACAAAAATCACTCCTTATCATACTTTTATCGGTCGAACTGAAGCAGTAAATGACGTTGATATTATGCCTCGAGTCGGTGGCGAATTAACCGCGATTCATTTTAAAGATGGCGATATGGTCGAAAAAGGCCAATTGCTGTTTGAAATCGACGACCGTCCTTACAGGGCGGCACTGGCGTATGCAAAAGCGTCGTTGCAAAAAGCAAAAGCACAACTCGTTCAAACTACGCGTGATGCAGAACGTGTGAAGAAACTCATCAAAGATAAAAGCATCAGTGAGCAGCAATACGATGACGCCATTGCTGCGCACGCCGCAGCGATTGCTTCGGTAGAAGAGGCGAAAGCGACGCTGGTTTCAGCAAGGCTCGATCTTGAATTTAGCTCTGTGCGTGCTCCTTTCTCTGGCCGCGTGGGTTTCAGCAACTTCCGAGTGGGTGACCGTATTTCGAAAATTCAACTCGTTCCTCTTGTTTCGATCACTCAAATTGACCCAATTCGCTTTGGCTTTGATGTGGATGAGAAGCTCTACCGCCGAGTAAGAAGTGCCATTGATGTGGCTCATCGTAACGATGACAAACTGGATGTTGATTTAACACTGACGCTTTCAGACGGTTCATTGTATCCGCTTGATGGCAAGATCTACGCCGTTGGCAACAAGATCGATTTAGAAACAGGCTCAATTCGAGCAGAAGCACAATTTGATAACCCAACTTACGCGCTTATGCCGGGTGAATATGGCAACTTGACCATCAAGCTGCGCAACAAAACCATTGATGGTTTGCTTATCCCATCGGCGGCTGTTCAGCAAGATCAAGCGGGTGACTACGTCATGGTGGTTGGTGATGATCACGTGGTGTCTCGTCGTAACGTTGAACTCGGTCAGACCTACGGTGTGAAACGTGCTGTGCTGACTGGCTTGGCGGCTAACGAAAAAGTCATCGTCAATGGTCTACAAAAAGTGCGTCCGGGTGCAACGGTGAAAGACGTTGAACTACAGAGTGAACAAGGCTGAGTGAGTACTGATGTTAAGTAAATTTTTCATTCACCGGCCGAAGTTTGCTTTGGTGATCTCACTGGCGATGACATTGATGGGTATGATCGCCCTGAAAGTCTTGCCAATTTCTGAGTATCCTCAAATCTCTCCGACGGTAATTACGGTGAGCACCATGTATCCGGGTGCAAACGCGAACGTGGTTAAAAAGACGGTTGCACAGCCGATAGAAGCCAAAGTCAACGGCGTTGAAGACATGATTTACATGTCTTCTGTGATTGGTAACGATGGCTCATACACACTACGTATCTATTTTCGAGTGGGCGCAGATGGCGATATGGCGCAAGTTCGTGTGAACAACTTGGTGGCGCAAGCGACGTCTTCTCTCCCACAAGAAGTAAACCAAATCGGTGTGACGGTTAAGAAGAAATCTTCTGACATGTTGGGCGTTATTACACTGCGTTCCCCGAAACAGTCTCACGATAGTATCTACCTCTCTAACTATGCGGATCTCAATATTGTTGAGCGTTTAAAACGTATCGAAGGTATGAGTGACATTACGCTGCTGGGTAAGAAAGACTACTCAATGCGTATTTGGTTGAACCCAAATAAACTGGCCACCTTGAAGCTTTCCGCTAGTGATGTTATAGGCGCAATTAAAACGCAAAACATCCAAGTGGCGGCGGGTAAGATCGGTGGTATGCCAGCTCCGGGTGACCAGCAATATCAATATGTTTTGCAAACCAAAGGCCGCCTTACTTCTGCGGAAGAGTTCGAGAACATCATCATCCGTGCGAGCAAGAAAGGTTCTTTGATTCGCTTGAAAGATGTGGCTCGTGTCGAAGTTGGCGCACAAGGTTACGAAGCTGATGGTCGTATGAATAACGAACCAGCCGCCGTTCTGGCCTTGTACCAGTTGCCGACAGCGAACGCGCTAGACGTGATGGAACGCGTGAAAGAGGCCATGAAAGAGTACGAGAAATCGTTCCCAGATGATTTGGTCTACGACATCGCGTATGACTCTACCGAATACGTAGAGACGTCTATTGATGAAGTGTACGAGACACTGGTGATTGCGGTACTTCTTGTCACCTTCGTTGTGTACGTTTTCTTGCAGAACTGGCGAGCGACCATCATTCCAACCTTAGCGATTCCGGTTTCCATCATTGCGACGTTCGCAATCATGGGCGTGATGGGCATGACCATTAACACCATCTCGTTGTTTGGCTTGATCCTCGCCATCGGTATCGTGGTGGACGATGCGATCATCGTGGTGGAGAACGTGGAGCGGGTTATCCATGAAGAGCATTTAGATCCGATTCCGGCCACGATCCAAGCCATGAAAGAAGTGACGGGTCCTGTATTGGCAACAACGCTTATTTTGTTGGCGGTGTTCGTACCGGTTGCGCTATTGCCGGGTATTTCTGGTCGAATGTTCAACCAGTTCGCGGTCACCATCTGTGTGTCGGTGCTGATCTCTGCGATCAACGCATTAACGTTAACGCCAGCGCTTTGTGCGTTGATGTTGAAATCAACTCACTCACAACCTATTGCGCCTTTGCGTGCGTTTAACCGAGGTTTTGAAGCAATAACGCGCAAATACCAAGGTTTAGTTGGCTTCTTGAGCCGTCGTATTGTGCTGAGTATCGGTGTGTATGGCGCGCTTATTGCGGTGCTGGCATTTGCGTTCATGACCGTACCTTCTTCTTTCGTACCAAACGAAGATAAAGGCGTGTTCATGGTCGAAATGCGTTTGCCAGACGCAGCAGCATTGCAGCGTACTGCACCATTAATGAAGAAGTACGTTGATGAGCTAAAACAGATGGAAGGTGTGGAGAACGTGGTTTCGGTTGCGGGCTTCTCGGTAATTAACATGGCGTCGATTCCAAACTCGGGCATGTTGATCATCAAACTGGATAACTGGAGCAAACGTAAAGACCCTGAGTTACACCAACGCGCATTGATGAATAAAGTTAACCAAATGCTGAACTCAACGCCAGATGCCGCTTCGTTCGTTTTCGCGACGCCGGCAATCAAAGGCATGGGTGCGGTAGATGGTTTTAACCTTGTGCTGCAGGACAACTTGGGCCGCTCTCCACAAGAGTTGGCAAAAACAACCGCTGATTTTGTTGCCCAAATCAACCAACTGCCTGAAGTGGCACGTGCGTTCTCGATTTTCCGTGCGAACATTCCGCAACGTTACATCGATATTGATCGCGATAAAGCGATTTCGATGGGCGTACCGTTGAATGAAATCTTCAGCACACTGCAAGCACAGTTGGGCGGTGCCTACATTTCTGACTTCAACTTGTTTGGTCGTTCGTACCAAGTGAAAGTGCAAGCAGAAGAGCAATACCGTGACAACATCGACGACATCAACCATCTGTTTGTTCGCTCAAGCTCTGGAAAAATGGTGTCACTGGCAACGCTAGTGAAAGTGAAGCCGATCTTCGGCCCTGATACTTTGTCGAACTACAACATGTTCAGTTCTGCAACCGTGAACGGTGCGCCAGCGCCAGGCTACAGCTCGGGTGATGTTGTAAAAGCCATTGAAAAACTGGCTGCAGAATCTTTGCCAAGTGGTTACTCGTACGAGTGGTCAGGCATGACTTACCAAGAGATGAAAGCAGGCAACATGGCACCAATCGCGTTCGCACTGTCTTTGCTGTTCACCTACTTGTTCTTGGTGGCTCAGTACGAAAGTTGGACTATTCCTGCTGCGGTAATGATGGCGGTTCCAGTCGCGATTCTCGGCGCTATGGGCACGCTACTGCTGGTGGGACAACCGTTCGATTTGTACGTGCAGATTGGTGTGGTCATCTTGATCGGTATGTCCGCCAAAGTGGCGATTCTTATCGTGGAATTTGCCAAAGTTCTGCGAGAAGAAAAGGGCTTATCCATCATTGATGCTGCCAAAGAAGCTGCTCGAATCCGTTTCCGAGCAGTACAGATGACCGCATTCGCCTTCATCTGGGGGGTATTCCCGTTGGTGATTGCATCGGGTGCTGGTGCGGCATCTCGTCACTCACTGGGCTTTGCGGTATTCGGCGGCATGATTCTCTCTACGTTTGTAGGCACGTTACTGACGCCAGTGTTCTTCGTGATGATGCAATCTCTGCGCGAGAAGTTTAAGCGAAAGAAACCCACTGAAATTGAGGTGAGTGAGCAACAACGCTGATTTCAACTGACTCCACAACACCCCCACGCTGTGTGCGATTGGCCAATGCCTTGCATTGATATACAACCACCGTCGCAGCGTGGGTTCCCCAAACAATAATAGGTTTAGTATGAAAAATCTTTCAAAAATCGTCGTAGCGAGCTCTCTACTGACGTGTGCTGCTGCGCAAGCGGGTGGGTTATACCTTTACGAAACCACAGCATCGGATATTGGTTTGGCATCCGCTGGTATGGCGGCTCGTGCGCAAGATGCCTCAGTAATGGCAGCAAACCCGGCTGGTCTGGCGAATGTTTCTGGTAAATCTTTCTCTGGTAACCTGATTGGCCTTTACGGTGACGCGCAACTAGACACGATGACTGGCGATGCGGGCAACGTGATTGGTTTTGTTCCTATGGCGTCGGCATTTTACAGCCAACAAGTGAACGACAAATGGACGCTGGGTATTGGTTTATATGGCAACTACGGCCTTGGTCTCGAGTACGAAGGTCTTTTGGATAATCATTTAGATATTCCTACAGCAACGACACAAGCCTTGACCATTCAACCTTCCGCTTCTTACCGCATCAATGATCACTGGTCTGTGGGTGCGGCGCTTGGCATTCAGTACGGTATGTATGAAGTTGAAGCTGAAGGGACGTTGGCTAGCTCTGACATGCATAAAAAATACTTAGACGAAGACCAAGATACTCAAGTCAACGGCCGAGTAGGTGTGCTTTATGAGGCAACACCAGGCACGCGTCTTGGTCTGTCTTATTCTTCTGAAACCGAATTTGAATTCGACAATAGTAACTCCATTGCTCCGCAACAACTCATCTTCAGTGCTTACCATGAAGTGAATGATGACCTAGCGGTGATGTGGAATGTGAACTGGCAAGACTGGAGCGAATACACAACCACGCTGAACGTAGAGACACAAGACACTTACCAAATCGCATTGGGTACTCAGTACAAACTGAATGAAAAAATGATGTGGAATGCAGGTTTTGCATTCGATACCAGCATGTATGAGAGCCAATCAAACGGTGATATTACCGTTCCTACTGGCAAGGCGTACCGCATTGGTACAGGCATTGATTACACATTGGATTCAGAAAACTCAATTGGTTTCGCGTTTGAAGCGGTCTTGATGGAATCGTCAGAAACGCCAAGCTTACAAGCTGGCTTTGATGAGCCTGCTCTGTACTTCATGAGCATGAGCTACAACTGAAAAAACTAATCATTCCTAATCGCTAAAACGCCTTCCTTACAGGCCATTCTACCCTAACTACCTGCACTGGATGCCGTCACGCCATCTAAGGTAGTTAGGGCGCTTTTGTCACATCCAGTGAGTGATGATTCAAAAAGTATCTGCGCAGCTAAGTGCGGGTATTCAACATCTCAAAGGACTAAAAAATGAAAAATAAACTAGCGTTAGTGTGTACGACTTTGTTGGTCAGTACGCTGGCTCATGGTGCCGAGCACCGAGTAAAAGACAATAAAAACAAGTTGGCGGATGACCCAACAAAAGTCATTACGAAATTTGGCGCGTCGTACGCAAACAACTACGATTTTGATGATCAAAACATCTCATTCTCGGGCTCACTTGCGCTTGACCAAGCGCGCAAAATTAACCTGCGTATCAATGATGATGCGAGCGAGTGGCGTATTGGTGGCTCGTGGCTGTTTCCGGTCGGTATCGTGAACTTCAACTTCGGTAAAAATGAATACGTAAACGGCGCGGATCAAACCAACTACAGCGTTGGTACCTTTATGCCGCTAAGTTATTTCGGGATTGAGCCAGCAGGCTTCCAAATTTTCCCAATGGCAGGCTATACGTATAACACTGGTGATGTTCCTGTTTGTGACGGTGCAGAAAGTAGCCACTGTAGCGAGCCTAACTTTACAGGCACTCCAAGTGCAGAGAATGGCTTCAATATGATGAGCTCTTCAGGCAGCAGCGGCTACGTTGGTGCATTTGCGCTGAAATCGTTTACCAAAGAACTGACGTTAATCAGCTTCGCAGCAGGCACTTACGGCTCAGAAAACAGTGAAGGGGAGAACTACAAAGGCTTCTTTGGTGGTATCGGCCTTGGTTATCTCGTGAATAAACGTCACTCGTTTAACGTAATGACGTTTGCCATGGACAACAATACGTATTTAGATGAGGCAGATAGGCGCGTCGCATTATCTTACCAATATCAATTTGAGTAAATTGAAAACGCAGCAACGATGGCTGCGTTTTTACTTTGATGGAATAAATTAGTGAATCGCGTTCTTTTCTTCGATCTTTTTCTGATATTGGTGTTTTAATATATACATACGCTTAACATCGCTATAGGCTCCGTTAATAAAGTATTCTTCTACTAAATGGCCTTCTTCAATAAAACCACATTTCTTATATAAATGAATAGCGACTTCATTATCCACAGCGACCAATAAGTATATTTTACGTAGATTAAGAATCGAGAAGGAGTAATCCAATGCACGATTAATCATCTCTGTCGCATAACCTCGTCCTTGATGCTCTGGGGCGATGATTATCTGAAACTCAGCGCTTCGGTGAATGTAGTTGATCTCAATAAGTTCGACCAATCCAATCACTATGCCGTCTTCATCTTCAACCACAAAGCGTCTTTCTGCGTCATCATGTATATGTTTTCGGTACAGTTCTTCGAGCTCATCATAAGATTCATAAGGCTCTTCGAACCAATAGGCCATGATATTTCGGTTGTTATTTAGTTCGTGAATAAAGCGCAAATCAGAGCGTTCTAGAGCACGCATTTTTAGGCCTTTCTTCATCATTTATCTCCAATGAGGCGGAGTAAACCTCCGCAACTGATGCTAGAAAATCTTAACGTATTTAACAAGAATAGCGCATCTGTTTTTGGGAAATATTGTGTTTTTTTCAATATGGAAACTTAAAGTTCACGCCAAATAAAAATTAATCTTTACGATAAAAAATTCGATTAGGTGGTTTGCCTAATATCATATTAAATACCGCGCAACGACTTAGTGTCTTAATCTAAATAAACAAGGTATTCAATATGTTTTCAATCGGTGACGTAGTAGTAGCGACTAAAGGTATCGATCTTGGCGAAATGGTTGTTACAGGTTTAAGCAGTGGCGGTTTTTACACACACGTAAAAGCAGGCGAGAAAACGCTAACTTACCCAGCTAAAGATCTTAAGAAAGCATAATTAAATTTGCTCACTCTTATTTCTAAACTGGCTTAAAGTTCGTATTACTTATTTTAGGCGGGTTAGAATTTATAAAAGGTAGCGCAACAAGTCGCTACCTTTTTTATCACTCTCTTTTCTAGTTTTCTTCTGTTTTATGAACCTCAACACGGTTTCTACCGGTTTCTACCGGTTTCTTTGGCTTTGTAAAGGGCTAAGTCGGCGCGTTTTACGAGTGGTTCAAACGAGTCATCCAAGCTACAGACTTGAGTTACACCAATACTAGCGGTAAAGCTCATATCACGACCTGAGTGTTGAATCGTCGTAGTTTCTAGCGCATTGCGAATCGTTTCTAATGTGTTTAGGGCTTCTTGCGATGAGCGGCTTCTTAGTACGATGGCAAACTCTTCACCGCCAACTCTGGCAAGTAAGTCACAGTCAAGTAGATGGCTTTGAATGGTGTTGACTGCATGGATCAGCGATTTATCGCCAGCGTCATGACCAAACCGATCATTAAGGCTCTTAAAGTTGTCTAAATCTAGAATAGCAACATGGAAGTCAATGCCTTGGGTGCGGTATTCATTCAGGCGGCTTTCGATTTGTCGCATGAATTCTCTGCGGTTTGGAATGCCAGTCAGGTCATCCGTTGTGGCAAGATGCTCCATTTTCATAATTTGTATATGAAGAGCAATGTTTAAAGCAATCCAGTTAGCAATGCACTGAAGCTGTGCCGCTTGTTCGTTTGTATAAGTGTGCGTTTGGTGATGTGCAACATTAAGCGTGCCCAAACAGACTTTACCGTGCATTAAAGGCGCATCCATACACGTCCCCATGCCATTGGATGCCAGCATCACACAATCGACCTCATCAGATTGAGTGACATCGTCACAGATCATCAGTTGTTGTTTTTTGAACACTCGGCCAACAAAAGCTCGGTGAATAGGTACCAAGAATTCAGCCGGAATCGCTTTATTACCAAAGAAAGAGTAGACCTTTAGATGATCATCATTTTCATAAAGCGTGATACTCGCGCGGTCGGAATTGAATATACGATTTATCCATTCTGCGACTGTATCGAGCACCTGCTGCAATGTTTCCGATTGAGCTAAAAAGTGAACAAACCCTATCGGCATACAGATCGGACTTTCCATGTTCTGCATCGATAAGTCATCAGGGTTAAAAGTTCTTTCAAGTCTCAATAGACGTCTCCTTGCGATGTTGCAAATACCGACAATAAGTTACACGAAGCTATTTTCAAGAAAAATGTGTTTCTACGTAAGATTATGGTTTATTTATCGCTATCTATGTGTGTTCAATTGCTTAATGTGGGCGTTAACTCACGCCTAAATGAATAAATGTTATACCTATTTATAAGTAAGTCATTACTCAATAAGGGGTGTTTTTGAGGTAGAACCAAAGAATAAGAAAGCCCTTCAGGGAAGAGAAGGGCAAAGAGGGTGAACTTAGGAAAGTAAATATGTAAGCAGTGAATTAATTATCTTTGTATTTCTGTAAAATCAACTGACTGATTTGCGCGATGAGCTGGTCTCTGGCTTGCAGTGATAGCTCGGTTTCTGTGACATAGATACTAATGTAAACAGGACGATGGTTTTCCTTCCATATGATTGCGTTAATACCACGCGAACCGTGACCACCCGCACCAGAGCGGTCGGCGATAGACCAACCTGTTGGTAATACTGAACGCATTAACGAGTCTGAAACCTTGTTGTCCTGCATCCAGATTTTTAATTGCACGCGAGACTCGTAAGACAACGTTTCTCCTTCAATCAAGGTTCGCAGAGTGTTTACCATGGCGTTAGGTGTGGTTGTGTCGCGGTTGTCTCCCGGTGTCGCTTCGTTCAAACGTGGTTCTAATCTATCTAGGCGCGTCGCTTTATCACCAATTGATCGCAAAAACATTGTCACGGCCTTAGGACCGCCGATTTCATTCAATACTAAGTTGGCAGCAGTATTATCACTCATCAACATCGCGGCTTCACAAGCGTGTTCTACGCGTGTGTTTTGGCCTGCGAGTTTGTCCATCACTGGAGACCACACAACGATGCTGCGCTCATCGACTTTCGCGGTCGCATTTTTACTTAGCTTACCGCTGTCCATATCACTTAGCATTGTGGCGCAAGCCAAGGTTTTGAATGTGCTCATGAGTGGGAAGCGTTCATCGCCGCGGTAATCCCAGCGCTCATCGGTTTGCGTATCCCAAACCGAGACCCCAACTCTGCTTGAGGTTTGTTGTTCGATGAGAGCAATGTCTTCATTCAGTTGGGAAGCGTAACTTAGGGTTGAGCAAACCATTAGCCCAGCCAACAAAAATAACTTTTTCATGCGTCGTGTTCTTCATTTTGGTTTTGGTTCGCACTGTGGCGATGTTACGCAAACTATAACGAGCGAATACTCTAACCACTGTTAAATCCATGTCGATTTTTTGTAGGATTCTGCGCAATACCTCCAAGTTTGTTATTGACCTTAAGTATATTGTGGGTTTACTCAACTTTACGAATATTGACGTTGCATTACGCTAGAAAAACTAAACTAGAGTTGTCGCCAATTTGAGAGTGATGTTCATGAAAACTGTACGAAATTTTGTATGGATGATAGTTGCCGCCGTGTCTGTGTTGTGGTGGATGAGTGAACCGCAACTGCTGTCCTCGACCCAATTCTTCCAATGGCGCTCCGCGCTTATTCAATATTCTGGTGTTTTGTCGTTAGCTTTGATGTCTATTGCGATGGTGCTGGCGCTGCGCTTACCTGTGATAGAGCAATGGGTTCATGGTATGGACAAGGCATATCGAGTGCACAAGTGGCTAGGCATAGCAGGTGTCAGTTTGGGGGTGATCCATTGGCTTATGTATAAAGTGCCGAAGTGGCTCGTTGCTGCTGGTTGGTTGGAAAAACCACTAAAACACACTGGAGCAGGGCCATCGGGCAATAACTTCGTTGGTTTGGAGTTATGGGTTAAAGAACTGCGTGATGTAGGTTTGGATTTAGGTGAGTGGGGCTTTTATTTGTTATTGGCATTGCTGGTAGTGTCACACTGGACTGTTGTTAAATACAAACCGTTTAAGTTATCCCATCGCTTAATGGCTGTGGTGTATTTGATGGTTGCCTTGCATTCGGTCTTATTGATAAAGCATGCATACTGGGGCGATCCCATTCATTTTGTCGCTTTAGGTTTTGCATTGATGGGCTCTGCGGCTGCCACTTACAGCTTGTTCGGTTTTGTCGGGCGAGCGAACCGCTATCCAGCCAAAGTGGTGTCGACTCGCTACTTCCCTCAAGCGCGCGTGATGGAGCTGGTTTTGGCGCCAAGCAATAACGGTCAAGGAAAACCTTGGCAAGGGCACAAAGCAGGACAGTTTGCTTACGTTCGTTTTGGTAATGAAGATCCACATCCGTTTACGATTGTTTCAGGTGAGCACGATCCAGAGGTCCGTTTTTTGATCAAAGAGCTAGGCGATTTCACGACCAATTTGTACCAGCGCGTGAAAGCGGGCGATGAGGTTGTTGTTGAAGGGCCGTATGGACGTTTAGAGTTTGATGTCAACAAGCCGCAAGTTTGGATTGCTGGTGGTGTCGGGATAGCGTCGTTCTTTGCCATCTTATCTTCACTGAAAGCGTTAAAAATACATCCGCCAGTGCATTTGTTTTATTGCACACGTGGCTTAGATAGTCATTTAGTGGATGAACTGTGGAATGCCGCGCATCAGGCACAAGTGAAACTAAACGTGATAGATACTGCGGTTTCACCTCGACTTAATGTTGAACGAATTGCGAAGGAATGCGGCGACTTATCGCGTTATGAGTTTTATTTCTGTGGACCGGAGGTATTCTCTCGAACCCTGAAAAAAGAGTTAGAGGCATATCGTTTTGATACAGAACATCACTATCATGAAGAGCTGTTTGTGATGCGATAATCTAGTATTTGGATCGAAATAAAAAGGAGCTGAATCAGCTCCTTTTGTATGTACATTTAACGTCTATGAACCGTATGAATGCGTAAATCCGGTTTCACTACAGTTCCACTTTTTTGACCATGCCGGCTTCTGCATGTCCGGGGATATTACACGCGAACTCTACATTTTTATCGCCATGGAAGTGCCACAGGAGTTGTTTCGCTTTGCCTGGTTCAACAGTGACAGCATTGCCGGAGTCATGCATGTGATCGCCAGACATGGTTTTCATCATTTCACGGTGTTTAAGCTGTTCTTCTGCTGAGCCAATGGTAAATTCGTGATTGATTTTGCCTGTATTCATTACCACAAATTGAACCACATCATCCGGTTCTATTGTCACGTCTTTTTTGAATGTAATTTTCATATCATCCGTTAAGAGTACATGAACGACTTTGTCTGGTTTTGCGCCATTTGCAGGCATACCAACCGCTGACATGCCCGGCATGCTGCTCATACCAGAATGATCCATTTTACCGTGGTCCATTTTCCCATGATCCATCGGCATTTTATCCATGTTCATGGAACCGTGATCCATTTGACCATGCTCCATATTTTCGTGGTTCATGTTTGAGTTATCCATTTGAGCAAATACGCCACCCGATGCCATGGTTAGAGCAAGAGTGATAAGAGTCTTTTTCATGTTGATTTCCTTTACTATCAATGAGCTATCGCGCCATTACTCTCTGAATAATGGCGCTCGTTGTTATTTATCTTGGTGTTGAGTTGATTTCACTTCACGCTGTTTCCACAGCTTGAAGATGGCAGGTAACACAAGCAGTGTTAACAGCAGGGCAGAGGCCATGCCACCAATCATCGGTGCAGCGATGCGTTGCATCACTTCAGAGCCTGTCCCCTCGCCGTACATGATTGGAATAAGACCAATGATTACCGTTAATACGGTCATCATGACAGGCCGCACACGTAAGCCAGCACCTTCGCGAATTGCGTCTGTAAGATCCCGCGCTTGAAGCGGTCGTTGTTTCTCTTCTGCATCCAGTTTTCGGTGGTGCCACGCTTGGTTGAGATACACCAGCATGATGACGCCTATCTCCACCGCAACGCCGGCGAGGGCGATAAACCCAACCCCCACGGCAATAGAGAAGTTGTAGTTCAGATAATGCATCAGCCATAAGCCACCAACCATTGCTAAAGGCAGCGTTAGCATGATGATCAGCACCTCACCCACACGGCGGAAGCTGAAGTAAAGTAGCATCATGATGATCGCAATAGTGATTGGTACTACGACACTTAAGCGGTCTTTGGCGCGTTCCATGTATTCGTACTGACCTGACCAAGCCAGCGAATAACCCGCAGGTAATTCAAGTTGATCTGCTACTACTTGTTGTGCTTCCACGACGTATGAGCCCAGGTCACGACCTTCGATATCCACGAAAACCCAACCGTTTGGACGCGCGTTTTCGGTTTTGATCATCGGTGGGCCATCCTCATAACGAATATCTGCCACGTCTGCGAGTGCGATGCGTGCGCCGTTGGGGGTTACCAGTGGTAGGTTTTGCAGTTTAACCACAGAGTCACGGTAATCTTGCGGATAGCGGACGTTAATCGGGTAGCGTTCCAAGCCTTCAATGGTTTCTCCAACATTCATACCCCCAACAGCTGTTGAGATAACTTGCTGAACGTCTTTGATGCTCAATCCATATCTCGCAGCTGCGCGGCGTTTGATATCAATCGTTACGTAACGGCCACCCGCGACACGCTCCGCATATACAGATGAGGTGCCGTGAACGCTATTAAGAATAGGTTCCAGCTGAGCACCAATTTTTTCGATCTCTTTCAGGTCTGGGCCTGCAATCTTGATCCCAATTGGCGTTTTAATACCGGTCGCCAGCATGTCGATACGCGTTTTGATCGGCATTACCCAAGCGTTGGTGAGTCCTGGAAACTGAATCAGTTCATCGAACTCTTTGCGTAACGACTCTGTCGTCACGCCTTCACGCCATTGATCGTGAGGTTTTAGCTGAATAACAGTTTCAATCATAGTGAGTGGCGCAGGGTCGGTAGCCGTTTCTGCACGGCCAATTTTGCCCCAAACCGTTTTGACTTCCGGTACGGTTTTGATCAGTTTGTTAGTTTGCTGAACTAGTTCACGTGCTTTACCAATCGAGATTCCCGGATACGTAGTCGGCATGTACATCAAGTCGCCTTCATCCAATGGTGGGATGAACTCGCTACCCAGTTGACTGGTTGGATAGTAAGCTGACGCCATTAGGCCTAAAGCGATAACGATCATACTCTTAGGATACTTGAGGCTGGTATTCAGCAACGGGCGATACAGCGCAATTAAGCCTCTATTTACTGGATTCTTATGCTCTGGTAATACGTTGCCACGGATGAAATAACCCATGAGCACAGGTACGAGGGTAATTGCCAAACCTGCCGCTGCCGCCATTGCATAAGTTTTAGTAAAGGCGAGAGGGGAGAACATCTTGCCTTCTTGACCTTCCAGTGCAAACACTGGCACAAAGCTTAACGTGATGATAAGCAGTGAGAAGAACAGGGGCGCGCCCACTTCTTCAGCGGCTTTGCCAATCACTTGCCAGCGGTTCTTATCCGTGAGAGGCGTTCGTTCAATATGCTTGTGGACGTTTTCTATCATTACGATGGCACCATCCACCATTGCACCGATTGCTATGGCAATCCCCCCGAGCGACATGATGTTGGCATTAATGCCTTGAGAATGCATGACGATAAACGCGGATAAAATACCGACGGGCAAGCTCAGCGCGATCACCAAAGACGAACGGATGTGAAATAGGAAGAGGGCACAAACAATCGCCACGACGATGAATTCTTCCGCCAATTTCTTCCACAAGTTTTCTACGGCAGCGTTAATCAGCGTGGAGCGATCGTAAGTAGGCACGATTTCTACACCATCCGGTAAGCTGCGCTGTAAATCTTCCAGTTTGTTTTTAACTTTGCTGATGACTTCACTCGCGTTTTCGCCGAATCGCATGACAATAACGCCACCAACCGCTTCACCTTCGCCGTTAAGTTCAGAGATGCCGCGACGCATTTGCGGACCTAAGTTGATGTCAGCTATGTCGCCCAATAAGAGCGGTGTACCTTTCTCTGTCACTTTGAGCGGGAGTGATTCAATATCCTCAATACTCGTTAGGTAACCTGTAGTGCGAACCATATGTTCCGCTTCTGCTACTTCAACAACAGAGGCGCCCGTTTCCTGATTGCCGTTTTGGATCGCCATGTTCACTTGTTGCAGTGTCAGGTTGTAAGCACGTAGCTTAGCTGGGTCAATCTGAACTTGATATTGCTTCACCATACCGCCAACGGTTGCGACTTCAGAGACGCCATCGACGGTTTGCAGCTCATATTTCAAGAACCAGTCTTGCATACTGCGTAGATCAGCAAGATCATGGTTGCCAGTTTTATCTTGCAGTACATAGCTGTAGACCCAGCCCACACCCGTTGCATCTGGTCCTAATGTCGGTTTTGCACTCGGTGGTAATTTAGGTGCTACTTGGCTTAGGTACTCTAAAACGCGCGAACGTGCCCAATACATGTCGGTATCATCGTTAAAAATGATATAAACATATGAGTCACCAAAGAATGAATAACCACGAACGGTTTCTGCACCCGGTACGGCGAGCATCGCGGTGGTTAGCGGATAAGTAACTTGATCTTCCACCACTTGAGGTGCTTGGCCTGGGTAGCTTGTTTTGATGATCACTTGAACATCAGAAAGATCCGGAATGGCGTCTACAGGTGTATTCTTTACACTGTAAAGTCCGGTTAAAACAAGCGCTAAGGTAGCGATCAAAACCATGAAACGGTTTTTGATCGACCAGCGGATTATTGCTCCAATCATAGTTAGCCCTCAACCGCTTCAAGTTGCTTCAAGACGTAGTCAGCTCCTTGTTTTTCAACTAAAAACCGTACTTTCTGACCTTCTTTGAATCCGGATAGATCCACTTCATCACCCACAGAGAAGTTCATCTCTCCTGCCTCCCAGTTCCATTCTGCAACTGGGAGGTGGTTGAGAGTTATCATCCCAAAATTCGCCATCAACATGCTGATATCTCCGGTAATCCATACGTCAGTCACGACAACGCTGTCATCGGTTTTGTAGTCAACGACTTCATATTGACCGGACTCTGTTTTCTGAATTTCAAACTCGATAGCTTGGCCTTTTTGCAGAGTGCCCACATCAACGTCATCTGCGAGGGTAAAGTTCATGACCATACCCGGCCAATCCCACTCTGCTACGGGCTGATGATTAATGGTCAACATACGGTGATCTTTCATCACATCGGTGATTTCACCCTTAGCCCAAACTGTTTCTACTTTGGCTTCAGTAGGTGATGAAATACGGGATAGATCAGCCGTTTGGCTCGATTCCGAATCCAACATAAAGTGCGCAGAGGTTACGATGCGATCATCTTGAGACAGACCTTGCAGCACCTCGATTTTGTCGTCGGCTTCACGCCCAACTTTGATGCGCGTTGAGCGGTATTTACCATCGCCTTCAGACAACACGACTCGGGTCATACCGCCGGATCGAATAACGGAAGACTTAGGAATCGTCATAACTGCGTTATCAGTGACTGGTTGAAGGGCAATGTTGGCAAACATATTAGGTTTAAGATCGCCATTCGGGTTAGGGAACTTGAGGCGTACACGCAAGGTACGAGTTTTAGGATCCAGAATAGGGTATACGTAGTCGACAACCCCTTTCCATTCATTGCCTGGAATAGCATCAAGCGTCATAGTGGCGCTACTTCCTGCTTTCATCCAGTGAGCTTGGCGCTCAAATACTTCGGCATCCACCCATACATTTTCAAGTGGGCCCGCGCTGATCACCGCTTGAGCAGGGGATAGGTAACCACCTTCACGAACGTTCAAACTCGCGATGACGCCATCTTCCGGAGCTTTAATTTCAATAGTTTGCGACGCTTTCCCGCGTTGAGTGATGGCTCTGATTTGAGAACGATCAACACCCAGTGTCACTAAACGTTCTGTCGCGCCTTTCACCAGACCATTACGCCCAGTTCGGTAGGCGTTCAGTAGCTCTTCTTGTGCTTTGACTAGCTCAGGCGAATACAGCGTGAACAGCACATCGCCTTTGTTGACCTTTTCACCCACGGCATTGATGTAAAGCTTTTCAACCCAGCCAGCCACGCGAACGTTGGTTTGCCACAAATGACTTTCGTCAAACGCGATATAGCCGACAGTTTCAATCCGAGGTGAAAGTTGCTCTAAAGAGACTTGAGCGGTTTTTACACCTAAGTTGTTTTCAACTGATGGGTCAATTTTTACCGTGCCGGGTTTGTCTTGTTCACCTGCGAGATCTTCAGCGTACACTGGGATCAAGTCCATGCCCATTGGCGATTTGCCCGGTTTGTCGCGCTTATAATTTGGATCCATTGGAGCAACCCAATAGAGTGGCTCGTTTGAGCTGCTTGCAGCGTTAGCGCCTGAGCCACTCATGTCGTGGTTTGCACCAGATAGGTACTGATTAACGCCAAACCCTAGTGCCCCGCCAACAAGCAGAGCAATGGTTGCTATCTTGATTGAATTTGAACTCATTCCTAATTCCTTATTTTCCCCATGAGGCATGACAGCGATGTTGATTGTTTATTGGTGTGCATTCGCCATCGTCCCCAAACTTGGGTTCTCTCATGTTTTGTTTTAGTTCGCGCTTGCTTCAGTCGTGATGTTGGGTGCGGATACTTGATATTCGAAACCACCCAATAAAGCCGCTAAGTTGCTGTTTACGATGTTTAAATCGGTAATAAGACGTTGCTGTTCGAGCTTTAGCGCCAGCTCGTCTGTGCTTGCCATGATCACGTCGTTAAACTGTGCGGTGTTGTTTTGATAACCCCTTTCTACCGCGTGAATACGAGCTTGAACTTGGGGAAGTAAGGTGGATTGATAACGCTCTAAACGCTGACTCAAGTTGGCGCGATCAACCAGCAATGTGTTGACCTTCGCGTTCATCTGAGTCAGTAACGTATCTTTTTGTGAGCGAGCAGCCCCCACTTGATACTGAGCGGCGGCTAAGTTGCGGTCTTGGCGATTGCCAGTGAACAGGGGAATGTCCATTGTTAGATACGCGCTCACCAAATCCGATGCAGGTTCGCCTTTCATATTGTTGGCTTGACGATAGGCGTACATCACTTCCACACCGAATTGAGGCGTGTAAGCTTGCTCTGCAATGTCCACTTGAGTTTCATTGGCAGAAATACTTACGTCTGCCATTTTCACCATCGGGTGCTCACTCAACTGTTGGTAGTGCTTGGTCGTTTCGTTATTTGCAGACAACTTTTGGTTTAATGACGCCCAAGTCAGTGTGTTGCTGGCTTGAAGTGTTGAGCGTCCGTTTTGGGTATAGGTATTGAGCCAGTCCGAGCCCAACCATTCTGAGAGTTGCGAGACCAAACGGCGCTGCATTTGTGCGTTGGCTTGCAGCTTTTCATCCAACTTACTCACTTGAAGCTGTGCATTCAGTAAATCTTGCGCTTCGCTTTTGCCGATTGAGTAATTGGTTTGAATGAAGTTTTCCATTTCCGTCATGAGCCGACGGTTTTCTAGCAAAATTTGCTCTGCTTTCTGCTGATAGCCCAGCTCCAACCAAAGCTGAGTCATGCTGTTTGCCACTTCAAGCTCCCGTGCGTGAACTTGCAACGACAAACCATCGGCTTGTTGATTGGCTTTCTTTTGTTGAAGATTGAGCGTCGAGCCACGTTCGAACTGTTGCATCAAACCGACGGAGATATTGGTCATCGGATCCTCGTCAAATTTGAAGCTATCGACAGGCAAACCACCAAAACCGACTTTCAATTTCGGGTCCATCAAGGTTGCGCTGGCTACGCCTGTTTCACGCATTGCTTCCGATTGAGCATAGAACTGCTTACGGTTGCCATCGTTACTCAACGCAACGCTAATGAGGTTTGCTAGCTCATTGGTTGACTGAGCGTGGATTGATTGAGCTTGCGCTTCTTGTTGTGCTTTCGTATTGGCTGGCGATTGTGCCACCACATTGAAAGCAGGTAGGGCAACCAGAGCCAGTGAGCATACTGGTGCCACTAAGCGATT
Source organism: Vibrio sp. JZG10 (assembly GCF_054064075.1). NCBI lineage: Bacteria > Pseudomonadati > Pseudomonadota > Gammaproteobacteria > Vibrionales > Vibrionaceae > Vibrio > Vibrio sp. JZG10. Next base: position 345,468 of record NZ_JBSUGE010000003.1, read on the forward strand.
TGGGTTGAATTCCATAATTTACATCCAAATTGATACCAAGCTCTTTTGCGTTTCGGGATCGATTGAACCGAGCGGGAGAGCGTTGGTATTTGCCAAACGGATGACGCACTTTTTTATCGCTAAATAGCAGGTAACAAATGGAGTTACGAGCGAATAGCTGAGGTGAGCACGCTATCAGTTGGGCGCAAAGAAACTGCCTGCAAAGCGATGCAGGGTCGAATGCTTTGTATGGATTAAACTATCGGAGGCCGATACAAATCATGGGTGACTTGTACCACTGGTGCGGTAATTTCTGAGGCAATGGATGCGCGACAAGCCAATGGGGAGAGCTGGCTGTCAGTGACTGGTAATGGGACAAAAACGAATGAGCAAGATGCTGTACAGCAATTGTGGATCATACCGGAGCCATCAACACAGCTCATGGTAATCTCTGCAGAGTCGGAGCTCAACGATGAGGCCATCTCCATGCTCATACTCGGGGAGCCGCAGTGATCGTTCTCGCTTGCCATTTCCGTCATGTGAGCAGACATCATGGCATCACTCGACATCATTTTTAGGCTCATTAAAGGCGCACTATTTACCACGCTAGATACCAGCAGTATCAGCGTTGTACATAACGTTAGCCAAATTGTATGCAATGATTTCAGACGCATACGGTTTCCAGTCAAAATGAGCTTATATATCGAGTAACCACTAAATAATAAAGGTTACCCTAGGGGTAAAGTCAAGGATTATACCGACCCCTTTCGAGATAATGAGTTCTACATCTTAAAGTCAATTGGACATATTAATCGCTAAGAAATATCTCGCTAGTGAGTTTTTTGTCACACGAACTTTCCATGGTAGGGGTTATCCTTATAGAATGTAAGGTTTAATGTGCCTGCTTCGGGGGTTGTATGATAGAAATTGTCATCGATGGAAAATATAGAATTGTAGAAGAGGGGCTAACCCTTCTGGAAGCAGCCAAAGTGTGCGGGGTCGAAATCCCTTCACTGTGCGGAATGAACAAAAGTAACGAGAAAATTCCGTGTGATTTGTGTGTGGTCGAAGTGGAAAGTGGCGGAACTAAGCGCGCCTGTGATCTCAAAGTGTACCGCGGCCTCAATGTCGTCACACAATCAGAACAACTTAGTGAGCACCGCAGAAAAGCGCTCAACCGAATCATGACGGACCACTACGCAGACTGTGAAGCTCCATGCAAAACGGCGTGTCCTGCTGGGGTAGACATCCAATCTTATCTCTACCATATCTCGCAAAACGATCATCAAAAAGCGATTGAAGTTATTAAACGCACACTACCAATGCCGTTATCGATTGGGCGTGTGTGTCCGGCATTCTGCGAAAGTGAGTGTCGCCGTTCTTTGGTGGATGAGCCGATTGCCATTCGCCAACTCAAACGCCATGCCGCAGACGCAGATTTAGCGGCGCATGAAGCGTATGTCCCAGAGAAAAAACCAGCGAAGCATCGCAAGATCGCCGTTGTTGGTAGTGGTCCCGGTGGCTTAACGGCAGGTTATTACTTGTCGAATGAAGGTTATGACGTCACCGTATTTGAGTCCATGCCAAAAGCAGGCGGTTGGCTACGCTACGGCATTCCTGAATATCGCCTACCCAAAGACATTCTAGACAAAGAAATCGAACTGATGTGCCGCAACGGCATGCAAGTTGAAACCAACAAAAAGCTTGGGGTTGATTTCACGCTGTCGCAATTGAGTGAAGACTACGATGCTGTCTGTTTGGCTGTGGGGGCGTCTCAAGCGGTAGAAATGAATTATCCTGGTAGCGAGTTGGACGGTTGCTACCTCGGTGTTGATTACCTGAAAGATTACGTTACAGAGCAAAACTACGTTACGGGCAAAAAAGTTGCCGTGATTGGTGGTGGTAACACTGCGATCGACTGTGCGCGTACGGCGCGTCGTGCGGGTGCCGATACCACTTTGATCTATCGTCGAACTCGTGACGAAATGCCAGCCGAAGACTACGAAATCGTCGAAGCTGAACATGAGGGCGTGAAGTTCCATTTCTTAACGAATCCGGCGCAAAACATCGCGGGTGAAAACGGCCGCGTGAAGGCAATTCGATTAGAACGAATGGCGTTAGGTGAGCCAGATGCGTCTGGTCGTCGTAGTCCGAAACCAACGGGTGAGTTCTTTACTGAAGCATTTGATACCGTGATTGCAGCGGTATCGCAAAAGCCGGATCTCAGCTTCTTAGAAAACGATGAGCTCTCCATTCCACTCACGCGTTGGGACACATCTGAGTCCGACTCGCAAACCATGCACACGGGTACGGGCAATATCTTCAGTATCGGTGATTTTCGTCGTGGTCCTGCGACAGCGGTTGAAGCCGTGGGAGATGGGCGAGTTGCGGCAAAAGCGATTGATCTGTTCCTCGATGGCGATATGGCGGACATGCAGAAACCTGCGTTCAACTCTCGTAAAGAGAAAAAACTGGCGCAGGTTGACCCACTTCATTTTGAAAACATCCAAAAAGTTGCTCGTTCAATCATGCCGGAGTTGACTCCAGCGCAGCGTGAGCAGAGTTTTGCTGAAGTGGAACTGGGCTTTGATAACGAAGAGGCCATGAAAGAAGCGGCGCGCTGCTTAGAGTGTGGTTGCCAAGCGAATACCGACTGTGCCTTGCGAGATTACTCAACGGAATATCATGCCGAGCAACATTTCGATGTTTCCGTGGACGTTTCCTCTGCTAACGTGATTGGTCATCAAGATTGGCTCGATTTGCGAGCGAAAGATCTTCGTCATAAATACGAAGTAGACCGCAGTTCTGAGTTCATTGAATTTGATGCTAACCGCTGCATCAGTTGTGGTCAGTGTATTCAAGCATGCCGCGAGCAAGCGGTACATGGTGTGTTGAGTTTTGTGTCGGATAAAAATGGCCGACCAGCTTTACGACCAGATGATCGTCCACGATTCCGCTCCGATGAAAAAGGCGCAAGTTGCAGCGGTTTGACGCTCATGGGCGATTCAAAATGCGTGCAATGTGGGGCGTGTGTTCAGGCATGTCCAACGGGCGCGATGGTGGACAGCCGTGACCGCTCTCAAGGCAGAACCGAACATCTAAAAGCCGTCGATACCATTTGTACCTATTGTGGTGTGGGTTGTAAGTTGACCATGTTTGTCGATGAGCAACAAAACAAAATCCGCTATGTAAAAGGGGCGGATTCGCCGGTTAACCAAGGTATGCTGTGCGTGAAAGGCCGTTTTGGTTTTGATTTCATTAGCAGCGAAGAGCGTTTAACGACACCACTGATTCGTAAAGATGGTTGGTTGCAGCCAGCAAGTTGGGACGAAGCGATTCAGCTAGTGGCTTCGAAGTTTTCGACCATCAAGCAAGATTTTGGTAGCAACGCACTGGCCGGATTCTCTTCAGCGAAAACCACTAACGAAGATAACTACGCGTTTCAAAAATTCATCCGTCGTGAACTTGGTACGAACAACGTTGATCACTGCGCACGTTTGTGTCACGCATCAAGTGTGACAGGGCTTGAAGCATCGTTGGGGAGTGGTGCGATGACCAACGACATTCCAAGCATTAAGCATTCCGATGTGATCTTTATTATCGGTTCTGACACCACATCTGCGCACCCGATCATTGCTTCGCACATCAAACAGGCGATTCGTCATCACGGGGCGCGCTTGATTGTGGCAGACCCGAAACGAGTAGACATGGCCGAACATGCAGAGCTGTACTTGGCGCATCGTCCGGGTACGGATGTTATGTTGCTCAATGGCGTGATGCAGCAAATCATCAAAAATGGTTGGTACGATCAAGAATACATCGAAGAGCGCGTCGACGGCTTTGATACCTTGCTTCAAGAGGTGATGTCGCCAGCGTACAACCTCGACAAAGTTGAGTTAGTGACGGGCGTAAAAGCGGACGATATTTTCGCGATGGCACGAATGATTGGTACGGCAAAACGCACGGCGGTGTATTACTCAATGGGTATTACCCAGCATACAACAGGGCACGACAACGTTCGTTCGATTGCAAACCTGCAATTGTTGTGTGGCAACATCGGTATTGAGGGTGGTGGTATTAACCCACTGCGCGGTCAATCAAACGTACAAGGTGCGTGTGATATGGGCGCATTGCCGAACTGTTATCCGGGATACCAAAAAGTGTATAACCCGATTGTTCGTCAGAAATTCGCGATTGAGTGGGATGCGCCGAACTTACCTTCTGAGCAAGGGCTTACCCTAACGGAAATCATCGATGCGGCGTGCAAACGAGAAGTTCGCGGGATGTACATCATGGGCGAAAACCCAGTACTGAGCGATCCAAACCAAGCACACGTGATTGAAGGGTTGGAAGCACTCGACTTTTTGGTCGTGCAAGACATCTTCCTCACCGAGACGGCGCAGTACGCCGATGTGGTATTGCCTTCTTGTTCATTTGCGGAAAAATCCGGTCACTTCACCAATACTGAGCGACGCGTGCAGCGCGTTAATGCGGCAGTGAAAGCGCCGGGTGAGGCGAAAGAAGATTGGTGGATCATTCAAGCGATCGCAAACTCGATGGGCAGCGATTGGCATTACCAGTGTGTTTCTGAAATCACTAGCGAGATCGCGCGTGTAACGCCGCAATATGCAGGGTTGCGTTGGGACGCGATCACGCCGAACGGTGTTCAATGGCCAAGTAACAAGAACAATCCAAACGGTACTCGTATTATGCACCAAACCCAATTTACCCGAGGGAAAGGGCAAATGGTGGGCGTGCCGTTCCGTTATGCAGCTGAGTTGCCTGACGAAGAGTATCCTTTGGTGCTTACAACAGGGCGTGTGCTAGAACAATTCCACACCGGTACGATGACACGCAAAACGAAAGGGTTGGATAACCTTGCTGGGCCAAGAGCGATGATCAGTGTTGAAGATGCCGAAGTAATTGGTATCCATAATGGTCAGCGCCTAAAAGTGTCGACTCGTCGTGGCAGCATCGAAATTGATGCGTTTGTGACTAAGCGAATGCAAAAAGGGGTGGTGTTTATCCCGTTCCATTTCGTTGAGTCGCCAGTCAACCGCTTGACGACTACGGCCACGGACCCGCATGCGAAAATTCCTGAATTCAAAGTCGCAGCGGTTAAGATTGAAATCAGTGAAACGGCCGCTCAGCCAGAGCCTGTCGAGGAGGCGGTACACCACGTCTAACATCAACGCTTCACGCACTGGCGAGTTGAGAAATTGCATTTAAGCTTATGATATGTAATAGCGAAACGAGCAGTGCGTGTGTCGAGCGTTTTTAAGTGGATCCTATTGCTTCTACCCGCTCTTATTTGGCTGGCGGTCAGGCAAATTGAACATATTTGGTGGGCGGAGAATCTTACCTCGATTCCCGCCCTCATTGTGTTCACTTACGTTGTTTTAGCCTCGGCGTTTTTTATTGCTCGCCGATGGTTGCAAAGTGCATTTTCTGCCTTTGTCGCTATTTTGTTTGTCTCGTTACTTGTTCCGCCGCAGCGCAGTCATGTGGCGTCTTGCTCGCACTCGTTGAGCGTCATTCAATTTAATCTTTTTTACGAAAACTCAGACATCAATCAGTTCATCAACTATCTGTTGAGGCATCCTGCTGATTTGGTGGTGATGCAAGAACTGACGCCGCGTGTTGGCAGCCTCTTGCACATGTTGGATGATGTCTATCCGCATTATTATGGTGGCCAACGTGACGTGGGGTACCCTTCAAATTTGATGATTCTTAGCCGACACCCCATCACGGAAGTTTCGGTTTATCGTGCGCCAAATGGACAAGAAGTCATCAGAGCGGTTTGGCTGCCTAAAGGTCAAGCACCGATCACTTTGTTTGCGGCTCATCCTCCGTCACCAAGAACCAGCGAGCTTTGGCATCAAAGAAATGCGTTGGTGCGAACCATAGAAACGCTGACCGCGCTTTATCCCGAGCCAGAGGTGTTGGTTGTGGGGGATTTCAATCTCTCCTCGGTTAGCCCTCGTTTTTCTACGCTGTTCCCGAGTTTTCAAACCGCGCCAGTGACGAGCTGGCCAACTAACATCAAAGGCATCAACGTGCCAGAGCCGATGATGATAGGTATTGATCATTTGTGGCTAAAATCCGAGCAAGGACAGCGAGTCATTTGCTCTCGTGAATCCTCTGCTTTACCACAAGGCTCAGATCACCGCATGGTGACAACCCAGATCGGTGTGCATATTCCATAGTTCAAGCTCTTAGAATTTGTCATGTTTCATAAGTAAAACCTGTGCTGAGCTTGTCATAGAATTGACTGTCTCTGACGATCCTCTGTTATTTGAGCAAGTTCTATAACCTAAACTTTGCTCGCTTCCTATACTGAATTAACGAAGCAGAGTTTTTATAACAACAAGAGGCAGCTTGCATGACAAGAACAACCTCATTTGCACTCGTTCTATTACTGATGTGCGCATACTTTGGTTACAACCGTTATTACGTGTATCCGCAGCAGTTGGAAACACAGGCCAAATCCATGTTGATACAAATGGCAAATCGTGAAGAGTGGATGGATGTGTTTGAAATGATGAACCGCGTAGAAGCTCACAAAGGGCATTTAGAGCTCGTGGCCGATGTTACGTCTTCTGATGGCAAACGTGCTTACAGTGAAGGTTTTATTACCTATACCGATCGTGAAGGTGTCGTCTGTAAACAGGTGGTGTTTAACTTTAAAATCAACTCTTTGAAAAACTACAGTATTTCAGACTTACGAGACTGCTCGTACGGAGAATATTATTAAGGTGATTTGCTTAGTTAAGTCCGGTAAAACTAAATTTGAATATCCAAACAAAAATAGCCTCATTGTCGAGGCTATTTTTGTTTCTGCGGAAGAGAAAAAATTGGCAAGTTTAATCGAGCGATTTCTTAAACCTCAGTGACGCGACGACCAATCCAAATACGGTAAACCCGAGCAACCAAAGGGTATCTCGCCATAAGTCCATCAGATCCGCCCCTCGCAACACAATGCCTCGAATCATGCGCATAAAGTGAGTGGCGGGCAGGGCTTCTGAAATCCACTGTGCTGCGACTGGCATGCCCTCGTAAGGGAACATAAACCCAGATAGCAGAATCGAAGGCAGAAGAATGAACACCGTCATTTGCATCGCTTGAAGCTGTGTTGTGGCGATGGTGGATATGACCAATCCTAAGGTTAAGCTGGCGGCGATAAACAACAAGGTTCCAAACAGAATTTGGCTGATGGCACCGTTAATTGGTACGCCGAAAATCCAATGTCCCAACCCTAGAATGATGAAAACCTGAATTAAGCCGACAAAGATATACGGCACGATTTTCGCCACCATTAGCTCTATCGAGTGGATGGGCGTGGTTATCAATAGCTCCAAATTTCCCCGTTCACGTTCTCGCACAATCGCGGCACTTGTGAACAAAATCATCGTCATGGTGAGAATCACACCGAGTAAGCCGGGTACGATGTTGACCGCAGAACGCCGACTTGGGTTGTAGTAGAGTGCGACTTCGAATGTTTTGCTTGGCTCTGGGCGAATCTCGAAATCAAAATCGGTTAATGGCATGGTTTGCAACGACAATATTGCCGAGCTGATCATGGTATCTGACCCATCCACAATCCATTGCCCAAGTTCTCGACCTTGCATCATGCGTTGTGTGAGATCGCTTGGCAAAATCAGCACGGCGCGCACAATACCATCTTGAATCGCTTGTTCAGCCTCTTGCGCGGTGGCATAGGTTTCTTTGATATCCACCACTTGAGTGACTTTTACGGATTGGGTAATGATCCGCCCGGCGGTACTGCCACTTTGATCGACAACACCTACCGGAATGTTTCGAATGTCCGTATTGATTGCGAAGCCGAACAGCAAAAGCTGGATAAGCGGGATCATCACCACCATGCCAAACGTGATTCGGTCACGGGAAAGTTGGCGAATCTCTTTGATCATGACGGCTTTCATGCGGGCGATAGGTTTCATCATTGGCGGCCTTTCCCTGTCACGCTGACAAAAACATCTTCTAAGCTTGGGCGAGCGTGGTTCATTTCAGCGTTTTGAAGTTCAGGAAACGTCTGCTTTAACCATTCAATCGGCTGCTCGACATGCTGGTGGATAAGGATGCGTAAACGAATCCCCAACTGCGCCGCAGAGCGAACTTCGTCACGTTGAATCAGCTTTTCTTTGAGTTCACGAAGTTTGTCGGCTTTCACCTCAATGATATTAACGCCCATCTGTTCCATTAACTGTTCGGGTTCGCCATCGGCACGAATTTCGCCCGATTCCATGATCGCCAGACGGTGGCAGCGTTCCGCTTCGTCCATGTAATGCGTGGTGACCAAAATCGTCGTACCTTGATCGCACAAGTCGAATAACTGCTCCCAAAAATCGCGTCGATTTTCGGGGTCAACGGCGGATGTCGGCTCATCCAAAAATAGCAGTTCGGGTTTGTGCATGGTCGCCGCGGCGAGTGAAAGGCGCTGCTTTTGTCCGCCACTCATGCCGCTTACGCGCTGTTTGCGCAATTGATCCAACCCGTAAGTGGTGAGCTGCTCTTCTATCCGCTCTTTCAGCGACTTGCTGCTTAAACCAAAAATTTGCCCAATAAATTCGAGGTTCTCTTGAACGGATAGGTCATCGTACAACGAGAACTTTTGTGTCATGTAACCAATTTTGAGCCGCAGTTGTTCGGATTGCTTTGGGATTTCTAATCCAAGCACATCCACACTGCCTTCGCTTGGGCTGAGAAGGCCGGTGAGCACACGGATGGTGGTCGACTTACCGCAACCATTTGGCCCCAAAAATCCGTAAATGCTGCCTTTGGGCACGTTGAGTGTGATGTTATTGATAGCAGTAAAGTCGCCGAACTTTTTGACCACATTTTGAGCTTGAATTGCATACTCGGTCATTGGCTTACTCCACCAAATCTACTTGGGCAGGCACACCGGACGGCAACGTTTTTGCAGACTCAGGTAAATCAACTTCTGCTAGATACATCAATCGTGAACGTTCTTCTTCGGTTAGTGCGAAGTAGGGCGTGAATGACGGCTCACTAGCCACCCAACGAACGGTGCCTTGTAATGGACTCTCAAGGCCATCGACATTTACCGTCACGGTTTTTCCAGGAATAAACCCGATTCGATAATCGGCAGGAACATACACTCGCGCATACGGCACGCGGTTGGCTTGAATCACGGCAACCACACCGTTCACTGGTACGCGTTCGCCAAGGTTGTAAGGCAAATTATCGAGCGTACCGTCACGCGTGGCCGTGATGGTGAGTTCTGCCAGTTTTTGCTCTTGCAACGCCACTTCGGCTTTTGCCGCCATTAAAGCGGCTTTAGCTTGTTCGATGTCTTCTAGGCGAGAACCTGCGGTGAGCTTACTGAACTCTTCTTTTGCTGAGTCTAATTCCGCTCTCGCAGAGTCCCTTGCCGCAAGAGCGGAATCTTTTTCGGATTGGCTGATGAGCTTTTTACGCACCAGTTCTGCTTTGCGTTGATAGTTTTTCTGCGCTTCGGTGAGCTGCGCTTCCGCTCGGGCTACGCGTGCCGATGCGGCAGCAATGTCTTCTGGACGTTCACCATTGGTCAATTTAAGCAAATACGCTCCCGCTTTGGCTTGCTCGGCAACGGCGTGTGCAAGAACGGCTTGTTGATTCTTGGTATCGAGCTGAACCAACACTTCCCCTTCACTGACCAAGCTGCCTTCTTTGACAGGAAGGGCTCTAATTATCTCATTAGATGTGGCAGTGAACGTTACGCGGTCACGTTCTAAAGTGCCAAGCGCTTGGTGCGTGTTATCTTTTGAACAGGCGCTTAAAAGGGCAATAACCAATGTGCCAAAAATGATTCGCTTCATAGTGCGGTGCTTCCTTTGAAGAAGTAATGCATGAATAGATAATTTGTGAACGGGAGCGTGTTGATTGAGCCTGCCAACCCGTCGCTAACTGCCATCCATAACGATTTCTTTTTAGAGCTTAGCATTTTATCTACAAGCGATTCTTTTTAAATAGAGAGGCTTAGCGTTGGAAGAGGGCTATGAAGGCCTCAATTTAAAGAACCTTGACCAAGCTCCGGTTTTTATCGGCAAATGACATTAAAAAAGCCCAGCGATGAGCGCTGGGCTCGAATAGATAAGAATGACGTGAGTGACTATGCAGTTTTGAACTGACCGACGATCTCTTGTAGACCTACCGCCAGCTCACTTAAATCGCGACATGCAATTGCGGTTTGGCGTGAACCTGTCGCCACTTCGCTAGAGAACTGGTTGATGTGTTCCACGTTACGATGCAGCTCTTCTGTTACCGAGCTTTGCTCGCTGCAAGCACTTGCAATTTGAATGCTCATTTCAGCAATGTTATCTGCGCCTTTTTCGATTTGGTCGATGGTTGCACCGGCTTTTTGTGCTTGCTCAACGCACTCTTGAATCAAATCGCTGCTGTTATTTGTTGCTGAAACGGCACTCTTCGAACAATTTTGCAGTTTAGAGATGATCGTGATGATCTCTTCGGTTGAAGCTTGAGTGCGGCTTGCTAGCGTTCTCACTTCATCCGCTACGACGGCAAAACCACGGCCTTGTTCACCAGCGCGCGCAGCTTCAATGGCAGCGTTAAGCGCAAGCAAATTGGTTTGTTCCGCGATGTCTTGGATAACGTCAACCACAACACTAATGTTAGACGCATCTTGTTCCAGTTCTGTCACCATGTTGCCAACTGATTGAATCGCCAATGACGCTTCGTGGATTTGGTTAATACATTCTTGAACGACGCTGCGGCCTTCTTTCGCATCGTGAGAAGCACTGTTTGCAGTTTCTGACGCTGCTTCGGTGTTGCTGGCGACTTCATTTACTGTCGCTTGCATTTCGTTCATTGCTGTTGCGATAAGGTTTAGCTGAACTTGTTGTTCATCCATGCCTGTTGAAGTCTGTTCGGAAATCGCGCTCACTTCTTCAATAGCGGTGCCTACTTGAGCAGTAGTTGACGAGATACTGTCGACCAAAGTAAGCAACTTCGCTTGCATATCAACGCAGGCATCTGCCAAGGTGCCAAGCTCATCATGACCAATTTTGTTACGTGGAAGCTGGTAAGTTAGGTCGCCCGACGCGATTTTCGACGCCATGTTTACCACGTAATTTAGTGGTGTGCAGATCTGTTTGGTTAGGAATAGGCCTAGCGTAAAACTCAGTGCCAATAGCGCGACGATAGCAATAATGCTGTAGGTGATTGCGCTGCGCACTGCTTCATGAGCGCTAGCAATATCTTCTTGTACGTAGGTTTGGTTTAGTTCCACTAAATCACGAATCGCATCGGATAATTGTGTGAATGTAGAAAATCCGTTTAACAATGTTTCATTTGCTTCGTCGATTTTATTATTCAATAGCAACTTCGCGTATTCATTGTTAAACGCACTGTATTTAACCCAGGCACTTTTTACTTTATTGAAAGCGTCTCGGTCGCGTTGATCCCACAGTCCTTTCTCATATTGGTCTAGATATTTATCAATTTTCTGTTCAGATTTTTCTAATCCGGCTACCCATTCCATGAATTGAGGGTGATTGACATTGGTTAATAAAGAGAATTCATCCTTTCTTAAAATTCCGAGTTCAATTTCGGTATTTTTTACGAGCAATACGCTAGGTACGGTGGTTTCAGAAAATACGGTAAGCTTTCCTTCTATCATCTTGATTTCAGATGTAAAGAAAACGGAGAGAGCGATAACAGATAACGAAATGATCAAAATCAGCGCACTGATTTTATACTTGATACTTAAATTAGAAAGTTTCATAGACTCACTGATAATGGGGGTTTGAAAGGCTCGGAGTCTATTACTGAGATTTGAAATATAGTGTGATTAATGTCTCAAATAAATTTATCGTGAATAAAATTAAGTCGTAATCTAAATGTTCATAATTAAAATAAATCCTTGTTGTTTATAAAATTAATTATAATTTATAAATAAATGGAAATTAATAATGTGTTTCAATTTGGTGTTTATAGGAAAATTAACTGTTACATGATTATTATTTATTTTATCCCGATTTTTGTTTCTTATTATAGCGTTTGCTAATGAAACTTAGATCTTGAACATAAAATACATTCTTCGTCTTTAATATAACACTTGAAAGTAACCGTAAGTCGAGGCTTTCATGCTCAAGGCTGACATACTGTTTAAAACGCCAAACCACTTTAACTGCAAATGGCGATGTCGTTGCGGTTTTAAATGAGCAATTGCTTCACATTTTAAGTGGCTGATTCGTAAAATGGATTGCGGTCTGCCATGACAATAGGCAAGGTGTTGAATAATACGAATCACTCATATAAGGCCATCCATGACAACAACTGGTCACGTGCATTTTTATATTGGCACTTACACCAACCCACCGAGTACGAGCACGGGCATTGCGCGTCTATCGTTGAACACTGAAACGGGTGAACTGACTCGGCTTGACGATGTTGTAGTTCAACGTAATCCGTCCTATCTCACGACCACCGAACACGGGCTGTATACGTTTAGCGAAATGGATAGAAATGAAGGTGCAGAACTCGCGTTTTTTCGCGGTAGTGAATCCGTCTCTTTGCCGATTAGTGGCGATTATCCGTGTCATTTGGATATCAAAGAACCGTTGTTGGCGGTTGCTAATTATGGCTCTGGAAATGTTAGCGTATTTCAATTGGATCGCGATGGTAAACCGCTTGGTTTATTGGCGGATTTATACGTTGATGGATGCGGGCCGAATTTAGAGCGCCAAACTTCTCCTCACGCTCATCAAGTCACGTTTTTAAAGCACAGTGATCAATTGGTTGTCGTAGACTTAGGCAGCGATAGCGTCCTTATTTATGATTACGAGGCCCAGCCGCCGGATTTTTCACTGTCGCAAGTGATTCATTTGCCCGCAGGTTCGGGACCGCGCCATGTGGTGTTTAACCAACAAGAGTCGACAGCGTATGTGGTTTGCGAACTGTCAGAAACCTTGATTGTGTTGGTTAAGCACCAAGATAAGTGGCTTATCTCGAATCAAACAGAATTATTAGAAGGGGAAGAGAATCAGCAAGCGGCGGCGGCGATTCGTCTTTCGCAAGATGAAACGTTTTTGTATGTCTCTTGCCGAGCTCAGAACAAAATCAGTGTGTTTGATGTGTCTGGCGATACGCCAAAAAGGCGAGCAGCCATTCACTGTGAAGGGGTTTTTCCACGAGATTTTGTGTTGTCTTGTGATCAAAAGTGGTTGTTGGTTGCCAATCAACATTCCCACAATGTGGTGAGCTTTTGTCGCAACCCTCAAACCGGTGAAATTACCCCAACGGGTTATGACTGTGAGATAGGCTCTCCAGTGTGTATTGTCGAACAACCTTTGTAACGATTAACGCTGAAACAACAGGAAATAGAAAAGCCTAGCGGGCGGCTAGGCTCTCAAGGATAAAAACAGTTAACGCCAATCCTCAACGCGCAGTTAGACGTAAATTTTGCCTTTCATATACAACACACCATCACCAGATACATTGACGCAATTTTCTTTGACTTCGCAGTACAGAACGCCACCACGCGCTGATGCTTGATACGCCACTAAAGATGCTTTGCCGAGCTCTTGCGACCAATATGGTGCTAAGCCTGCGTGGACTGATCCTGTGACAGGGTCTTCATCTCCGCCGTTCGCTGGCCAAAAGTAGCGAGATACAAAGTCGTATTGACTGCCTTTTGATGTGACGACTACATCGTAAGGGGCGAGTTGTTTCAGTTGGTCGGATCGATATTGAACATCAAAAACGGTTTGTTCATCTTCCACGATAACGAAGTAAGCTTGTGGGCTAAGCAGTACGTGTGTGACTTCGCAGTTTAATCCCTCAATTAATTGCGTAGGAATGGCGTTGACGGGCTGTGGCATTCTTGTCGGAAATGTCATTTCAATCTTGCCAAGTGCGTTCTTAATTACGGTTAAGGTGCCCACTTTTAATGTATGAAACTCAATACTTCCTGTAACGCCGAGTTGGTCGAACAACACCATGGAAGCAGCAAGCGTTGCGTGTCCACAAAAGTCGATTTCTGTGAGTGGCGAAAACCAGCGTACTTCATATTGATTCGTACCAATCGCTTTAACAAACGCGGTTTCAGAGAGGTTGTTTTCCGCTGCAATGTTTTGCATTAGATCTGGTTCTAACCACTCTTGCAAGGGTACAACTGCGGCTGAGTTGCCTTTAAATTGCGTGTCTGTAACTGCGTCAATGACGAAGATATCCAGTTCCATTTTGTCTTCCTTGTTCTATGAGCGGTTAGTTAGCATAAACCAGATGCAACTCAGAAAATAAGAAATTTATGTTAGAATCTTAAAGTTTCAAAATAGACGATGATTTTATGTTTCATGATACTTATTGGTGTGCCCTGGCTTGGGTTGATGAATAGACTTGAATTGAACTCATTGAAAGGAAGAAACACATGAAAGCGATTCACAAGTCTGTTTTGGCCCTTAGCGTTTTGGTTATCGGCTCTGCCCATGCTTTTGAACTAACGAGCAAAGATATTCAAGAAGGTCATCCAATGGCGAAGACATTTGAATATTCAGGTTGGGGATGTGATGGTGCGAACCAGTCTCCACAACTGATGTGGAAAGACGTTCCAAAGGGTACAAAAAGCTTTGCGATTACCGCGTACGATCCTGATGCACCAACAGGCAGTGGTTTTTGGCATTGGATAGCGTTTGATATTCCAGCCTCAGTTAACGAATTGCCTCGTGGCGTTGATATCAGCAAGCTCGGCGGTAGGGAGTCTCGTATCGATTACGGTACTACTGGTTTTGGCGGCGCATGTCCTCCAGAAAAAGATGGTATGCACCGCTATCAGTTTACCGTTTGGGCCTTACCAAGTGACAAGTTGAACTTGGATGAGAACACGCCAGCGGCGGTTGTGGGATTCACGTTGAATAGTGTTGCATTGGACAACGCGAAGTTAACCGCGACTTACACACGATAATTGAATACGAAAGGGGAGAAGATGGGGCATCAATATCAAGTGACGCTGTTTCGTGCGGAGCAGCAGCAAAAGCTACGTAATGTCAGGATTCACTCCCCGAGTATTATCCAGATCATTAAAGGGAGTAAGCGTCTGTTTTGGAAAAACGAAGCGTTTGATATTCTTCATCCTAACATCATGCTTTGTGAAGCAAACGCTTCGCTGAATTTTGAAAACCTTCCTCAACAAGGGCGTTTTCTTTCACGAATGTTCAGTTTTCACTGCGTACCTAGCGATGAAATGTTAGAGCTGAGTATGAGTAATGCATTGGGAAATTACGTCCCAGCGGTGGAGACAGACAAAGCACTGCAAGCGACATTAAATGCCTTGTTTTCTTTTGAACGGGAAAGTTTAAGTGAAGCGACGCAACGTTATTGGATGATGGGGTTGTATCAGCAGTTAGCAGAGCGAGGACTATTGCATCGGCTTTTCTCGAGTTCCAATACCTCGTTCAGTCAGAAACTCAGCCGCTATCTGTCACGCTCTCCGGGCGATGACCACCCTTTGGAATTTGTTGCTGAGCGCTTTGCTATGAGCCGAGCAACGTTGATACGCAAACTCAAACAAGAGGGCACTCAGTATCGCGAAGTGCTGGCAGAAGTGCGCTTAAATCACGCACTCTACCTGATGCAAAATGGTTCATACAACGTTGCGTTACTCGCGCAGTTGTGTGGCTATCAATCGGAAGGCCGTTTTAGCCAACGATTTAAAGGCAAGTTTGGTTTAACGCCCAGTGAGTACATAAAAACTGTCGTCAGTTAGTACTTAATATTGCTGTTTGGCTCGATCTTTTATGTTTCCAATTTTAGCTTTTGTATTTGGTTTTCATCCGCAGTGCGACGTTAACCAAAGCAATCAGAACAGGAACCTCGATTAGCGGACCAATCACGCCAGCGAATGCTTGATCGGAGTTCAGGCCAAATACAGCAATGGAAACCGCGATCGCCAGCTCGAAGTTGTTGCCCGTCGCCGTAAAAGCAATGGAGGCATTTTTATCGTAGGGGATGCCCATTCTCTTCCCGATAAAGAAGCTGGTAAAAAACATCAATACGAAGTAGATCGCTAGTGGGACTGCCACGCGGAACACATCCATTGGTAGCTGTAAAATCATCTCTCCTTTGAGGCTGAACATCAGCACGATGGTGGCGAGCAAAGCGATCAAAGTAATGGGTGAAATTCGAGGAATAAACACATCGTTGTACCACTTCTCACCCTTTGCAGCGACTAACCATTTACGACTGAGAAAACCAGCGAGGAACGGAATGCCTAAGTAAATCAATACGCTTTCCGCAATGTCTCCCATGGAAATATCAACCACAAAACCTTCATAGCCAAAGAACGGTGGAAGTACGGTGATGAATAGCCAAGCCATAACGCTGTAAGTCAGAATTTGAAATGCGCTATTTAATGCCACTAAGGCCGCGCCATATTCTTTGTTGCCGCCGCCAATATCATTCCACACTAAAACCATAGCGATGCAGCGTGCAAGGCCAATCAAAATAATGCCAACCATGTAACCCGGATGATCACCAAGGAAGGTTAAGGCAAGAACGAACATCAGGATTGGACCGACGATCCAGTTCATAACCAGAGACAGTGTGATGGCCTTTTTATCTCTCGTTACCGTTCCCAATAGACCGTAGTTCACCTTGGCGAGTGGTGGGTACATCATCAAAATCAAACCAATGGCGAGTGGTACGTTCGTACTACCAACGGACATTGCTTCGTTCCATTCTGCTACTTGCGGGTAGGCTGCGCCTATCCCCACGCCGATGGCCATTGCGACAAAGATCCAAACCGTTAAGTAGCGGTCAAGAAAGCTCATTTTTTCGCTGGCACTATTTAAAACTTCAGTCGTCATAGTGGTCTCTATTCGTTTATCGTCGAAAGGCGATATATAAGGTTATAGTTTATCTTTGCGCGCATGGAAAGCGCGCAACGTGTCTTAGCTAAATAAACCGGAAAATTGAGCGTTAAACGCGTTCAGTTTTTCACGTTGAATGCGGTAACAAACCTTTGGCGGGTTAGGTTCTGCACTGATAAACCCCGCCTGTTTTAGAATACGTAAGTGTTCTGATACGGTCGATTGCGCTAAACCTAACTCAGAGACTAAATCGCTATTTAAGCAGCCGCCCATAGTGTCTAAAGTGTGAAGAATATGCAGAATGCGTAAGCGAGCAGGATGAGACAGCGCTTTCGCTTGAGCGGCGAGTGCTTGCTCTTTATCGAGTTGTTTTTGCGTGGCTTCAAAAGCAATTTGGCATGTTTCGCTGCATTTGTTGCTCATGAGCAGACCTTTATAGTTAATCGTCGAATTGCGATTAAGTGTACGTGTGCTTTTTCTAAGGCGCAACTGTTGGCAGTAAAAAAGCAGAACTTAAAGATACGACGAATTGGGGGTGTGGTATCAGGAGCTAAGTTCTGCTTGGGGGTTAGGTTATGAGCAATTTTCTATATTTCCTGCTCGCTAAATCAGTATGGTGAAAAAAGGGGAGGCGAAAAAGAGAGTAGATTTCTTCGCTTTATTCCTGATAAAACCGAATTGGTGGGGTCTTCCTACAATATAGGCACGAAATGCTAGTAAAAGGGGAACAAAGTGTTTGGAAGTTTTCTTATTTTATTGCCGCCAAGTTCAGTAAAATACGCCTATCCAATGACCTCCTAGAGCTAAGGTACGTGCGGTGTCTGATCTCAACTTATTTCGTTATTACCAACGCTTGCTCTCTTTTGGTGTTGGTAATGAAGCAAAAACCACGCTGCAAGAAATCGCCGATTTGTTGTTTACTTCGCCTCGTCATGCGCGCAGTTTGCTGGCGCAGATGCAAGAGATAGCGTGGCTAAGTTGGAGGCCAAAACCGGGACGGAACCAACGTTCAACATTGTTGTTAAATGTTGAACTCAGCGCGCTAAAAGAAAGCCTTGCACTAGAGCGAATCAAGCTTGGTAAGTACGAGAAAGCGCTGTCGATTCTGGATGAAGATGAAGCCGCATTTGGGCGACTCCTCAAAACAACGTCGGGCGCATCGGTAAAAGAGGGGCGGCTCAATATTCAGCTAACCTACAAACGCATGTTCGAGCGTGTTGTTCCTCATCAATTGCAGCGAAGCAGCGAGCGCTTTTTGCTACGCCAAATTTATTGCTGTTTGGTATCAAGTGATTATTACGGGCGCGTAAAACCAGAGCTGGCGCACCATTGGCGATACGATGAGCAAAAATTCGAATGGACGTTTTACCTTCGCCCCGGGCTTACCTTCCATAATGGCAACCCAATCGATGCCGACACGGTGGTGAGTTTGTTTGCCAAATTGAGCTCACTAGAATACTACGAGAAAGAACTTGCGCATGTGGCGAACGTGACTGCGCCAAACCCTCTCAAAGTGGTGTTTACACTTAACCGACCTGACTTGGGTTTTGCTGGACTTATTTCTGGCGTGAAATATGGCATTCAGCCCGTGAGTCAGGTGAACGTTGCGAACAACAAGTTGGTGGTGGGGAGTGGTCCATTTTCCGTCGTTGAGCACAGTGAAAACCGTTTGAAACTGCAAGCGTTTGATGGCTATTACGCGTGTCGAGTATTAACGGATTTTGTGACGATATGGATCGTCAACGATGAACAGATGGAAAATCCATCGCTTGCCGCAAACACATTGCAACCAGAACCCGATTCTGCTGATGACATGTGCAGCCACTATATGTCGACGCCAAACAGTGAAGTATCACCAGCGAGTAAACGCAGTCGAACGGAAGACGGTTGTTTGTTCGCACTGTTTAACCATCATGCAAAGCACGCTTTGTCTCAGGCCCAGCGCCGATACATCAGTGAATTGATTCAACCTGAACAGCTAGCTGAAGTGATGCGTAATGAAAACATTATATTTGGGAGCATACCTGCTTATAACTTATTGCCCAACTGGAAACCGGTGTTGCGTCCATTTGGAGAAGCGGTCAAGTTGCCAAAGCTGATCACCATCGCAGGGTACAATTACACGGCACTACGCCGGTGTGCACGAGCGATTTCTTCGCGTC
This sequence comes from Vibrio sp. JZG10, assembly GCF_054064075.1. Taxonomy (NCBI): domain Bacteria; kingdom Pseudomonadati; phylum Pseudomonadota; class Gammaproteobacteria; order Vibrionales; family Vibrionaceae; genus Vibrio; species Vibrio sp. JZG10. The sequence continues at coordinate 364,456 of NZ_JBSUGE010000003.1, forward strand.
TAAAACATGCGGGCAGCCGAGTCGAGATCGTTATGTACTCCTACCGTGAACTGAGCGAGAAAGCCAAAAACGGTACGCTTGATGAGACTCTGGTTGTCACCAATATTAACTTGGACGATAACCGTCATGCGTCTGCGTTTAGCAACTTCTTTAGCAATGCCGTGCTTTACCACACCTTAGGGGAGCAAAATGCGGCGTGGTTGGATGCTCAAATGGAAAATGTCCGCGCATTCTCACCGCTTGAAGATTATCTGAGCGCGTTAGAGCCGATTGCGTCCACTTTGATTAGCGAGTATTGGATTGCACCGATGTTTCACCATACTCAGACGCTACGTTTTCAAGGGGTCTTGGAAGATGTCGCACTCACAAACTGGGGATGGCCAGACATACGATCCGTTTGGTCTGCGGACTGATCAAAACCGCCTGAATGGCGGTTTTTTGTGTCTGCAATTTGGTGAAAGCCAGTGACGTTTTTATTTTTTCTAGCCAACAAGTGTGATGCTTATCTACGTTTGAGCGCGAGTGATCAAGAAACAGCCCGAAATGAACTTTGAAATTAATCACGAATTATATCGAGTCAATAGGTCTAATGTGATCTGATTTAAATAATGTAACTTTAAGAATATTTTCGAGAAGGTGATTGTATTCAAAATTCGTCTATTGACTTGTTGCTCAAATAAAATTTGTAGATTTTTTACGTGTGGGATTTTTGAGCTCTGTCCATTTAAACAAATTGACAGGCTTTAAAGTGTGACTCGAAGCGCAAAAGTAGCTCGGTTGCGCGGTTGGGACTCTGTTATTGATAATTAACCCATCAGATGACGAACTGTTGATAGGGTTAAATATGTTGTACGAGTTAATCGACCACGAACTAGTAGATGTAATTAATGATCGCGCTTACCAATGGCAAGATGCGGTTAAAAAGACCACTCAATACCTAGAAAATAAAGGTTACGTCTCCCAGCATTATGCTGATGCAATCATCCGTTCAACGGAAGAAAACGGTCCTTACTATGTGTTATGCCCTGGATTGGCAATGCCTCATGCCCGACCTGAAACTGGTGTTTTAAAAACAGGCTTAGGCATCCATATTTTCCCGTCACCTGTTGATTTTGGATCGGATCTCGGTCCGGCCAATATTCTTATTACCTTAGCTGCGAAAGACTCTGATACCCACATTGAGGTGATTCAAGCGTTGAGCGAGATGTTTGTGGATGAAGAGAACATTGCAAAACTGGCACAAGCCTCTTCCAAAGAACAAGTGCTAGACATAATAAAAGCATACTAAAAGGAACATAACGTGAAAGCAAACATGCGAGCTAATGTGCAAGCCTTCGGAGGTCATTTGACCGCCATGGTGCTGCCAAATATCGGAGCCTTTATCGCTTGGGGCTTTATTACTGCACTCTTTATTCCCACGGGTTGGATGCCAAACGAAGCCTTTGGCGAACTCGTGGGGCCAATGATCACTTACTTGCTGCCACTTTTGATTGGTTACACCGGTGGTCAGATTGTTGGTGAAAAACGCGGCGCGGTAGCGGGGGCTATCGGTACGATGGGCGTGATTGTCGGGGCTGATATACCGATGTTTGTTGGCGCAATGATCATGGGTCCACTGAGCGCTTGGATTGTGGTGCAAGTGGATAAACGTATTCAACACCGCATACCTTCTGGTTTTGAGATGGTCGTGAACAACTTCTCACTAGGTATTGTGGGCATGATTCTGTGTCTGTTCGCCTACGAGATAGTTGGTCCTGCGGTAACAGCGGCAAACTTGTTTGTGAAATCAGGCATCGAAGCCTTGGTGGCAACGGGATTCCTTCCTCTGCTTGCGATTATCAACGAGCCTGCGAAAGTGCTGTTCCTAAACAATGCTATCGACCAAGGTATTTATTACCCACTAGGTCTGCAAGCGGCCGCAGAAACGGGCAAGTCCATCTTCTTTATGGTGGCGTCTAACCCAGGCCCTGGTCTTGGTATGCTGCTGGCCTACGCGAAGTTTGGCCAGGGTTTGTCTAAACGTTCTGCACCAAGTGCCATCATCATTCACTTCTTTGGTGGTATTCATGAGCTGTACTTCCCATACGTACTCATGAAACCAATCATGATTGTGGCAATGATTGCTGGTGCGGCGACAGGCATCGCAACATTCAACCTATTCGATGCAGGCTTGGTCGCGGGTCCAAGTCCAGGCTCTATCTTCTCTTACCTTGCTCTTACTCCGAAAGGTAGCTTCATTGCGACCATTGCCGGTGTGACAAGTGCAACGATTGTCTCTTTCTTGGTAGCAAGTGCGATTCTGAAGGTGAGCAAATCAGAAGAAAAAGAAAGCGAGTTTGAGAAGTCAGTTTCTGACATGAAAGAGATGAAAGCGGAAGGCGCAGTTAAGCCAGTTGCAGCTGCGACGACGCAAGAATTAAGCAAACCAATTTCATTTGTCGCATTCGCATGTGATGCGGGTATGGGCTCTAGTGCAATGGGCGCTTCGACCTTCAAACGCAAGCTAGTACAAGCTGGGATAGAGATTGAAGTGAAGAACTTTGCCATCGAGAAAGTCCCGAGTGAAGCCGATATCGTCGTGACACACGAGAGCTTAGAAAGCCGCGCAGTCAACGCGACAGGTTTACCAGTCGTAACGATCAAGAACTTCCTCAACGACCCAGCGCTTGACGAGCTGATGGATAAGATTAAGCAACAAACGGTCGCGACTGAGCAACCAGCCTAACAATGCAGTTTGGGGCGGCAGGTATCGCCCCAATTAGGAGAGAAATCATGGTACAAACAACGGCAGCGGTTATCTGTGGTGAGAAAAACGTTCAATTAAGAACCTTTGATTTGCCAAACATTTCAGCCGACGAACTTCTGGTTAAAAATATTTCAAACAGCATTTGTCTATCCACTTACAAAGCAGCATTGTTAGGTAGCAAACACAAACGCGTTCCTGAAAACATTGACGAAGTGCCAGTGATGACAGGTCATGAATACGCAGGTGTGATTGTTGAAGTCGGTGAGAATCTAAAAGATCAATTCAAAGCTGGTGACTACTTTGTTTTGCAACCTGCCATGGGCTTGCCAACAGGCAACTCAGCGGGCTACAGCTATGAGACCTTTGGTGGCAACGCGACGTATTCCATTATTCCTAAAATCGCTATCGACCTAGGCTGCGTGCTGCCTTACCACGGCGATTACTTTGCTGATGCGTCGCTTGCTGAGCCTATGTCTTGCATTATTGGTGCGTACCACGCGAGCTACCACACCACGCAATACGTGTACGAGCACGATATGGGCATCAAAGAGGGCGGAGCATTAGCGCTACTTGCGTGTGCTGGCCCAATGGGCATTGGTGCGATTGACTATGCGATCAACGGCCCTGTAAAGCCAAAACTGATCGTGGTGACGGACATCGACGCCGCGCGTTTAGACCGAGCTGAAAGCCTCATTCCCGTTGCAAAAGCCAAAGAGCAGGGCGTTGAACTGCACTATGTGAATACCGCTCAAATCGACGATCCGGTCGCGTATCTCAAAGCACTCAACGGTGGCAAAGGCTACGACGATGTAATGGTCTACGCGGCTGTTGCTCAAGTGCTAGAACAAGCCGATGAGCTGTTGGGTAACGATGGCTGCCTAAACTTCTTCGCAGGCCCTACAGATAAGAATTTCAAAGTGCCGTTTAACTTCTACAACGTGCATTACGAATCAACCCATATTGTAGGGACGTCCGGTGGTTCAAAGGGTGACATGGTGGAATCTATTGAGCTTTCCTCACAAGGCAAGATCAACCCGTCTTTCATGATCACCCATGTCGGTGGCTTACAAGCTGCACCCCATACGATTTTGAATCAGTTGGATATTCCGGGCGGTAAGAAGTTGATTTACCCACATATTGACCTGCCATTGACCGCGATTGATGACTTTTTATCGCTGGCAGACCAAGACCCGTTCTTCGCCGAATTAGACGCAATTTTGAACGCCAACAACTATGTGTGGAACGCGCATGCAGAAAAAGCGTTACTTGAGTTTTATGACGTGAGCTTAACGGTTTAGTTGCAACGAATTTGTGTGGTAGCCTTTGCGCTGCCACATAATGGAGAGGTCATAATACGTTGTCACGTGAAGACGAATTACTGGAGAAACTGGACGAGTGCAAAAATGCGACTGCGTTTCTTCGGGTTTCTAACAAAATAATTAACCTCAAGTTAAAAGCATTACTTCCGAGCGTGTTCGTCCAAGACGACCTTGTGAAGGAGTATGCTGTGGATCCTTTATTGAAAGAAGATGGTCCGTTGGTGACGACCGATGTGGTATCAAAGTTGATGTTTGCAATGGGCAAAATCTCTTTGGAAACTTACGCCGATATCGGATTGTACGATCAGGTCTTGGAGTACGTGGTTAGCCAACCTGAGAAAGTCGAATTCGCGGATGACGTGATTTACGATTTCATCAAAAACCAAGCGGTACTCTCTTCTCAGCAAGACAGCTTTTATCTTGAGTCGATCAATCAGCTTAAGTTCTCTTCGTTTGAGTCCTTTTCGCAAATGAGATACGAATCTCTCATCAAAACAGTGTTGAAGCTGTCGTGTGAAATGTTGATAGAAAGAATCGAAGGGGAGATCAATCAATAAGGGTTCACCATGAAAGTGAATTTAAACGTCAGTGGTTTTGAAACCGAAGCTACCTTTCCTGATGCCGACGTAAAACGAATCCATCAGCCTCTTATCGAAAAATTTACTCGCCTCTATCATGAGAAGCAGGAACGCATAGTGGTGTTCTTGTGTGCCCCTCCGGGTAGCGGTAAGTCAACCCTTGCTGCGTTCTGGGAACATCTCTCTGAACATGATGAAAGCCAAGAGCCTTTACAAGTGCTGCCGTTTGATGGTTTCCACTATCCAAATGAGATCCTCGACAACAATACGATTGAACGAGATGGCGAGCTCGTGCCTCTGCGCAGTATTAAGGGGTCCTATCAAACATTTAATCTGACGGAGCTTATCGACAAGCTCAAACAGCTCAAAATGAAAGATACAAAATGGCCATACTACGACCGCAATTTGCATGATCCAGTCGACGACGCCATTTTGGTAAATCGGAATGTGGTTGTCGTCGAGGGCAACTGGCTGCTGTTAGATGAACCAGTATGGAAAGAACTGCATCGCTTGGCCGATTTCACCGTCTTCGTAGATACACAGCCTGAGTTTCTACAAGAGCGTTTAGTCAATCGTAAGATTCGTGGTGGTACAGAGCCAGAAGCTGCATTGGAGTTTTATTTGAACTCAGATGCCGTAAATGTAGATAAGGTTTTAAATCACTCAATTCCAGCGGATCTCACGCTGTTTCTCAATCAAAACGGTTCGTTCGAAATTCGATAATTCGTCCACAATTTAGGAGGTCACCATGGATATCGTCGTTGATAGCCACACCCATACTATTGCCAGTGGACATGCCTACAGCACCATTTTAGAGAACGCATTGGCAGCCAAGAATAAGGGGCTAAAACTTCTTTGTACCACCGATCATGCTCCCGAAATGCCAGGAGCCCCTCACTACTGGCATTTCAATAATCAAAGAATTTTGCCCCGCTTTTTACACGATGTAGGTATTCTCCGTGGTGTCGAAGCCAACACGCTGAATGTGAAAGGGGAGATAGACTTACCATCGTCTTCTGACCAACATCTTGACTGGGTGATTGCGAGTTTCCATGAACCCGTATTCAAGCCCGCAACCGAAGCTGAGCATACTGCCGCTCTGATAAATGCGATTAAAAGCGGCAGGGTGGATGTTCTCGGTCACTTAGGCAACCCAAATTACCCATTCGATATGGAACAGGTGCTGCGCTGTGCTAAAGAGCACAATGTTGCGGTTGAAGTTAACAATACATCTTTGACAGGCAAAAGCCGTAAGGGTAGTGATTCCCGTTGTGATCGCATTGTCGAGCTGGGCAAAGAGGTTGGCGTTTACTTCAGTACCGGATCTGATGCGCACTTCTGTGAAGAGATCTCTAAGTTAGATTTGGCGATTGCTTTGCTGGAAAAACACGGTGTGGAAGAAGAGAAGATACTCACTACGTCGACGAGCCGATTCTTGAACTTCTTATTGCTGAGAGGTAAGGCGAGGATTTCAGAGTTTAAGGATTTTTACTAAGTAAAATCCCAAACACATTAAACGAAGTATTTTCTTATACAGCCCTAAAACCCGCTAAGCTGCGGGTTTTATTCGTTTTGGGGAGGCGTAGAACACACAACGCGACTGTCATATAAAGCGTGAAAAGAAGAATCAATGAAAAAGGGAATGAAGGCCATAATTCGAGAATATTATAGGACGAGCGGGAATTTTGTTGCTCTTAATCAGTCATAAGGTTATGAGCCGCTTTTTGTGTTCCGCTGTTCAATAACGAGCGATAACAGGCGAACAAGTAGGGACTGAGCTTCAGGAGAAAGCAAGCGTGCAACGGCCATTAGATCATCCGCTGTTACATGTTGAACGTCTCTTATATCCAATGCGATGTCGAGATCGGTCAAATGCAGAGAGCGCAGTATGGAGCGATATTGGGAAAGTTTCAGGTCGGATTCTCCACGCTCTATCCGTAGATACGTTTTCACGCTCATCCCTGCGATGTTTGCCATTTGTTCACGGGAGAGGCCACTCGCTTTTCTTCTCGCAATCAGTGCTTCAATAATAGGATCGACCTGCATGTGCTCTCCTGAAAGGACAGTTTTGACCTAAATAAAGCAAGAAGTGGACCAGTTTAACCATCTCATATTTACCTGTTTTGCAATCAGTATAAGAATAGCTATCTAATAAAAATGTACATATTTTAGTCAGTTATAAACTCAATGGAAAAGTATCAATCATACAAATCAATCGAGACAAAATCTTCAATTCGCAAAATGCAACGCATTTTAGATCAATTATTTAGCGAGCTTAATGAGCAGCATCGTGTCACTAAAGAAAATGTTGTCGCTCTGACTCGACAGTCTCAACAGAGGTTGATGAACTACAAAGAGCTTTATCTTCATAAAGAATCGATAGGTGAGGTAGAGTTGCAGATTGCGTATGAAAATATGAGTGTGACTGAGAAGCAGGTCGCGGATATGGGCGTTTCAGCATTAACTTATATCATCGGAGCGTTAGATAAAGCGTATTAATAGAATGGGCAAGCTAGCTTAGACTTAGACAGTTTGGATAACACCAAAACGAAAGGATGCAAATGCTGGGGAACCACACCCAGCATTCGGACACTCATTTACCTATAGTTTCGAACCGTAAATCAGTGTTTAGAGGTATGTGAACCGAACAGTGTCGGTACGCAGCGAATAATAGCGATATTGTCCGATCTAGGCTACGCCCCTGGAATCTAACACCTTAACTTGAACTGTAAATTAATTTGTACACCCATCCAAAATTGAGCGGTTGAGCACGTTCTTACTCTCATTAGGCGATAAAAGACTGATTAGTGATGAAAATAACAACACATCTTAGGTGAATGAGGAGAGTTGTTAAAATATATCGCTATAAGATTGACCTTTTGCTTTTCAATCGTCCTGCTTATGCCTTACAATCTTTTCGAACCAAATCCATTCATAACGAATGGCGTTGATGAATTAAGATGAACAATTTTGCTTCGAACCCAAAGTTGTGCGCATTTCATCAACGATGACATCGCCCAAAACGACTCTCAAGTGTTCATGTGCAATTGAATTAACCACCTTTTGCTGCATGCTTTCTTAGCCATACAGGGCTCTTGTAACATAGAGTTCTTGTAACCAAATTTTGGCTGAGTAGAGCGTTTTGTTGAGTGTGCTTTGAATGTAGCACAACTGGCGATAAATAAACGGATTGAATTTAGAGGTATTAACCGTGAACCTAAAACTTGTCGGCAGCTCCCTGATCGTTGCAGGTACTGCTCTTGGCGCTGGTATGCTTGCTATACCAATGGTGCTTGCTCAATTTGGCCTCCTTTGGGGCACTCTTCTTATGTTATTCATCTGGGCTGGGACGACTTACGCTGCGCTGCTCCTTCTTGAGGCCAGTTGCAAAGTAGGCGGTGGCGTGAGCATGAATGCAATTGCTCGCGAAACGCTAGGTAAAGGTGGCCAGTTGGTAACCAACAGCTTGCTTTACGCCCTGTTAGTTTGTCTATTGATGGCTTATATCATTGGTGCGGGTGATCTCGTACAAAAAGTAACAGCCTCAATTGGGCTGCCAACATCTACGATCGCAAGCCAAGTCGGTTTTACTCTTTTAGTCGGTATCATTGTTTCGGCAGGCACAGGGGTTGTAGATAAGCTTAATCGCGGTTTGTTCCTAGGCATGATCGTGGCGCTGATTCTGACACTTTTTGCGCTTGCACCAAGCGTCTCGTTTGAGGGACTTGAGGAAGTCGTGAGTGACGATAAGATGGCGCTAATTAAGACAAGCTCGGTGCTTTTCACCAGTTTCGGTTTTATGGTCGTGATCCCATCGCTTGTAACTTACAACAAAGAGGCGAGCAAAACACAACTGCGTAATATGATTATCTTGGGTTCAACTATTCCGCTTGTTTGTTACCTATTATGGTTGTTAGCAGTTGTCGGTAACCTACCACCTCATGAGCTTGTTCAATACTCCAATGTAACAGAGTTAATCTCGGTATTAGGTCAGCAATACGAGGGTTTGGAGTTTATCCTATCCATGTTCACTGGGTTAGCACTGCTAACGTCGTTCTTAGGTGTTGCAATGGCGCTATACGATCAAAATGCAGACCTACTGAAAGCAAGTAAGCCAGTGATTTTTGTTACTACTTTTGTGCTACCACTATTAGGTGCTGTATTTGCGCCAGAACACTTCTTGGCTATTCTTAGCTACGCGGGGATTATTCTTGTGTTTCTCGCGGTCTTTGTCCCATTATCAATGACAATGAAAGTGCGTCGAGTGCCAGTAGAAGATGACAATATTTATGAAGCTGGTGGCGGCGTAATGGGAATGAGCATGATCTTCCTATTCGGCTGTTTCTTGCTGTTTGCCCAAGCCGTATAAAATCACGCTAGCTGATTTAAAAACTGAGCCGCTCGTTGTATAACGGGCGGCTTTTTTGTGTTTATAACCCGAACACAGAGGACTTAAAAAGTTATCAATATCAGTGATGCTTAACCTTTCTCTGATAATCACGATAAGCTTTGACCTTGTAGTAAAATTCCTTGGCGAAAGGCTGACATGTGCAGTGATTCACCTACCTATTATGTTGCTATTGATATTAATAAGAGGCTCTGTTGTGTCAAAGCAATTATCTTTTGCCATGGTTGGCGTTATATTGTCTTTAGTACAGAAGTGATGGCTGACCCGAAACATAGGCATGGTCATCGATATGATCACCATCATGAGCATCACCATCATCATAAACGCAAGCACAAGCATAAACATAAGTATAAACATCGTGACGTTATTTATGTGGAGTCTCGACGACCAAGACGCAGTTACTACTACCACGACCGAATTCCTCGTAATAGTACCTACATAAAGATTGGAGATTTCACTTATTTAAAAGTGGATGATCGTTTCTATCGTCGCTCCAATGACCGCTATATCCATGTTGAATTCAACTAGAGTGGGAAAGGCAGCATAGCAAGCGTGATAACAGTTTTGAGCCGAGTGGCAACAACACTAAAAACTAGGCGTTCTAAGTCTAGATACCACTGCGATAGAGGTATAAAAACAAAAACAGCGAGCATTGGCTCGCTGTTTTTGTTTAGGTGAAGACTAGACTGTAAATCGGTTTAATATTTGATCTTGTTTATGTACATCTTCTTGCTGTGCCTGCATAGCATCGTTAGTTCGATTTGCAGATTCGGCGACTTGAGTCGATAGGTCTTTAATATTCACCGTATTGTTGTTGATCTCTTCCGCAACTAAGCTTTGTTCTTCCGCCGCTGAGGCTATTTGTAAGTTCATATCAGAAATACGCTGAATCGCATCACGAATACGTTGTAGCGCGTTGTTTGCCAAGTCTGCTTTTTCTACAGCTTCTACAGCGCTACCCTTGCTTTGATGCATAGCATTTGCCACAGATGATGCGCCAGATTGCAGCTGCTCAATCATAGTACGAATTTCTGTTGTTGATTCTTGAGTTCGTTGCGCCAGTGTACGAACTTCATCAGCAACGACGGCGAAGCCTCGGCCAGATTCTCCCGCACGTGCAGCCTCGATTGCGGCATTCAGCGCGAGTAAGTTCGTTTGGTCCGCAATATCGTTGATGACTTTTAGAATCGTTTCGATGTTGGCGGTTGCCGATTCAAGCACTTGCACTTCTTCGACAGCAAGGTCAATGCTATCGGAAAGCATGTTGATCGTTTGTGTCGATTCACCGACCACAGAAGAGCCCTCAACCGTTGCTTGATCAGCTTCTTTGGCTGCACTTGCTGCGCCTTGCGCATTATTGGCAACCTCAGTCGCGGTAACAGACATTTCGTGCATCGCGGTGGCTAATTGTTCTAGCTCTTGTAGCTGAGTTTGAATAGCACCAGCCGAATCTTTTGCACCCTCAGCGGTGATTTGAGTGCCATTCAAAATTTGATCAGAAATACTCTTCGACTCAATAATTTGCTGTTGCAAGTTTTCCATGAACGTATTGAAGTTTGTAGCAAGCTCTGAGAATTCTTGGTCAGTATCAGTTTCAAGGCGCTGTGTAAGATCGCCTTTCCCAGACGCAACACCTTTAATCGCGTTGTTTAATGTGTCTAGCGGACGCATGAGTGTGCGAATGAGCAGAGTCAGTGCAATAACAGAAGCAATCACGGCAATGATTGAATAAATAATAGCGCTGTTGCGAAGCTCTCCTACGGCAGAGTAGGCGATAGCTTCATCAATAACTGAACCCACGTACCAGTTCTCGCCCGGGATGTGAGTCAAGTTAATCATATAACGATCGCCATCGATCTCAATGTGTTGCGTTGATTGTGTAAGATCGACCTGTGGTAGGTAGCTACCAACTTTTTCACCGTTGTATTTGCTTTGAGGGTGAGCAATGGTTGTTCCATCAGCGGTGACCAAAAATAAGTAACCAGCGTCAAACAGATTCACTTGGTTGACGAGGTCAGAAAGGGTAGTTAGTTCGAGGTCATAAAACATACCAGCTAAGAACTGGCCGTTTTCTTTTACTGGTGTGCCAACAGAGATGATGACGTTTTTTGAAGACGCATCGACGTATGGGTCTGTTACGACCAAATCGCCTTTGTTTTTAGCTGCGATGAACCAAGGACGTTGACGCGGATCGTAGTCTGGTCCTGCTTCCCAGCCGTCGTCATTTTCAATCACGAAGCCATTGCTTTCATAACCAAAGCCAATCGCAAGAAAGCTGGCTTTTGGTGTTGGTCGCTCAAGAATGTTCTGAACGTAGTTGTGTGAACTTGGATTAAGTTCGATAACTTCAGTAATAGAACGAGCGAGATCCTTTTTAGCATTCATTTCTGATTGCACAGTATTGCCAACACTGGTCAATATCTCGTTCACACTCGAGTCAATGTGCTCCTGCGTTTGGGAGCGGATCGTCATAACTTGTTGCGTCGACAGTAGTGACACGGTAATTAGCAGCAAAAATGACGAGGCTGTGACAACCTTATGTCTAAATTTCATGAGCTTTCCTCTGATTCTCCCGGTTGGCTTCACTATGCTTTCACCTCTTTTTAAACGGGCGAATTCGGCATCAAGAGAAACCTATTGTGTTTGGTTATCTTTTTTATCGACATCGTTGTCAAAAACATGAGTCTATTTGTTGTCTTTTTTAACCAAATTTAAACAAAACGGTAAGTTACGACAAAAACCGTGAGTTTGATCAGATTTGTGCGCTCTGTTAATGAAAGCGTCATAATGAAAAGAATTGCGTAAAGCATAGTGTTTCAGGTTGGCGTTATTGGTGAGATGAGAGCGACTTAACTGTCGTAAAAGGGGGCGTGATTGGAGCTGTTCGTTGTAAGTTATGAGCGTTTGCTAATTAAGTCATCTGAATAGAGCTGTAGATAGAGTTTTAGACATAAAAAAGGCCCCGACAATGCGGAGCCTTTGTTGATTGATGCTTTGATTTTAGAAAATCAGATGAGCAACACCAGCAATCACAGGTAATGTGATTAGCGTACGCAGAATGAAAATAACGAACAGTTCTACAATGTTTACTGGAATTTTGCTGCCTAGTAGTAGGGCGCCAACTTCTGACATGTAGATAAGCTGAGTTACTGACATTGCTGCAATAACAAAACGTGTCATTTCATTATCAATTGATGCCGCTAAAATTGCCGGGATAAACATATCCGCAAAGCCAACAACAATAGTCTGTGATGCGGCGACAGCTTCTGGAATTTGCAGTAGCTCTAGGTATGGAATGAATGGCTGACCTAGAATTTCAAATACAGGAGTGTACTCTGCAATCACTAATGCTACGGTACCCAGACCCATAACCACAGGTAGTACGCCAAACACCATGTCTATTGCGTTATGTACGCCTTCTTTAAATACAGACTGAACAGATGTTACCTGACCCGCGCGCTTAAGTGCTAGATCCATACCCCATGAGAATGTGGTGTGGCCTTCTGGTACGGCGTCAGCATCTTTATCTGGGTTGCTGCCATCAATGTAGCGATCTTTCTTCAGGCTTAGCGGCGGTAAGCGAGGAATGATAACCGCAGCGACAATACCTGCTAAACAGATTGCGCCGTAGAAAGGTAGGAACAGATGCTCTAACTGTACCTGAGCGATAACCACTAAGCTAAACGTGATCGATACTGCTGAGAACGTTGTCCCGACAACAGCGGCTTCACGCTGAGTATAGAATTTATTTTCGTACTGTTTGCTGGTTAGCAAGATACCAACACTGCCGTCGCCTAACCAAGACGCCATACAGTCAATTGCGCTACGTCCAGGCAGGTTGAATACCGGGCGCATGATTTTACTCAGTAATGCGCCAAACAGCTCAAGAAGACCAAAGTTCAGAAGAAGCGGAAGGAGTAGGCCCGCAAAAATGAACACCGCAAACAAAGTTGGTAGAAGACCGGTAAGAACAAGGCCACCTGTGTTTTCTTCCCAAATCGCTTTTGGACCCACTTGGAAGAATGTCATTAATACGGCTGCACCGCCGATTAAGCGAACAACAAGCCAAAGTGGCGATGGATTGAAAAGACCGTTTAAAAATCCATTACGTAAAATCGCTGCAGGCTTGAAAATTTTGCAAAGAACAGAAGCGACTGCCATGAAAGCGATGATACTGGTGACGATAGCGATCAAGGTATCGCCTAATACTGCCGGGATGACTTTTGCCATAACCGCAACAGGGATAGTTAGGCCGCCATCGTATGAGATCGGAGCCATAAAGAGTAGAAGACCGATTAGGGAAGGGATGAAAAACATCCAAAAGTTGCCCTTAGGAGCTTCAGTAGCATTAGTGGTGTTATGCATAGTTGTCTCGTGTTACTACTAGTCAATACTTGCCATTTCCATGACATAAATATTCACTAAACATCCGTATTTAATCACAGTTTTGCGGAGGGTACCCGCAAACTGCATCCATTGCAATACTATTCATTAAATACATCTAGTTATTCAGCCGATTTGTCGGGTAATTGGTCAAATAACGTATAAGTGTATACGAATATGTTGCTTGTGTTAGAAAATTGTAGCACGGAGCGCGGGCAGCGCAGAGAATTATGGGGCGCATTGTGACTGGAATAATAAAACGGTAAACAAATGTGACTTTGATCTAACTAACTTTTTGCCGGGAGCCCTGTTAGCCCTAGCTGTTATAAGGTTTTTTAGCTGCGTTACAACACGATAAAACGTTTATTATGAAGTGCAGCGGTGAGAGAGTTGAGCTACAACCGATTGAAGCATTCGGCCTCAATCGGTTCGAAATTTTATGCTTTTTGTTGGCGACTAAGCACGTAAAGGTAACTCCAGTAGATCAGAGCCGTAGCGAAAGCCAATATTGCAGGGAAAACGAGCGTATATAATCCATACACCACGAATAGTGCGGCTCCTGCGACACCGCCCAGCAAGAATCCGAAGAAAATGAATAGGAATAGCTTTGCTTTACGTCGATCAAATTGACGACCTCTTAAGCTTTCTCCAATCATAATCCCCAGATCGGTGATGATCCCAGTCATATGTGTGGTTCTGACTACTGCGCCGCTGAATGTAGTGATCATTGCGTTTTGTAATCCACATGCTGCTGACGCTAGATATTGGCCGTACAAATCCCCTTGCACCAAAAAGCCCAAACTGAGTAGGAGCAAGCTCCCTTCTATGCACAGTGCAACACCATATCTTCGCCCTAGTTTTAACGCACTGCTCTCAATAAAAAAGCCGCTAAAGGCAGCACCGATCAAAAAGCTAAATACGATGAAGAGCAGGTGAATGGAGCTATCCACACCTGTTAACAAGCTGTTCCCTAGCTGAGTTACGGTTCCCGAAAGATGTGTTATCGCTTGATGTTGAAAGCCGAGAAGACCAACGGCATTGACGCAGCCCGCGAGAAGGGCAAGTAGAAACGCGCCATATTCCACCCAACGAGGAAGTCTGGAAATCACAATAAAACCCCACCAAATGTTAGGAGCCGATTATAACGCTCACACCGCGTTACGAAACCCCTTACAGTAAAACTCGGTTGATCATTCTCAAAAAAATCTCATTTATAGAGCTTTTGTGTTGACCGTGATAACGACATAGAGGGGGATTTCCCCTACCTGATGTGTTCCATTGTACATTCGAAACTCACCCATCCATGTTTCCTCTGTTCATAGATTGAAACCGTTGGTTGGTGGAACTCTTTATCAGTAAAAAGACCGACGGGAATGATCATGATTTCAGGAAATGTAGAGACCAATAAGCGCATTGTCGTGCCGCAAGAAGGGCAAAACTCATACTGAACCTCGCTGCCATCATCCCCCATTCGGGTATAGCAGGTGACTTCACCGTTTAAGGTTACGTGCTCTTTATCAAAGCGAGCCTGTACCCCAAACACACTGCCTGTCCGCTTTTGGCATTCAAAACAATGGCAGACAGATGTACGGATGGGTTCTCCCTTACAACGGATCTCAACTAAACCGCAGGCGCATTCGCATGTATGAATGGTTGTTGTCATCGTGATTACCTATTCTTCCCAATACACCAATGAATTTGGAACACTGAGAGCAGTGTCAGTGGCCAGTTATGAAATCTGGGCTTGAAAATCATTTGGATACAGTCAGTTTAGTTTAATTTTGAAACACTTGAAGGGATGAAATCATTTGGGTATACAATGCTATACTCGCTTTTCATTTATACCTTTAAACAAGGAAGTCTTCATGGCTCACAAAAGAATCCTGCCGATACCACTTATTCTTCTTATTCCGATCGTATTATTGGTCGTGGTTGTGATCGCGGGTGTTTATCGCTTTAGTTTGTTTGATGAAGAGATCATGGCTAAGTTCCCTCAAACGGAAGCAGAAACCAATGTTATTGTGCAAGAGACGCTGGGAATTACTTCACGCAACCCATGGACGATTCAAGTACCAGAGCAGGGAGCGGTCACTTTTCTTGATGAGTGGGATAAAGAAAACGGCTATCTGATAGGCGATTATGATGCAGGTGCGACAAAAGGTCAGGTACTCGTTCCAACTGCGTTTATTAGTCAGCGTGAGATTGAGAGTGTTTCATGGATTGCTGCACCGATGATTGTAACGACACAAGGTAGCGGTTCGTTTAACTATGTTGGCTTGTTTAAGTTTGACCCCGTGCCGAGCCGAGTTGTCCTTTTAGACAGTATTTTTGTCGGTGACCGCGTTAAATTTACCCAAATTACATGGGAAAGTGATGCCATTATCGCGCTTTCATATTTAGCGCATGGTGACGATCAAGCAATGGCAGATACGCCAAATCAATTAAATTCATCCACATTAAAGCGTGTAGGGAATAACTTACATATGCAACAGTGATGAATTTTTTTTGAGTTCTGTAAAAATTCAGTGTTTTCTGCGCTAGATCTCGAAATTTCATAGTGATTTCTTATACGGGAATGCATAAGCTATGAGCCTTGTTTGAAAGGAGATAGTAATTCCCGTGTCTACAAATGAAATTACAAGACGGTTGCCGAATCTGACAAGTCGTAGAGCGCTGCTGTTATACTCCTTGCCAGTTTTAGTTGCGATTGGTGTTTCTCACTCTCTCAAAGAGTCATCTTTAACCAAAACCATCGCATTGAACCTGCCTGAATCTCAGGTCGTTGAAAAAATTCTTGATGCGACAACTGCCGAAGTTGTCACTCCCCCGAACTTCGAATATCAAATCCAAGCAGGTGACAACCTAAGCACTATTTTTAGCCAGCTCGGTTTCGGTTACAGCTCGTTAATGAAAGTAATGGAAACGGATTTGAACTACCTTGCACTTGATACACTAAAGCCGGGCAACACGCTCCGCTTTTGGCGTGATGATGCGACAGGCGAGTTAGAGAAAATGGAACTGCAATTTTCTATTGCAGATAAAGTGGTCTACCAACTAAATAGTGATGGTAGCTATGACTTTACCGATATCTCGATTCCTGGCGTGTGGCGCCAAGAACCATTGGTTGGTGTTATTCAAGGCAGTTTCTCTTCTTCTGCAAGTCGATTAGGTCTAACGTCGGCAGAAGTGAGTCAAGTTGTGAGCTTACTCAAAGAGCAGCTCAACTTTGGGCGTGATCTTCGTGCAGGTGATCGATTTGAAGTCGTTCGTCGTTCGCAAAGCATCAATGGTATACCAACGGGCAAGAACGAAATTGAGGCGATTAAGATTTACAATCGCGGACGTGAAATCACAGCTTACCTTCATACCGATGGTCAATTCTACAATGCCAAAGGCGAGAGCTTGCAGCGCGCATTCCAGCGTTATCCTGTAAGTAGCCGTTGGCGTATCAGTTCTGGCTTCAATCCTAATCGCTTACATCCAGTAACGGGACGTGTCGCGCCACACAACGGTACTGACTTTGCCGTACCAACCGGTACTCCAGTCGTTTCTACTGGTGACGGTACAGTGATCATGACTCGTAAACACCCTTATGCGGGTAACTACGTGGTTGTTGAGCATGGCAGCAAATACAAAACCCGTTACTTACACCTAAGTAAGATTCTGGTGAAGAAAGGTCAAAAGGTTTCTCGAGGCCAGCGTATCGGTCTTTCAGGTAAAACAGGTCGAGTGACAGGGCCACACCTTCACTATGAATTGATTGAATACGGCCGTCCAGTTAACGCCATGCGAGCAAACATCCCAATGGCGAGCTCTGTTCCTAAGAAAGAGATGGCAACCTTTGTCGCGAACAGAGATGAAATGGATAAGCTATTACGCGATAAAGAGAAAGCAGTGCTGTAACAAAGTACTTCGCTCAAAAAATAAAAAGAGACTAAGTATAGCTTGGTCTCTTTTACTTTGTGCATTAACTAGATTTACATTCCATGACCGTCGCTTGTTTAGAGCTCTTAGGCGCTCCGCACTTCACGTTCATTTATCAGGTGTACGATTTCATCAACACTGTGTGGGCGAGAGTAGAAATAGCCTTGAATGTAGTGGCAGCCCATTTCAATTAACTTTTGTAGTGCTCTATCGTCTTCTACGCCTTCGGCAATCAAATCCACATCAAGCAGTTCTGCTAATTGCGCTATCAAAAACACCACTTGTTCAGAGGTTGTATTTGAGAGCATGTTTTGAACGAAGGTTGCATCGATTTTAATGCTATCAATCGGATAATTGTGTATATAGTTCAAGCTTGAGTATCCCGTACCAAAATCATCCAACGCGACCTTAAAACCTAAGTACCGCAATGAGTTAAGTACCATCTGTTCACGGCCACTTTGCGAGAGTAAAACGGTCTCGGTGAGCTCTATAACAAAGTCTTTTGCTTCATGCTGATACTTTTCAACCATGTTAGTTAGGTGGTTAATATAGCGGTTAGAGTCGACCAGCTCATACGCAGAGCAATTGATAGAGAGTTTGACTTTGTATCCTAAGTTAGCTTCTAGCTCTTGTTTTGCGATACATGCGAGTTCAATAATACGTTCACCCAACTCGATAATCAGGCCTGATTGTTCGGCAGCTTCAATGAATTCCGCAGGGGAGATGTTTCCGTAAACATTGCTGTTCCAGCGGGCTAGGATTTCAAAGTAATTCCAGCGATCGCTTGTGATATCTACGATTGGCTGAACAACGACATACAACTCTTCGCTATCATGTATGTCAGCGCTTAGTTGAATGCGCATAGCTTCAATAAGCTGAGTTCTACGGTGATAAAGGGCACTAAGATGTGTGTCGTAATGCTGAATTCGTGTATCGCGATGTTTTTTACAGTCTTTGAGAGCGAGGCTGGCATTCAAAATTAGCTCATCGCTGTTCAACATATGTACTGGTGCGCGCGCGATACCAATACTAACAGTGAAAGAAATTCGGTTAGATTTGTCGCTGTAGCCGCTTTCAATTTTGTCGAGTACTTCCTGACACACGGCGACAGGATCTTCGTCGTAAGTAATGAAGGCGAATTCATCTCCTGCGACACGAAAAGCGTTGTTTGGCGATGACAAGCTTTGTTGAATGGCGTTCGCCGTAAACTTAATGATTTGGTCGCCGATGTAGTTTCCGTTGATATCATTGATCGATTTAAAGTTATCGATGTCTAGGTAAGCCAAACTGAATGGACGAGTGGCCTGTTGCGTCAATGTCTCCAAGGTATCAGCTAAACAGCTACGGTTGAGCAGTCCAGTTAGATTATCATGCGATACTTCATAGCTAAGCTGATTAAGAAGCTTATCTGAACGTTCACTGACCCACTTTTCACGTAAGCTGTGAATAATGACATTGGCATAAAAGCGGTGGAAGTCGAGGATATCTTGCGCTTCCTTAGCGTGGATGCTTCGGGTAAAGGTAGACAATAAAATTCCCAGAACCTCGCCATTTTGTGTCTTCAATGGCAGGCCAATGTAAGCTTGAATGCCATCCTCTTGAAACATCTGATCTTCAGGAAAGCGTTTGTAAACTTGGTCCTGATAGAAAATATGTTCGCCAATGTCTTTTGCCACTTTTTCACAGGGGGTGCCTGAAAGGTGGTAGCTTAGATTGTCTGTTATTTTTCCATTGCTAGCGAAGGAGATGGTATGAGCCGAATGCTGAAGATGCGCAACTTCTACAACGCAAGTGCAATGGCTCTGCAATTGTTGATGAATATCTAACGTGACTCGGTTTAGCTGAGCCGTGCCGTTTAGCTTCAATATTTCATCAATTTTGTGGAAACTGATTTGTACCTGACCCATTGAGCATTTCACCTAGCGTTGTGATTACCATATCGTGTGAGACACGAAGAATTATTATTTGATATGCATCAAATAAACTATCGGTTACTAAGGCGAATTTTTCAAATTTTGTGAACGAACAAATCATTCTTTTCATGTTTTTATGCTTGAACCTTTTAAAGGTATAGCGATAAAAACGCTAAGCTAGGCGCGCTTCTCCTCTTCTAATCGCGATTTGAGATAATCGAGGAACAGCTTAGTTCGGGTATGCTGATAATCCAGCTTTGGATAGTAGGCATATACAGTGGCTTTATCCGCTGTGATATCGGGCAAGATAGGCACTAACGCTCCGGATTTGAGATCATCTTTGATCATGACGTTATTCGTCATCAGAATACCCATGCCTCTTTTGGCACCATGAAACAGCGCTTCTGGGTTGGTCGTGGCAAAGTTACCGGACAAGCTGATACGTTTACCTCGATTGGTTTTGATTTCTCGTGAGGGCTTTTCACCCCAAATCAGGACATTATGCTCTGTCAGATCCTCAACGCATTGTGGGGTGCCGTATTTTTTTAGGTAACTAGGCGCAGCGTAAAACTGGGCTTTATGTTCGAAAAGCGCAGTGGCTTTGAAACTCAGAGAGTTCAGTTGCTCTAATTCCCGGCTAATAAACAGGTCTAAGCTTAGCTCTGGCAATTGGCCTGGTAGCGTTGTCGTTAATTGAAGCGTGATGTCTGGATATTTCTCAAGAAAATCATCTAGGTAATGCACCAAAAACTTAGAACCAACCGCCAGTGTCGCGCCAATTTTCAATAACCCCGCTGGTGATTGATTGACTGAGCGAGTTTCATCTAATACTGATTGCCACGAATCCAACTGATTTTTTGCTCGTTGATAAAACAGCGCACCAGCTTCGGTTTGGCTAATAGAGCGGGTCGTGCGTTTAAGTAGCTGAACGCCAATTTTATCTTCTAGCCATTGAACTCGTTTACTGATAGCTGAGCTGGTGGTATTGAGTTTCCGCGCTGCGGCATTAAAGCTACCTTCTTCGACCACACGAATATAACTCTTCACGCTTTGAATCCAGTCCATTGTGTCTCCTTGGGAATTAATTCCTTTCCAACTTAGCTGATTATCACCTTTGAGTATCAAATATACACTGTTTGCCATCAATCTGTCACAAAGTAGGAGGAACGTTTGCGTAAAACACCATTGTTATTAGCGATGATGATCATTGCCACAGGCCAAGTTGGCGTTAGTATTTATCTTCCTTCTTTGCCATTGATTGGTCATGACTTGAATTTGCCGCAACATTCGATTCAGAATCTCGTCACACTATTTCTCGTTGGCTTCGGTATCTCTCAGCTTTTTTATGGCCCATTGTCTGATGCGATTGGTCGTCGACCAGTATTTATTCTGGGCCAAAGTGTGTACCTAGTTGGTACGGTTATTTGTATCGCGTTTTCGGACAACATTATTGCTCTTGAAGCGGGGCGGTTACTTCAAGGTTTGGGAGCGGGCAGTGCCTCGGTGCTTGGTCGCTCCGTATTGAGTGACAGTTATGACGGTATGCAATTAACCAAAGCGCTATCTTATATTTCAGTCACGGCATCTGTGATGCCAATTATTGCTCCGCTGTTTGGTGGTTGGATTGCTTTTCACCTGAGCTGGCATGCTGTCTTTGTGTTTGTGCTGATTTACTTAATGGCAATTTTTACGCTTGGTTTATTGGTGCTGCCAGAAACGCTGCCTTACCCGAAGCGAAAATTTAAAGTAGGCCAGGTGAGTGCAAATTATTTGCGTCTGTTAACGAATACACAAGTGATTGGTAGTGCGAGCTACAACTGGCTTAGTTATTTATCGGCTCTGGTTACGCTCTCCTTGTATCCATTTTTAATGCAACAAGAGTTAGGATTAACGGCGGCGGATTATGGCTCGTTGATGATCATACCGTCAGTTGGTTTGCTGACGGGTAGCTTGGTGCTTAATTTGATCAACGCTCGTTACAAAGCTCAGCAAATCTTGCTGATGAGTTTCGCGATTGTTGCTATTGCTGGTTTCATGTTGTTGGTTACACCCTTCAGTGTATTTTCATTACTAGTGGCATTTACGTGTTTAAGTTTTGCCCAAGGCATGTCGTTTCCGGTATCAATTAGTTTGTTGCTGTCGCCACATAAGCAACAGGCTGGAGCGGTTTCTGCATTGTCTGGCTCAATTCAAATGTGTTTAGCCGGGTTGTTTGGCGGATACTTGGTAGATTCTTGGGTCACGAATCAAAACCAGCTTGGGGTGTTTTATTTGTTTATTGCGTTACTTTCTTGCTGTGTGCTTGCATTGAGTCAATTTCGTAAAGTACCCAAAGGGACGATTCAAGCAGAAACTTCCACCTGAATATACTTGCAACGAAAGAGGCAGCTTTCTAAAATGCGCTGCTAAATTAAGTCAGGATCATTGTGTATATTGAATGACTCAGTTTGAGAGGAAGAGGGCAATGCCTGATGCTCCTCTCAAGCTTGGGGATACATTTCTGCCCAAATTGACTATCCGATCTCTAATCGTTAGGTGAAAGAATGCAACAAAACGAATTTGAAACACTGGTAAAAGAAATTACTCAGCAAGAAAGCATGCCAAAGGCACTCGAAGTCTTGAAGGCGTGTGAGGAAGAAGAAGTTGCACAAGCGGCACAATCCCTAACGGGTCAGTTTGGTCTTGCAGAAGTTGATGGCGAGAAACGTATTTACCATATTACCACTCAAGAAGACGAGTCCGGAGAAGAGCAAGAATACGTGGAGCATGTCATGAATGAAGGCGATCACTTGATCAAATTTGCTGCGTGGTTCTTTGAAACATTCTTTGAAATCAAACAGAAAGATACGTACGTCGCAGCGGGTAAAACATACCAGCAACCTAAGCGATAGGCGCCCGTTTCGAAAAAGTAATCAGAACCAACCTGAAAGTTAATTACAAAATAAATGTGATGATAGTCTTGTTTTTATCTAATTGTGGTGTAAAATTACAACATAGTTAAGTCAATACATTCAGGAGAAGGTCATGGGTAACGAACTTGGTGGTGCTTATATTGGCCAGATGATTGCAAAAGACGCGATGCACAAAGCGCTTTACGGTAAAGCGAAGAAGAAAAAAGCTTCTGTTTTTACTCGTGTTATGAAAAAACTGGCGAAATAATTTAAAAAGCCCTGATTGAAGAATCAGGGCTTTTTGCTTTTATCTGTCTTGTTTTTAGTGGCAGCCTACATATTGAACAACATTGGTAAACCACTACTCAAAGACGGATGGCATTTGAATCAAACGCTAAGCGGATTGGCTTGGTATCTCCACGACATTGTTAGGCACTTTATCTAGCCCCTTTGCTGCTAACCACTTTTCTAAATCGTCAGCGCCTCCAACATACTTTCCATCCAACCAGATCTGCGGCACTGTTACCGGCGTTTTTTCTCCAATGATGGCCTTTACTTCGGGGATCATGCGATACAAAGCGGCGCTGTCTTTAACCACGTCATGATACTCGTATTGAACACCAGCATCGTCAAGTAGTTGTTTAGCTTTGACACAGTAAGGGCAGGTGGCTTTACCATAAACAATGTTGCCTTTTAGCTCATCGCGTTTGACCCATTCAGCGATAACTGATTGCACAAGCACGCCCCGGTTTAGCGCTTCTCCTTGGCTGACCACTTTTCCTTCGACAATAAGAATCGGTGCATGCCAGGCCCCTGCTTTTAATGGTTCCCACCAATGTGATAACCAATCTTTTACTTCCAGTTCAACGGGGACATCAGCGAGTTCGTTTTTAAAAGTATCCGTCAAAATATCTTTAGTTAACGTACATTCACCACAAGGAATATTGACTTTGAATGGACCCCAACTACCAGCCCAGCGGTACAGTGTAATTTTGATTGGTTGACTCATATGGTGTTCCTCATTTCCTTTCCTGAAAATATAGAACCTTGAAATTAGACTTTTCTTTCAACTAGCTTTGTCTTTTTCGATTCCCAATGCGTAATAAACGCAATGGAGGCAATAATAATCGCGGCGCCTAGCCATAAACGACCAGGTGGTACCCAGCCAAACACCAACCAGCCAGCAACGACATTCAAAGGCAGTTTTACGTGATCAAATGGTTGCACAAACGAGGCGTCTGCAACTGCGTACGCTTTAACGATAGCCCATTGAGCGAGTGCTGTAAGCGCGCCTGCGGCTAAAAGTACGCCCCATATCGTCCAGGTATTTGGCATTGTAAATGTCGGTATTGCCAATAAGATATTAAACGGCGTTATCAGCAGTAATAAATAGACAACCATGGTTGAGGGCGGATCGTTGACCGACATTTTCTTTACCATCAGAGAATACGCTGCCCAGAAAAATGCGGCGCCAACAGGAAGCAGGGTCGCCCATGTAAATGAATCTGCCCACGGCTCAAGAATGATCATAGCACCAACAAACCCTGTTAATGTTGCTAACCAGCGTGCAGTACCTACTTTCTCTTTGAGTAACAAGCCAGATCCAACCGTTGCAAATAATGGAGAGGTCATCAGCAGCGCAATGCCTTGCCAAATCGGAACTGGATAAGCGAGTGCCCAAAGCCAAAGCTGAATCCCGATAACAGAGAGAAAAATACGGAAGGCATGCCAACCAAAGTGTTGGGTTCTTAGTGAGCGTCTAATTCCAAGTGTACGCAGATAGGGCAGAATGACAAATAAGGCAATAGCGTATTGGAATAACGCGAATGTGGTGGAAGAGACACCAAAGTTGATGCTAGCAATTTGGGCGAAGCTGTTCACTATGGCGAATGCCAAGCCAGCTGTTAGCATCCAGGACGCACCTTGAACAGGATGATGATTCAATTGAAAAATTCCAGTTTGATAGAGGTGGCGGGATCATACGTCCTATTGTTTTTCGCGCCAATAAAAAAATGCCTCCCAAAGGGAGGCGACATTACCAATTCAAAGGACGTGCCTGTGTTAACAGGTACAAAGAACGAGAAGCACAAACGCTGCCATGCATTTGCATAAATAATACTGCAGAACACGTGCCAACTTTTATCGTTATGATTTTAAATGATTTCTTTGTTTTTCTATGTTGCCTATTAGATGAAATGCACTAACTTAGTGACCAACCGCATTAAAAGAGGGCAGAAGTAGTAGTCACTACGCTCGTTTTTCATTGCAGAGCGACGTTTGGATAGTGTGAAAACTTATTGAGTTATGTTGGGTTACACAAAAAATGGCCAGCAAAGGTGCTGGCCAAGTGGACTCGCTCTTAGGACAAGAGTGAATTAGAAATCGTAACGTACGCCTAGGCGCAGTGTATCTTCGCCTTCTGTTACTAGACCTGTTGTTGCATCTTTTGCTTCATCAAGTTGGTTGATGTAGTAAGACAGGTAAGTACGGAAGTTGCTGTTTAGTTTGTAGTAACCAACAAGCTCGATACCTTCAACGGTGTCGTACTTTGAACCGTTGTCTGGATCATTCTCTTGAGCTGTGTATAGCGCAGCAAGTGTCACTTTGCTCGCTACTTTGTAGCTTGCGACTAGCTCGTAAGCCGTAAAGTCTTCAGAGTCAGTCAGGGACCCTTGAGAATAAGTACCTGCTAGGTAAAGGTTATCCATCGAGTAAGCGATACCACCTAGAATTTGATCTTCAGAGTTGTCTTTATCTACGTCGCCACCAGAATATGCAAGACCGAGGTCTAGGCCCATTGGCAGTGAGTACATTCCAGAGATGCCGTATTTATCTTCGTTATCACTAGAGTTTGCTTGGTAGGTTGCTTGCAGTTGTAGTGCATCAAACGCACCACGGTATGCGAAAACGCTGTCTTGCTTATCAGAAGACGAATCGATAACTTGCTGAACACCAGAGAACTCAGTGATATCCGTCATGTCAGAGATGATGACTGCAGCCATGTCTTGACGACCTACAGAGAAAGCACCGATATCAGAGTCGACACCTGCATACATGTAGCGGTTTTTGAATTCACTCTTGCCCGTTTTTTGCTCGGCTTCGTAAACACCGAATGCAGAAAGGCCATTGCCGATGTCCGTTTTACCTTTTAGATTAAGACGAGCGCGGCTTTTATCTTCCATTGAGCCTTCAACTTCAGCACCACCTGAACCGATGAAGTCACCACGGAACTCAACGCGGCCGCCAACTTTTAATTCAGTACCGTCGTTTTTGTATACTGTTGCTGCGAATGATGGTGCTGATACCAATGCTGTAAGAATTGCAGTAGTTAGTGCTGCCTTTTTCATTTTCTTATTACCCTAGTTGTAATCGATGGGCTTTCTTGCCCGATGTGTTGATGACGCTAAGGTAAACGCTGAAAATGAAAGATAGATTTCTGTTAAGTTATGATTTGATTGCACTTTTATTGCTGGCGAGAATAAGTGCCCCTTCTTATATCTCTTATAAAAAGAAAGGTTTTATCTTTTTTGAGGTTTTTCTGCCTTCTATTGGAGACCGTGCTTTTTTCAAAAAGTTCCTGAACCTATTTTTGTTCCAAAATGTAAGTAAATATTTCATTTTGACGGGAAAGTTATTTTCAAAAGTTGGGGTTCATCAAGTATTTGTGAGCACTATCTCGTTAAAGCATTTCTTTTTGTAAGGTTTTTACGCCTGGATTTTTTTTCGGATAAGTAAACGTTTGCTTTTTAGTTTTTTTGCTGAGAATTTTTCACTCGGTTATCAGGAACTAATCAAATAAAGTGTCGGCAGTTGTTACACAAAGGTAAATCCATTCTGGCGGAAAAGATGCCCCAGAGGGCCTTTGTATTCCTTTCTGTGTTCATCATTTCGTTTTACGAAAGTGAATCAGAGCTGGGTCTAAAACTGACTAACCAACTAATAAGTAATGGATTTAGAAATGAATAAAAAATTATTAGCAGCGGCAATCGCAGCAGCAACTTTCGGCACTCAAGCAGTGGCAGTGGAACTTTATAATAACGATGGCACAACATTTTCGATGGGCGGCCACGTTTCTGTTAACCTAAATGGTTCAGAGCAAGGTGACACGGATGTTGGTACTAACTCTCCTCGTATCAATATCTCTGCGACACAAGATTTAGGCAATGGCTTCACCGCAGACGCACGTGGTGAATGGGCTCTAAACTACTTAGATGGCGGTGAAGAGTCGTTTAAAACTCGTCTAGGTTACTTAGGTTTAACACATGAGGTTTACGGTCGTGCAGTAGGTGGTACGCAATGGTCACCTTACTATGATGTAGCAGGCATCGCGGATATGCCAATTGCGTTTGCGAATGACTTCATTTACGACGATCACGGAAACCTAGGCACAGGTCGTGCGGATAAAATGCTGTCTTATCGAAATGGCTTTGATTTAGGCGAAGCTGGTTCGATTAACGTTGGTCTTGGATGGCAAGGCGCAAATGATGATTACACGCGTAACGACGCAGGTACTATCACTGGTGGTCTTAAATACGATGACCGCATGCAAGTTGCGCTTTCTTACGCAATCATGGGCGCGAAAATTGGCTACTCATACAACGGTGGTGACTTCCAACACCCTGCTTACACAGGTAAACACACCGCGGAATCACATGTTGTGTCTGCATCTTACGGCGCTTACGGTCAAGGTCTGTTCCTTGCCGCGGTATATGGTTCAAATGAAAATATGAACTTCAGTGTAAATGGCGACCGTTTGGCGGAAAGTGATGCGTACGAAGCGATCATCGCATACGCTCTAGCGAACAGCTTAAACTTGAGCGTTAACTACGAGATGGTTGAAGGTAAAGAGTTCAAAAATTCTAAAACAGAAACCGCTCGTGAGGAAATGGCACTGCAGGCAGAGTACAACTTCACGCCTAAATTTGTTGGTTACGCGGGTTACCAGTTTGACCTAAATGATGACCATGGTCGTGAAACTGATGACAAATGGGCGATAGGTGCTCGTTACTACCTATAATAGGATTTAGCGAGAACAATCATTCACCCTTATTGATTTAAAGCCAGCCTCGTGCTGGCTTTTTTGTCTATTTGTTTTGTAAATACCGTGATGTTTCAATTAGATGATACAAAACTCAAAACGGGGTGAATGTCTTATTTTTCACACTAGAGGATGGGATTTAGTGTCGTTAAGTCAATAGGTTAGATTATGATGAGGTTTTTGTTTTGCAGGGAAGAGCGATGAGCGTTATTCAAGTTGAAGAAAAGAAAGTAGAAGTGGGTAAAGTGCTTTGTGTTGGGCGAAATTACGTTGAACATATTCATGAGCTTGATAATGCGATACCTGAGCAAATGGTGGTATTTAATAAACCCGCGACTTCCGTATCGACGACTCTGCGTTCATTTCATCAAGAGCCTCTTCATTACGAGGCTGAAATCTGTTTTCTGATCAAAGATGGACGTTATTCAGCGGTCGGTTTGGGATTGGATCTGACCAAGCGCGGTTTGCAGTCTTCACTTAAACAACAAGGGTTGCCCTGGGAGCGTGCTAAAGCGTTTGATGGCTCCGCAGTGTTTAGTCGATTTGTCTCTTTGGATAACATTGATATTAATGATCTTAACCTAGAGCTCTTGATTAACTGCGTTCGTGTACAAAAAGGTCACGTTAACCAGATGCTCTATCCGCCGCTAACCATTTTGGATGAATTAACGAGTTACACAACACTTCAAGATGGCGATGTGGTAATGACCGGCACACCAAAAGGAGTTGGTGAGGTGCATAAAGGTGACATCTTCCTTGGACGATTAAAGTGTGGTGATGTCACCTTGTTGGAGATTGAGTGGGTGGCGGATTAAAGCCAAATTCGCAGAACGAGAAATACCACCATGCTGATCACCGTCGTTAAAAGAACATTTTTAGTAAAGTACGCGATTAACGCAGCCAGCAAGGCAGCCAATAAAAATGGGTTGTGCACATTCACGCTGAGTGCTCCATCGGGAATGAAAACGATAGGCGCCCAGATCGCAGTGAGTACCGCAGGGCTGGCGTAGTTGAGCACTTTTTGTGTACGTGTCCCTAATCGCAGTGGTAGCTTGGGTTCTAAAAACAAGTAGCGGCTGGTGAAAACAAGTACCGTCATCAGTAAAATAGACAACATGATCATTAGTGTTTCTCCTGTACTTGTTCCACAAAGTAGCCTGTAAGCATGGCTAAAATGCTCGAAATCATCAAACTTCCTTCCACTTGGTAATAGGTTAGGGCGACCGAGCTCACTAATGCCACGACAACACTCGCGAGCACCGCTGCATTTTTAATGGTGGGTACTACTATCGCGATAAAAGTTGCGGCCACAGCAAATTCCAAACCCATTTCGTTCAGTTCAGGGATTAGACTTCCCGCAATAATGCCCGTCAATGTCGCGACATTCCAAAACAGGTAAAAACTCAGACCAGCCCCAAGTGCATACCAGCGATTAAATTGTTTATCGGAATGGTGGCCTACAATTGCAAACAGCTCGTCAGTAAGTAAGAAGCCGAGTGATAATCGCCATTTTAGAGGAAGCGGTGCAATTTTACTGCGCATCGATACACTGTAGAGGAAGTGTCGAGAGGTGATAAAAAACGTTGTCAGTAACATGGTCACTAGACCTGCTCCCGTTTTAATCATTCCCATCGCGACGAGCTGCGCGGAACCGGCGAACAGAATGGCGGACAGTGCTTGTCCTTCCAAAGGGTGAAGCCCAGTATCAATCGCGAATGAGCCTGCGAGCAAACCCCAAGGTAACACCGCGATACTCAGTGGCATCATCGCAAGTGTGCCTTGCCAAAATAACGCAGCTTTTGATTCTTCTTTTAGCGGCAAAGTGTGGTCCATAGTCTATTCTTAGTTGTTCCAAAATTAGGCTATCAAGGTAACGTGGTAGCGGCATAACGCCTTGTACAATATTGCTCTTTAGCTGTGACGAATGTATTGACCGGGTGTGACGCCCATGGCTTTTTTAAAGTGTCGATGCAGGTGGCTTTGATCATGGAAGCCACATTCTTGCGCTACATCTGAAATTTTTTGTCCGAGTTTGAGCAACTTCTTCGCCATTCGTAAACGTTGCTGAATTTGATAAGCATGGGGAGGGAAGCCAAACTGTTTTTGAAACTCTCTTAGCAAATGAAAAGGGCTTAATCCAGCCAGTTTTGCGAGCTCTTCTAGCGAGACGTCCGTTTGCGGGAAGTCTTCCAAAAACTCTTTGACCAGCTGTATTTGTCGCTGAGCTCTGGTTGATTCTTTGAGTGGTGCCCGGTGGGTGCTGTGTTTGCTGGCTAGTTTGATCAACGTGCCGTAAACCAAAGTTTCTCTCAATAAACGGTTGTCTGATTTTTCTAGTGTTTCAAATACCAATCGTAACTGACTAGCCAGCTCAGGATCGTAAACCACAGGTTGAGGGAAATAGGGCAGCGCGACATTTGGTGAACCAAGCTCTTGCCCTAAGGTCTGAAACTGCTGTGGTACGGGGTACATTGCTTTGTATTCCCAACCGCCTTCTGAGGCCGAATGCCCGTTGTGTACTTCATCGGCATTAACAAGGATGATGCTGTCCTGTGGCGCGATATGATTTCCGCCTGTTCGAAAGAACTGCTGTGCTCCCTTCTCGATGACGCCAATAGTGTAACCCTCGTGACTATGGCGTGAGAAATTCTGCTTCTCGTACTTTGCATCGAGAAGTTCTAAACCACCGAGCTCTTGAGCTATCTTGAAGGTAGCGATTTCCTTATTCTTTTCTTTCATCTTTATCCGGCCTGCTCAAGAAAATCATCTTAGAAGTGTAACGGATCCATCGTGCTTATTTTTGTACAAAATTGCCATTCGATTTTTATAAATAGGCGAATTGATTGTTATTTTTCACCCTGGCAAACTATGATTTTTATTTTCTGAATTATCTTGGTGATTTTGGGCTGGCTGTTGTTATTTTGTTGGTATAACATTCGCCGCTTTGTTGTAGAAAAAGCGGTTCCATCATGATTGATTTATCTGTACTTCCTGTTTATCTCACCGCAGTAGTGGCTTTGTTGCTGTTACCAGGGCCCGATATGTTGCTTATCGCGAGCTCTAGTATGAGTTACGGCAAGAAGGTCGGTCTGTTTGCTAGCTTAGGCAATGCGACGTCTGGTGTTATTCTTACTTTGCTTGCTGCAATGGGCGTATCTACCCTGATTGCAATGAGCCCAATCGCCCTTAAAGTCCTTCATCTATTAGGTGGCGCATACTTGCTAAAAATGGGCTGGGACTGCTTACGAGCTGAGGCATCTTCGGCTCCAGAGCTTGATGGTCAAAACAAAATGGCGTCAACTTATTATCAACGTGCCTTGATGAGTAACTTGCTTAACCCTAAAGCGTTGGTATTTTTTGTGATGTTTTTGCCGCAGTTTGTCTCAAGCAATATCACAGCGTCTTCTGGTGAGCAGATGCTAGCACTAGGGTTATTGTTAAACGTCCTTGGCTTATCATTCAATTTATTGCTTGTTGTGCTGGCAGGCACATTGGGTAAGGGGCTGATCGAGAACGAGAAATTCCGCACGTATCAACATAAATTAATGGGTTTAGTGTTCGTTATTCTCGCGTTGTGGATGCTGAGCAGTTTCGCCTTGTAAAGTTATCATATTCCACCAGAAAGCCAGCAATTGCTGGCTTTTTGTTTTAGGATATTGGTGTTTCCTAAGGAGAGGATGTATGAAGCTTGAATTTTGTTTAAATCCAGATCAAACAGACCTTGATTTTGTTCGTGAAGGTATTCGATCTTATAACCGACTGCATTTGCCTGAAGGGGAAGTGCATGCTGTGGGATGTTTTGCTAAAGATGAGAATGGCAAGATCATGGGTGGTCTGACTGGCGAAATGTTTAAAAACACGGTGTTTGTTGAGTTTTTGTGGGTAGATGCTGAAAGTCGGACATCTGGTCTCGGTAGCCAGTTAATGTCAATGTTAGAAGAAAAAGTAAAGCCTCACGGGGTTACCCATGTTTATTTGGATACCTACAGCTTCCAAGCTCTTGAGTTCTACCTCAAATTGGGTTTTGAAAAAGTAGGGCAGTACTCAGGCTATCCTGCAGAGGGTATCCACAAGTACTTTCTACAAAAGGAAATTGTAGGCTAGGGAAAAGCACGGGTTAGCTTGACTTGTTCTAGTTAAAATCAAAAAAGAGGCGCGAATTTGCGCCTCTTGTTGTATCAAATATCTATGTTTCTCTTTGACTTACAAACTTTGCTGGTGCGCGTCGATAAGTTCGTTCATCTTCGCCTCTGCCGCTTGCTGTGCTTGTGCATAGCTCATATCCGCAGGGAAAAGGTTGATGACTTCGTAGTAACATTTTAGTTTTGGCTCAGTACCCGAAGGGCGAACAATCACACGAGACTGATCTTCTAGGTGATAAATCAATACGTCACTTGCTGGTAAGTCAATGGATTCTTCTGAGCCGTCATCAAACATGCGAACTGATGTTTTTAGATCTTCAGTTACTGCGACTTTTTTACCAGCAATCTCTGTTGGTGGGTTTGCACGGAGCTTGTCACCGATTGGTGGAGAGTTTGGGTCGAGAGCGATACTGCGCTGCGCGTTAAAGTAGAAACCGTGCTCGCGGTACAGTTCTTCCAGTTTATCCCATAGTGTTTTGCCTTGAGCTTTAAGTTTACCTGTTAGCTGGGCAAATGCGACGATTGCAGATAAACCATCTTTATCCCACACCTTGTTACCCACGGTATAACCGAGCGCTTCTTCATAAGCAAACAAGAATGGATTGGCTTCTGTCTCTTGCTCCATGGCAACGTTAGTAAGCCATTTGAAGCCTGTTAACGTTTGGTAGTATTGGGCGCCATGCGCTTTGGCAATGCTACTCAGCATTCTTGATGATACGATGGTGTTGCCAACCAGAGCGTTAGATTGCTGTTCTAGCAAGTAATCGCCAAACAGTGAACCCACTTGGTCGCCGGTTAACATCTGATATTCGCCATCTGGGCGTTTAACTGCCACGGCAAAACGGTCTGCATCTGGATCGTTAGCGCAAGCGATATCTGCATCTACGGACTTACCTAATGCCATCACCATATCCATTGCACCGGCTTCTTCAGGGTTTGGGAAGTTGACGGTTGGGAAGCTGCCATCAGGTTCGCGCTGTTCCTTAACACTTGCCACTTTTTTGAAGCCAGCGTCTGCGAGGAGCGTTTCCGCCATATTCGCCCCAACGCCATGCATCGCAGTGTAAGCGATAGAAATATCGGTGTTGTTGTCAGGAGTAAGCAGCGCGTTTTCGTTCATCGTTTTACGGTAAGTTTGGTAGTAGTCGTCTTCCAACCAAACTAACAAACCGTGCTGTTTTGCATCATCGAGAGACATTAAAGGTAATGGCTTCGTTGTTGCGTCATCAATTTTCGCTGCGATTCCAGAGTCGTGTGGAGGAATGATTTGTGCGCCATTCTCCCAATATACTTTAAAGCCATTGTACTCTGGTGGATTGTGGCTAGCGGTAACAACAACAGCGGCCGCAGCATTCAATGTACGGACACCAAACGCAACAATTGGGGTCGCTGCGACGTCGTACGTTAGGTAAACCTTGATGCCAAGGGCTGTCAGTACGGACGCGGTATCATGCGCGAATTGTTTCGAATCAGGACGACCGTCGTAGCCAATAACGACACCACGACTTGCGGCATCTTTGACTTGCTCTAGCAAATAGTCTCCTAAACCAGTGGCTGTCTCTTGGATTACCAAACGGTTCATTCGGTTTGGACCTGCGCCCACTTTGCCGCGTAACCCTGCTGTACCAAAGGCAAGGCGTGATCCAAAGCGATCAGTAAGCTCTTGTTCATTATTTGTATCGACGAGGTGTTGTAGCTCTTCGCGAGTCTTAGGATCAGGGTCTCGTTCTAGCCATTGAGTAATTAGTGCTGTCATATCAATCATTCCTTAGTAGGGGGCGCCTACTTTCTTGGACACTTCGTTTTGTAAGTATCTCAATGTTTTCTTTTAAATTAATGTAAATGGTTCTCAATTACATTTCAAAGAGGGCAATCGATAAACCGAATTAATTTTTCTTATCCGAACAAAATTTAATCATATTTAATTTCTTGAAGAACCTTGGAACTATAACTAGCCTTTTAACATAAATATAACAAACCGTGTCGAAATCGTAGTTTTTGTGATTTTTCGTAAAGTTGTTCGATATTTGCATCGGGACGCAAGGAAGCTCGCGCAAGCGTAGCGGCTGAGCAGAGGAGAGATCTTTTGAAAAGATTAACGACTACTCTAGCCTTATCACTGAATGTGATTTTAATCACATTCTCCTCTTTCAGTTGGTCAAAGGAAAGTGACTACAACATGACCAAAGGGGTCACAGCGATAAGTGGGCAAGTGTATGAATTACATATGCTGATTTTCTATATCTGCTGCGTAATTGCTTTGATTGTATTTGGTGTCATGTTCTATTCCATCTTTCGTCATCGCAAGTCAAAAGGAGCAGTTGCCGCACATTTCCACGAAAGTACAAAAGTGGAAATTATTTGGACGGTTATACCCATCATCATTCTTGTCGCCATGGCGATTCCCGCAACGAAAACTTTAGTCGCAATGGAAGACACAAGCCAATCAGATATCACGGTCAAGATCACAGGCTCGCAATGGAAATGGCATTACAGTTATTTTGGTGAAGATGTTGAGTTCTTCAGTTTGCTTGCCACCAGCCAAAAGCAAATTGATGGTATTGAGACAAAAGGCGCGCATTATCTGTTGGAGGTAGACAACCCTTTGGTGTTGCCTGTGAATCGTAAAGTACGTTTTTTGATGACTTCTGATGATGTCATTCACTCATGGTGGGTGCCGGATTTTGCTGTCAAGAAAGACACCATCCCTGGTTTTATTAATGAAGCATGGACAAGAATTGATGAGCCAGGCGTATATCGCGGTCAATGTGCGGAGCTATGTGGTCGTGCTCACGGGTTCATGCCGGTGGTGGTGCATGCGATGGAAGAAGAAAAGTTTGATGAATGGTTAGCGAGTAAGAAGGAAGAAATCGCACTTCAAAAAGCGGCGGCACAAGAGGCGCTCTCTCAAGACTTATCCATGGATGAGTTGATGTCGCAGGGCGAGTCGATATACACGGCGCGTTGTGCTGTGTGCCATCAGGCGAATGGTGAGGGGATTCCGGGTGCATTTCCCGCGATTAAGGGCAGCCCTATCGCAACAGGCCCAATTTCAGAGCACATTGATGTGATTGTGAATGGCCGTCCGGGCACTGCAATGCAGTCTTTTTCGAACCAGTTAAGTGACAAAGAAATTGCTGCGGTCATCACATACCAGCGAAACGCATGGGGCAACGACACTGGTGATAGGGTGCAAGCATCCGATGTGAATGCCTTTAAGGCACAAGGCAGTGCTAAGGAGGAAATATGAGTAAGCCAATAGAAAAGGCAGTGAAGTCTGCTCCAGCGGAAGCCAGTGCAAACAGTACCATTGCGATTGATGATGGCCATGATCATCGTGCTCCCCAAGGTATTGCTCGTTGGCTGTATTCCACAAACCATAAAGACATTGGCACCCTGTACCTTTGGTTTAGTTTCGCGATGTTTCTGACTGGTGGGGCGATGGCGATGGTCATTCGTGCCGAATTATTCCAGCCTGGACTTCAGCTGGTTGATCCACAGTTTTTTAATCAAATGACTACGGTACACGGTTTGGTGATGGTGTTTGGTGCTGTGATGCCAGCATTTACGGGCCTTGCTAACTGGATGATTCCAATGATGATCGGGGCTCCAGATATGGCGCTACCTCGCATGAACAACTTGAGCTTTTGGATTCTACCTTTTGCATTTCTTATTTTATTGAGCTCGTTGTTTTTACCTGGCGGCGGCCCCGATTTTGGCTGGACGTTCTATGCTCCGCTGTCCACGACTTATGGCCCAGATAGCACCGCGCTGTTTGTATTCTCTGTTCACATCATGGGGATCAGCTCCATTATGGGCGCGATCAACGTTATCGTGACGATCGTAAATATGCGAGCTCCGGGAATGACTTGGTTCAAGTTACCAATGTTTGTTTGGACTTGGTTAATCACCGCTTTCTTATTGATCGCGGTTATGCCGGTATTAGCGGGTGCAGTGACGATGGTTCTTACTGACAAATATTTCGGGACTAGCTTCTTTGATGCTGCTGGTGGCGGTGACCCGGTGATGTTCCAACACATCTTTTGGTTCTTTGGTCACCCAGAAGTGTACATCATGATTTTACCGTCGTTTGGCATCATTTCTGCCATCCTTCCTGCTTTCAGTGGGAAGAAGCTGTTTGGTTATCATTCGATGGTTTACGCGACGTGCAGCATTGCGTTGTTGTCTTTCCTTGTGTGGGCGCATCACATGTTTACAACGGGGATGCCAGTTTTTGCAGAGCTTTTCTTTATGTATTGCACCATGCTGATTGCGGTACCAACAGGGGTGAAAGTCTTTAACTGGGTCGCCACCATGTGGCGTGGGGCTCTGACATTTGAAACGCCAATGTTGTTTGCCATTGCCTTTATTGTGCTCTTTACGATTGGCGGTTTCTCAGGGTTGATGCTGGCGATTGTGCCGGCGGATTTCCAATATCATGACACTTACTTCGTGGTTGCGCATTTCCACTATGTGTTGGTATCTGGTGCTGTATTCTCGATTATGGCGGCTGCGTACTATTGGCTACCTAAGTGGACAGGCAATATGTACGACCACAAGCTGAGTTTGTGGCATTTCTGGTGCTCGATTATTTCAGTTAATGTTTTGTTTTTCCCGATGCACTTTCTAGGTTTAGCGGGTATGCCAAGACGTATCCCGGATTACGCTATTCAGTTTGCTGATGTCAATCAAATCGTCTCCATTGGTGGGTTTGCGTTTGGGTTGTCACAATTGATCTTTTTATGGGTGGTGATTAAGTGTATTCGTGGCGGTGAAAAGGCCGCTGCAAAACCGTGGGAACGTGCGGAGGGCTTAGAATGGACAGTGCCAAGCCCGGCGCCCCATCATACGTTTACTACGCCGCCTAAAGTCGATTAGAA
This sequence comes from Vibrio sp. JZG10, assembly GCF_054064075.1. Classification (NCBI taxonomy): domain Bacteria; kingdom Pseudomonadati; phylum Pseudomonadota; class Gammaproteobacteria; order Vibrionales; family Vibrionaceae; genus Vibrio; species Vibrio sp. JZG10. The sequence goes on from NZ_JBSUGE010000003.1 coordinate 400,678, forward strand.
ACGAATAGGGTGAGTGAGATGAAACCGAATCCATCAAACAAAAAGCTCACAGTGAAGTTGCTTTTAGCGACCCTTTTGATGTTCGGGTTTGGCTACGCACTTGTCCCATTGTATGACGTAATGTGCGACGCACTGGGTATCAATGGAAAAACAAGTGAAGTGGCCGCGATTCAACCAACTGGTATGCAGCCAGATATGAGCCGAACTATTCGCGTGGAGTTTATGGCACATGTCAGCCCAGATATGCCTTGGGAGTTTAAACCCAAAGTGATTTCGATGGACGTTCATCCCGGTGAAGTCGTGCAAACCGAATACCTTGCATTTAATGAAAGCGGGCAGAAGTTGGTAGGGCAAGCCGTTCCCTCTGTTTCTCCCGGGGATGGTGCCGCTTATTTCAATAAGATTGAGTGCTTTTGTTTTAACCAACAGCCTTTGGATGGCAAACAACAAGCTCAAATGCCGTTGATTTTTTATATCGAACCGGACTTACCGGAGTCGATACACACGTTAACGCTGTCTTACACACTCTATAAACTTCCCCCTCCTACAGGTTCTTAGCCACTCAAGGAGAGAGATACAGACCAAGGCTGGTCAGTAAGGAGAGAAATTATGAGTAACAAGCCAGGAACATATTATGTTCCCGCTCAAAGTAGCTGGCCGATCATCGGTGCATTTGCTCTATTTTTAGTTGCCGTTGGTGCAGGAATGACCGTTCAGGGGACACAAAGTGAAGGGGCTGTGGGAACCATTGGTAGCATTGTGCTAGCGGTAGGTTTTCTGTTCTTGCTTTACATGTTGGCGGGCTGGTTTAGTAATGTGATTACTGAGTCACTGAGTGGAAAGTACAGCTCGCAAATTACTCGTTCTTTTCGCCAAGGGATGAGCTGGTTCATCTTCTCTGAAGTGATGTTTTTTGGTGCCTTTTTTGGTGCGTTATTCTACGCCAGGATGATTTCTGTGCCTTGGTTAGGTGGGGCAGATAACAACTTCATGACCAACGAGGTTTTGTGGCCAACCTTCGAAGCGATGTGGCCACTCACACTGACTCCGGGTGGAGACACAACGCAAGCTATGCCGTGGCAGGGCATTCCCCTTACTAATACTATTTTGCTGTTATTGTCGTCGATTACACTGCATATGGCGCACATAAGCCTTGAAAAAGACAAAAGAACGGCACTGATTGTTTGGTTGGAAATCACCATCGTGCTTGCGGGCTTTTTCCTATATTACCAAGCGGTTGAGTATGCTCATGCTTATCAAGAAATGGGGCTCACGTTGCAATCTGGTATCTACGGAAACACCTTCTTTATGCTGACGGGTTTTCACGGTTTGCACGTTTGTCTTGGGACGATTTTCTTAATCGTATTATTGCTCCGAATCGCTAAAGATCATTTTTCGTCTAACAACCATTTTGCCTTCCAAGCAGGTAGTTGGTATTGGCACTTTGTGGATGTGGTTTGGTTGTGTCTGTTTGTGTTTGTGTACGTGTTGTAGGTGCATTGGGCGATTAGTAAGGACGGGGATTCGGAGCCAGCCAGCCTGAACTGAGCGCAATAAGTAGAAGGATAACTACTAAAGCGGAGAACATGACTCGACGGCCTAAGTAATGACTCATAGGTTTGTCTCTTTTTTCGGGATTATCTGGGTCTTCACGAACCATTTCGATAAGCGCTTTTGCGAGGTTGAAGATAATGAAAAGCAGCAAAAGGACAAGCGTCAGTTTGAATAGAAATACGGTGGACATAGCACCTCCGGTTTCATCGTTGTTGTTATCGAGACAATTATGGCTATCGAAACGGTTTTGGGTTGCAGTTGGTTTAACTGTGGTTGTGTTTTCTCTTTTGGTCAAACTGGGTTTTTGGCAGCTTGAGAGAGGGCAAGAAAAACAGGCTTTGGAACAAGCCATTCTTGCGCGAGCGGATAGTGCGTACCAAACATTAGGCGAAGTTCTTGAAGAAAACGATTGGAGAGAAGGCAGCATTCTCGGGAAAAAAGTGGAAGCTAATGTTGTTCCTCAGGCGTTTCCCGTGATTTTACTGGATAACCAAACGCATCAGGGCAATGTGGGCTATTTAGCATTTCAGATTGTCTCTATGAGTGATGAATCAGGAACCTATGCATTATTAGAGCTTGGTTTTTTGGAGGGAATAGCAGATCGTTCAGTATTACCAACCGTCACAACACTCGAAGTCTCGACCTTTATCACGGGACGTCTGTACCGAAAATCTGCTAACCCGCTGAGCTCTGAATTAATGCCAGAAGTTGGCGATGCCATTCGTGTGCAGAACCTGAATATCGTGCAACTGAATCAGCTACTTAATATTGAACTTATGCCCGCAGTCTTGCAGCCAGACAATCTAAAAAATTGGCCTTACGACTTTCCTTGGAACCCATTGCCGCTCAACAGCGCCAAGCATTTCGGTTATTCGATTCAGTGGTTTTCGATGGCGGGCGTTTTCTTATTATTGACCTTAATTGTTTTTGTTCGTTGGCAAAGAAAATTGCGTCATATGGAGGTGAAGCATGACATCTAAAGTAACCAAAGGGCGGCTAATGTTGATTGCGTTGGTGTGTACGTTTGCGCTTCCTGCCGTCATCGCTAAGGTCATTCTCACCCAAGGGTGGTATCAAAGCGGTGTGACCAATAGAGGTGTGTTAGTTGAACCATACACAACGTTAGAGCTACTTGGTCAAGAGTCACCGCTCAAGGAGCACAGGTGGCAACTCGCTTATGTTTTACCTAATGAGTGCACAGAACAATGCAGGCAGCAGCTTTACCTGCTTCAGCAAAGCCATGTCGCTTTAGGAAAATATCAAGAGCGTGTGGTGCCGGTGCTTTGGCAGACAGAGTTGTCCGGTACCGTAGATGTATCGATGACGACAATGCAAATGAATCAATCGGTTACCGCCAAAGTGAAACCTGGACAAATGTTAATCGTTGATCCTCTTGGGCAACTGGTAATGTCTTACTCGCCAAAACCGAATGAAGATTTAGTCTCGTTCAACAAAGGTATGTTGGCGGATTTACGCAAGCTCTTAAAATTGTCACGAGTTGGTTAGAAAGGGGCGTATATGAAGTTAATTCAGTTGGTTAAATTCAGTTTGCTCCTAACTTTCGTGGTGATCATGTTAGGCGCGTATACTCGCCTTTCTGATGCAGGGTTAGGTTGCCCTGATTGGCCCGGCTGCTATGGGCATCTTGCTGTGCCTCATCAAGAAGAAGACGTAATACGTGCCAATCTTAATTTCCCTGAACGGGCTGTCGAGCATGAGAAAGCATGGCTTGAAATGATTCATCGCTATTTTGCAGGAACGCTGGGTCTGGTCATTTTTGTTATGACAGTGATATCAACGAGATCTGAGCGCGTGAATCCTACTATTCCGATGCTGCTCAGTGTACTGGTGGTCGGGCAAGCACTTTTGGGGATGTGGACCGTGACGCTCAAATTAATGCCCGTCATCGTAATGCTTCATCTGCTTGGTGGATTTACTTTACTGGTTCTGCAGGCGATTTTTTACTGCCAGTTAAAAGCGCAAAATAATCTCTATTTTTCTCCATCTTCCAGCTCGCTGCGAGGCTTCTCATTATTGGTCTTTCTGGTTGTTTTTATGCAGGTGCTGCTAGGAGGGTGGACTTCGTCAAACTATGCCGCGCTCATGTGCACCTCACTGCCGATTTGTGAGGGAGATTGGATGAGTCATCTCTCATGGAAAGAGGCGTTTTCTTTCTGGCAAACCGGATTCGAGAATTACGAGTTTGGTGTATTGGAGTATCCGGCAAGAATGACCATACATGTTACGCATCGCCTCGGTGCGATGGTCACCGCTACCGTCGTATTGGCTTATAGCATTATGCTCATGAGGCAAGATTCCCATCATTCACAGCGCATTGGAGGATGGTTACTACTCACTTTAGCGTGTCAAGTTATGTTGGGCGTGAGCAACGTTGTATTCCAACTTCCTATTTATGTCGCCGTGGCACATAACTTGGGTGCCGCCATTATGTTGAGTCTTGTTTGTGTGAGTCAGTTTTATTTGTGGCAGGGCAAAAAAGCTTGGAGTTACACCGCGAAAGGAGTTCGCTATGAGTAAAGAAATCGCACTGTCGTTAAATGAGCGAAAGCGACTAAGTGCCGTTTATTTGAAGTTAACGAAGCCTAAAGTAGTCGCATTAATGCTGGTGACGGCCGTTGTCGGGATGAGTTTAGCGCCTGTTCCTGAGTTTCCTTGGTTGCAGGCGGCGGTTGGCCTAACAGGCATTGGTTTGATGGCAGGCTCCGCGGCAGCGTTTAATCACCTGATTGACCGCCGCATTGATGCGAGAATGGCTCGCACACACAAACGTCCGTTGCCATCGGGTGAAGCTAAGCCGTTATCGGTGATAACCTTTGCGACGGCTTTAGGCGTCATAGGATTTGTTCTTTTATATGCGCTCGTCAACCCACTGACGGCATGGCTGACTTTGATGAGTTTACTCGGCTATGCAATGGTGTACACCATGTACCTCAAACGCGCTACTCCGCAAAATATCGTAATTGCAGGTATTGCGGGTGCGATGCCGCCTCTTCTCGGTTGGACTGCCGTAACAGGGCACTTGCATGCGAATGCTTGGCTGCTTGTGATGATCATTTTTATCTGGACGCCACCACACTTTTGGGCACTCGCAATTCATCGCGTAGAGGACTATCGTAAGGTGGATATTCCAATGTTGCCAGTGACACATGGTATCGAGTACACCAAAACTTCTATTCTGTTGTATACGGTGTTGTTGACGTTGGTTTGTGTGCTGCCGGTGTTGGTTGGAATGGTCGGCGTAGTTTATCTTTTTGCCTCGTTACTACTTAACGCTGGCTTTATGTACCATGCATGGAAGCTAAAATACGCGCCAGAGCCCAATACCGCGATGGAGACGTTTAAATTTTCTATCTATCACCTTTTTGCGTTGTTCATTGCATTGCTTTCGGATCACTATATTGGCTTGTAGCCTCTCTTTAAACAGAAAACGCCGCGTGGTTCGCGGCGTTTTTGGTTTTGATAGTTTGGCTTTTATGCAAAGTTTCTAGAATTATTGAATCTCTAACAATTCAACATCAAAGATCAAAACACTTGCTGGTGGAATCGGGCCTGAGCCACTTTTGCCATAACCGAGCGTGCTTGGTACGAAAAGGCGGATTTTTTCACCTTCGACCATGTATTGTAGGCCTTCTTGCCAGCCTTTAATGACTTGGTTAAGACCAAACGAAATTGGCTCACCGCGATTAACGGAGCTATCAAACACAGTGCCATCAATCAACGTGCCGTGGTAGTGCACTTTGACTTTGCTTGTCGCGGTTGGGTGAACCTCACCTTCGCCTTTTTCAAGAACAATGTATTGAAGACCACTTTCTGTTGTAATGACGCCTTCTTTCTTCGCATTCTCGAGCAAGAATGCTTGGCCTTTCGCAAAGTTTTCATCCGCTACTTTATGGTTTGTCCAAGTACGGTAAATGAAAAAGCCCGCCAGAATGAAAATAATGAGAGGAAACAAAAATTTAGACACGTAAGCTCCTTGTCTATTTAGGTTGTTTTAGCAAATAGTTAATGGTTTCTGCCATGGCTTCGACGCTGTCATGACCACCAGTAATGACTTGGTATTTTCCGTTAACGATAAAGGCTGGAACGGAGTTAATTTGGCCGCGAGTCGTGACCGCTTCTGCCTTAGTGATGTACTCAAACAGCGTTTTTTGCTGTGCTTCATCTAAATGGTAAGGGCTGATAAGGTTGCGAGACTCAAAGGCTTTCTCTACGGCGATTTGACGTTCCTCAGCAGTCGCATCAGGACCCATTTGTACGGCAGCAAAAAGATCCGCCATAAATGCTTTGTCAGGTGTCGACTCTAGTTGCATGACTGCAGTGTAGAAGATGATGGCGCTTACTTGTGCACTCTCATTGAAAGTTACATGCATTTTTTCAACGCTTTGCTCAGTTAGCGATTCGATTTGAGGGACAAACTCTTCCATTGAACGGCAGTGGCCGCAAGTTAGGGCAAAAGCTTCTGTCAATGGCGCCAAATCATATTCTTGAAGAGATACAGGCAAAACTTCGTATTGTTTGCCTTGCTGAGGCTGAGTGTTGCCGCTATCGCATGCCGACAAGGCCATCATGGCGGCAATCACAGCAAAGCCTTTCGATATGGTTTTTAACATAATAATGCTCTAAGTAAGAAATTTGCGTTAGTTTATCGGTTAACGATAGTGACTAAAACCATTAAATAACAATAAAGTGAGACGATTGGTAACAGACTTTTCCTGATGTGTAGGCTGCAGGGAGGTATTTTGGCATCGCTTTTTAATTTGAGAGATACTTGATATTGATTCCAGTGGCATGAACGCTGCATATACAAACCAATCGGTGGATAAAAGCGCTAAAGATTCGGCGTGTTTTGTCGACACAATGGACAAGAGTTTTTCTACGTTGGTAATGGTATGAAGCAGTGGTTTTTAATTGTTTGCGGCATTCTGACTGGGTGCAGTAGCCTTGATCAAGACATGGTTCCTGGCGGGAACATTTTAGATACAGCTCCTAAAACAAACACCGAGCTGAGACATCCTGAGTGGGGCTATCCGAGCGCCTCAAGTGTGGCTTCTTCACCTCGCACGTATCAGACTGAGAGGGCATCAGTAAAAAAGTCGCAAAATGTGACCTCTCTGGAAATGTTTCTGAACAGGCACAATATTCCTCATGAGACACTCAGTGGCGGTCACTTAATGATACGTTTGAAAGAGCAAGTGCATTTTCAAACTGGCTCTGCTCAGTTATCAGCGCAATCTCAAGACTGGATTCGAAACATTGGTCACTATCTAGCAGGAAGAACGGATGTGGATGTCGTGATCGATGGCCATGCCGATAGCACGGGAGCTGCCAGCTTTAATGACACGTTGTCAGAAAAGCGAGCTCGTGAAGTGGAAAAGCAACTGCTGGCGACGAGTATTCCTCGTCAACGCGTGTTTTCTAGAGGTTTTGGCGAGTATGTGCCGCAGTGCAGTAATTCGACAGCCAGTGGCAAAGCTTGTAATCGACGCGTAGAGCTAACGCTGATCGTTGATGAGTAAGGCGATGGTTGGTCGATAAACTACGTCGTTTGTTTTCACTAAGCCCTTATGTGTTTACTGGCGTTTCCGCCTGGGAATGAGCAAGAAGAGTGAACCCAAAGGCTAGGCATAGCAACGAGCAGCTAGACTGAATAGAAAAGAGGCACCTGTATGGTGCCTCTTTTACATCCGCCAATGTTCATAGGGGGAACTTAGGCAAATTCTTTTTCAACGTAAGCGACGATGTCAGATGACTCGTATAGCCACTGTGTTTCGCCATCTTTTTCGATACGCAGGCAAGGGACTTTAATTCGTCCACCACCTTGCTCTAGTTCAGCTCGATGAGTCGGGTTATTTTTTGCATCACGTAGCTCAATGTTCACTGATTGACGCTTCATTGCACGGCGGACTTTTACGCAAAAAGGGCAAGCTTCAAATTGGTAAAGTGCGTATTGCTTTGCTTTTGCATCAATACGTTGTTGTTCTTCTGCACTGCGTTTAATACCACGAGGTGAGAACACGGCGTTCAGCAATAAGATAACCTTGCCTAAAATCCAACGGATAAACTTCATAATGATCCCTTGATGTTCATTGGGTAATTGTCCTTTAAAAATGCAATCATGATGCTTGTTGCATTGAGCGTGAAGTCTATCAGTTGTTTGAAATGGATAAAACCATGTATTTTATGCGGAAAACAAGCGTTTTAACCTGCCCCAAAAACCGCTAGTCGAAGCTGGACTGGCTTCTCTACCTAGATAAAAGCTTTGCATCAGTTCGGTTCTGAATGCATCAACATCCATGCGTTTTACAACAAGCTCGTGTTGCAATGTATTCTGAGTTTGCTCGGCATGATCGTGCGCCAAGCTAAAGTCCATATTCAAATAGCCTTGAGTATAAAGCCAAAGGTGGGTTATCAAGATAAGGTCTTCTGCGGACTGGTTAGTGAACTTATCCGCGTGCTCATCACCCAAGGAGTCAGTCAGCACTTGCTGCATTTGCTGGGCAGAATGCGCATGTTGCTCATAGTTAGCGCTGGCTTCAATATGCGACTTAGTCAAAAGACCAAGCAGGTGAAGAGTAGGCGCCGTGGCGGGTTTGTTCTCACAAACTTTTGTAAACAGTTGTGACTGTTCTTTTAACCAACGTCGCTTTGCCGCTTTATGTTCTTTAACGAAGGGAATTTCTTTGAATCCCATCTCTTGACTCAGTTCACTAAGAGACGTCATGGCTTTTTAGTTCCTTCACCGTTACTTCGACGTGTTGATCGTTGATATCAACAAAAATAGAGCTGCCGGTAATCATAACAGAAAGGCTAGTGCCTCGGTCAAGGTGCTGACAAATCAAGTCGATAGCGTCGTAGTCAAAGCTTTCTACGTTGACGGGAAGCATTGAGAACTTTCCTGACATTTTATCCCACCATACCGTCGCTTTAGTGTTATAAGTGTAGACTTTTACGTGTTTTGCTAGGCGAGAGGCTTTCTTAATTCTTTCTGGTTCTGGTTCGCCAATTTCAATCCAGTGAGTAATGCTTTGATCATCGCCAACATGCCATAAATCAGGCTCTTCAATTGTAGAAAGCCCTTTCGTAAACTCTAAGTTACTTTGAGCGTTTAAGCAGTAAGCTAAAACACGAGCCAGCATTCGTTGAGGTTTTTCTGAAGGGTGAAGGGCGATAGTTAGATTTTTAGAATCGTAATAGTCGTTATTCATATCGGAAATGGCGATACGAAATTTATAAATAGTTGGTTTAAGAGCCATGGATTTATATCGTTTTTGTTGGCAAAAATAAGTTATAGACAAAAAAATAGCCAGCTTTAAAAGCTGGCTATCGTATCAAATTCTTTAAGAATTAAAGTACTTTGATTTGCTCTGCTTGAGGGCCTTTTTGACCTTGAGAGATAACAAATTCTACTTTCTGGCCTTCAACTAGAGTACGGAAGCCGTCACCAGTGATTGCAGAGAAGTGAGCAAATACGTCAGGACCGTTTTCTTGTTGAATGAAACCGAAGCCTTTAGTTTCGTTGAACCACTTAACTGTGCCAGTAGCTGTGTTAGACATGTCTATTTCCTAAATATCTAAATAATGTAATCTTTCGCCTCAACGGCGCTTATAGCGTGGAAAAATAAATTGCTATTGCGTACCACAGGACGACGGGTTACAAGTAATCCAACGAAATGTGAAAACAAAGAACTTTCTTTCTAGCCGTGTTTGAGTCTAGGTTAATTCCACGAAGAGTCAACATATATTAGTGCTTTATGGACAAATATTTGTATTTAGTCACTATTTAACCAGCATGTTTTTGATTAAATTTCAAATAAATGACGGTGATGTGAAGTTTTTTAGCATAAAATTCAACTAAATCTATAAATTTGACTTATTTATATAATTATTGTCCAATCTGGTTCGACCATTAAGGAGGATTTATGGCAAAACCTAAAACCAGTCCTCAGCCGAATGAGTTACAACACGAGACCGATTTCGGCAGAGGTGAAATCAAGGACAATGCGTTAAAAGCGGTTGTCACCAGTCAATTGTTCAGAACACGAGTCGTAAAAGCGAAAAAAGGTAAAGGCAGCTTCAGTCGGAAAATGAAGCATAGAGGCAAAGAGCCCTATTCAAAGTTCTCCCCGATGTGGATTTTGAATAGGGCTTTTTTAATGATGCTGGTTTTTATCAAACTATTCAAATTCAATGGTTTAGTGTTAGTTAAATCACTCTGATCTCACCTTATACTGGCTAGCTTTCTTCTTAAAACTAGACGCTGAAAAGTACCAAATAAGTACTAAAACCTACTAAGTTAGATTCATATCAATAGGAGCCACTTCCTGTCCGACACCGCTCTGCTATATCTTTAGATCAGACAAAACAGCCGAGATTATGGTTTAAAAAGACTGGTGAGAAGTAGGTATGTCATCGACGAGTTATGGTACTTATGGTTGCAAGTGTACAAAAGCGTGTGCTTCTTTGTTACTACTATGGCTGTCTATTTGCCCGATGACGTATGCGCACAAGTCAGAGTCTCATTCTTTAATTGTTGCTAACTCCAAAGCTTGGAAGCCATTCTCTTACCTTAGCCCAGACGGTGAACCCAAAGGCATTTTGATCGACTTCTGGAAAGCGTATGCGGCGGACAACCAAATTGATGTTCAGTTTCTGCTTCTTGATTGGGAGGCTTCTTTACAGGCCGTAAAAGAGGGGCGTGCTGACTTTCACGCGGGATTAGTTTACTCATCGGAAAGAGCCGATTACCTGGATTTTGGCGCAGTTATCATGTCCATTCAAACCAAATTATATGTCAATCAAGACGTGCTTTCGATTGATGTCAAAAGTGTTTTAGCTGGTGAAATGACGTTGCCAATTGGTGTCGTTAAAGGAAGTTACGAGTCTGAGTTTATTAAGACGAATTATCCTAATGCGCCTATTGCAGAGTACATTAATAACGACACGATGATACAGGCCGCTGTCGATAAGAAGGTGCTGTATTTCGTCGCGGACCTTCAAGTAGCTAACTTTTATATGGCAACTATGCCGGGAGCAGGCATGTTTGTTCCTGTAATAAATTTATATAGTAAAGACCTTCGGATTGCAGCAGGGTCGCATAGTTCTGCTTCCATTTTGGATGTCTCTCGAGCGTTTGAAAAAGTTATCGATACAGATCGAGAAAGGATCCTCAATCGCTGGAGTGTGGTGAAAACGGTCTATCCTCTTTATCTCCTACCTATTGCGATTTTCATTATGGCGGTCGCGACGCTGTATCATATCTTCGCACTCAAACGCATGGTTGCGCTGCGCACAAGACAATTGACGATTGCCAACCAGCAATTGCTGGAGATGACGTTAACGGATTCCCTAACAAAACTCTACAACCGTAGACACTTGATTGAACAATTGGCACTCTTGAATCACTTGCAGCGAAGCTTGACGGTAATGGTATTTGATATTGATGATTTTAAATCAATTAATGACCAATACGGTCATCTTGTCGGAGATAGAGCGATAGTGGCCGTGGCTGAAACAGCAAAATCAATGACTGATGAACGTATGACATTGGCGAGAATTGGCGGAGAAGAGTTCGCACTCGTGACGGCATCGCTCTCTGAGCGAGAAGCGCGCAACTTTGCTCAAATGCTCTGCAAAGCCGTGTACGAACAACCTATTATCCTTGGCGGGCAAGCGATTCATTTGAGCATTAGCTTAGGCTGCGCATACTACCCTGAATTTACTCACATCGTGAATTTACAAGACGCTGATCAACTGATGTATCAAGGTAAGTCTGAAGGTAAAAATCGCGCTGTGTTTCAAGTCATAACAGACAGCCAGGTTCAACCTGAGCTTCGTCAAGTCCCTTAGCGTTTTTGAGTCACCAATCGCTATTTCTAAATCCTCACTTGCTATACTCAATTGAATTTAAAATTATTATACCCGTTTCGATTCAAATTCTAGGTCGTGTCGGTACAAAGGGAAGGTATGTATAAAACGTTTTGTGTTCTCGCTTGTGTACTTCTCTCTTCTTTTTCTTACGCTGAGAGCGCTTTCGATATAGTCCAAAAGTCTGATCAAGCGATGCGCGGAAAATCCAGTTATAGCGAAGCCACCATGAAAATTGTTCGCCCTGACTGGTCACGTTCAATGACTATGAAGAGTTGGACGAAAGGTACGGAATTATCTTTGGTCTTGGTGACTGCTCCGGCGAAAGATAAAGGTAGCGCCTCGTTAAAACGTCATAGAGAAATGTGGAATTGGGTGCCGAGTATCGAGCGAGTGATTAAAATTGCGCCATCCATGCTCAGTCAGTCTTGGATGGGATCAGACTTCACGAATGATGATTTAATTAACCAATCTTCTATTGTTGTCGATTATCAACATCAACTGCTCCCAAGTGAAACCTTTGATGGTGACAAAGTTTGGGTAATTGATGCACTTGCCAAGCCTGACGCCCCAGTGGTTTGGAGCAAAGTCAGACTGTGGATCTCTCAAACGAGCTTGTTACAGCGCAAAGTCGAGTTTTACGATGAATTTGATGAACTGGTAAATGTTTTGACGACTTACGATGTGCAAACGTTGGGTGGGCGAGACGTTGCGACTCGCATGGAGATGCAGCCGATAGATAAACCAGGAAATAAAACGGTTTTAATTACGCACGAAGCGCAATTTGATTTTGATATCGATGATGACTTTTTCTCCCAGCAGCAAATGAAGGCTCTGCGAGATTAGGGTGGATTTTGGTTTAGATAAGAGGTGAGATCGGATGCTCATCAAGCTCGCATGGCGAAATCTATGGCGGCAAAAACGGCGGACATTGTTAACCGCTTCTGCGTTAGCTCTTGTTCTGTTTCTCTCCTTACTGACTCGAGCGTTCCAAGAAGGAAGTTACTCCTCAAATATTAAAAACGCTGCGAAGTTCTATACGGGATTAATTCAGCTACAACATCCCGATTTTGGGGACTCCTCTAGCATTGATGATGTCCTTCCTCAAACGCCTGCGTTCATTGCATCTGCCAAAAATAATCCTGATATCGACATCGTTCTGCCGAGAATTGAGTCATTTGCGCTTGCCGCCAAAGACGAACGATCCAAAGGCGTGATGGTGCTCGGCGTTGAGCCTGACGCTGAAGATAGCTACTCCAGCATTAGTGACAAAATCGTACAAGGGCGCTTTATTGCATCTGGACAAAACTCGGTGCTTGTTGGTGAGGGCTTGGCAAACTACCTTCATTTGAACGTTGGTGATGAACTGGTGTTGTATGGTTCGGGTTATCGTGGTCAAACGGCGGCTGGACTGTATCAGGTGTCCGGTATTTTGCACTTTCCTTTGCAGCAGTTAGATTCTCAGTTGGTCTACATGCCTCTTGATACCGCACAAGCGTTGTATTCGCTTGATAACCAAGTCACCGCATGGGTCCTTAACACTCAAAGTTTACGCGTGTTGCCTGACATTGTTAAACAACTAAAGCGCCACTACGGGAATGGCGTCGCAGTAAAAAGCTGGCAGGAGCTGTCGCCAGAACTTTCTCAACAGATAGCCTTGGACAAAGCGGGTGGGATCTTTTTGATCTATATCTTGTACGGCATTGTTGGTTTTGGCCTGTTTGCCACGATTTTGATGATGACGTTAGAGCGCCAGCGTGAATTTGCGGTGATGCTCGCGACGGGTATGTTGCGCAGCAAGCTGATGGGGCTCGTCGCCATTGAATCGATGTTTATCTCCGTTATTGGTCTTGTGCTCGGTGTCTTGATCAGCGCGCCTGTGCTTGCGTATTTCTATATCAATCCGATTGAGATTACAGGCGATGCTGCACAAGTGATGCTGGAGAGTGGCTTTGAACCAATCGTACCTGTTTCGCTAGACCCGTATTTGTTAATGGATCAAATTCTTGTCGTTCTCGTTATTTTATCGTTATGTCTGATGTATCCGATGGCTCGACTTCTTCGCTTGCCCATTGCTAGTGGGCTAAAAGGAGGCGCGCATGTTGATTAAATTGGCTTGGCGTAATTTATGGCGGAACAAGCTCAGAACTTCCATTATGCTGGGAGCGATGGTGTTCGGCTTAATGGGCGTTGTTGCCATGATTGGATTCATGAACGGTTTGGTCGACAGCATGATCAAAAACGCGATTGCGTGGCAAACCAGTCATCTACAAGTGCATCAGAAATCCTACCTTAATAATCCTGACCTTAGTGACACAATAACGAATTATCAAACGATAACGGCCGCTTTGGCTGCACATCAAGATGTTAAAGCGGTATCGGCGCGATTTCTTGCTGATGGCATGATTGCTTCTGCGCGTAGTACGAGAGGCGTTCGGATCAATGGCATCAATATTGAACAAGAGCAAAGTATCACACCGCTTAAAAGCCATGTGATAGACGGAGAATGGTTAAACGAAGTGGGAAGAAACCCCATTCTTGTTTCGCAAAAAACCGCAAATCGGTTGAAGCTGCGTGTTGGATCGAAAGTGGTTTTAACATTATCTGACATCAAGGGTGATGTATCTGGCGCAGCTTTTCGCGTTCGAGGTATTTTTAAAACGCCATCCACCACGTTTGATGACGGTAATGTCTACGTCCGTAAAGTCGATCTCGAAACAATCGCAGGCTTGTCGGGTGCGCATGAAATTGGCGTTTTGTTGAACTCCAACGAGACTAAACAGCTAGAAAGTGCAGAGGCATTTACGTTATCAATATTGCCACAAGTCAACCGTGAACAATTGGTCGTGAGAAAATGGCAAGAAATACAGCCTTTACTCGCAACAATGATGAGCTCAATGGATATCTCTAACCAAATTATGTTGGTCGTTTTCGTACTTGCCATGACTCTCGGAATCATCAACATCATGCTGATGTCAGTTTTTGAAAGAACGAGAGAGTTTGGGGTGTTAATGGCGGTTGGCATGCAGCAGCATAAAATTCGCACACTGATTATTTTGGAAACGCTATTCCTTGGTTTGAGTGGTTGCGCGTTAGGGTTATTAGGAAGCGCAGTCATGCTGAAAATACTGAGTATTACTGGCTTATCGCTTGGCGCACTTGCTGATGGATTAGGTGCTTATGGCGTCGATACCTTGCTTTATCCAAGAGTATCGTTTTACGAGTATCAATTGATTATTGTGGCTATTTTTGTCGCGAGCTTATTTGCGGCTTTGTATCCAGCAAGGCAAATTCTCAAACATCGACCTGCGGATGCCATGGCGGAGAAAACGTAATGACGATTAAATTGGAAGGCTTATCCAAGACGTACAACCCAAAGAGTGACTTTCCGGTACATGCGGTTCAGAGCGTAGATTTGGAGATCAAGCAAGGTGAGTTTGTCGCTATTATGGGACCTTCTGGTTCAGGGAAAACGACCCTACTAAACATGTTGGGCGGGATCGATTCTCCTACATCAGGACGCGTGGAAATTGATGGATGCTTAATCTCTGATATGTCAGAAAAAGAGTTGATCGCTTATCGACGCGATAACATTGGCTTTATCTTCCAAGATTATAGTCTGCTCCCCGTACTGACAGCTCTTGAAAACGTCGAGTTTGTTATGCAATTGCAAGGGAAAACAGAAAGGGAATGTCGTGAACGCGCCAGCGCGCTACTGCAACAGGTTGGATTATCACAGCAGATGCATAAACGTCCGAGTAAAATGTCTGGAGGCCAACAACAGAGAGTTGCGGTTGCAAGAGCATTGGCACCAAAACCAAGGTTTGTAATGGCAGATGAGCCTACCGCCAACTTAGATGCAAAAAGTACAGCCGAGCTGCTTGATATCATGGAACAACTCAGTGAAAAAGAAGGCACGACATTTATCTTTTCTACCCATGATCCTAGAGTTATTAAGCGCGCACATCGAATCATAGTATTTGAGGACGGGCGTTTGGCACGAGATTTTGCCAACATTGATAACACCATAGAGAAGAGCCATGCGTGGTAGAGTAGAAGGCGTAAGCTTACTGTCCAAGTTATTGCGGCTTTTTTTTGCGTTAAGTCCTGCGGTAATTTGCATTAAAACTAATGCCAGCATACCGGGTTTGGAGCCTGAAAAAGCATGGGATATCAATGGCTATGTGAAATACATGGCGACCTATAGTATACCTGACGAGCAGGGTAATACCCTTGACCATCTACTCCATAACCGTATTAACGTTGAATATCGTTTTTCTCCTGAATGGCGAATAAATCTTGGTATCAGGAATAGAGCATTGTGGGGCGATGCGCTTGAGAACCCTCGATATGCAGAACTCGTGGCGCTTGATAATGGGTATTTTGATCTAAGCAAAAACTGGCGAGAAGATAATGTAATCCTCAATACCCAACTGGATCGACTCTACGTCTCTTGGAGTGACCAAGATTGGAGTGCAAGGTTAGGGCGGTTCCGGGTCAATTGGTCAATGAACACCATTTGGAACCCAAACGACATCTACAACGCCTATTCTATTTACGACTTTGATTACGAAGAGCGGGCGGGCACCGACGCTGTCATGTTGAGTAAAAAACTTGGGTTTGCCGATGGGTTAGATCTCGTTTTCTCTCCGTCAAAGCAGTCTAAAGAAAACAGCACGTCACTACGATATTTCTCCAACGTTTCTGGTTGGGACTATCAAATCATTGCGGGTCGATCTCGGCAAGACTATGTTCTTGGAGCAGGGTTCGCGACTGATATCTATCAAGCCGGGTTTCGAGGCGAGTTAAGCTGGTTTGATCCTATTGATACAAAGCATCAAGGTCAGCCTACTGAGGATACGACAGTCGCTAGTTTGGAATCAGACTACAGTTTTGGTGGTGTGCGTAACTGGATGGTGAGAGGTGCTTGGTTGTTTATTTCTGAACCAAAGCCAGCGAGCAGCGCATTATCTTACCTCAACCTCCCTCTCTCTGCGAAAACCTTGAGCTTCACGGATCATACTGTTTATGCCGATGCTAGCTTCGACTTAACGGCGCTCAACCGCGTCACCTTATCGGCTAGTTACTATGATGATGGCTCTTACTTTGCTGGATTATCCAGCAGCTATTCACTCAGTGATAATTGGCAACTGCTAACTGTAGTTCAACATTTTAACGGTACGGACGGCAGCTTATTTGGAGAAACACCTGCAACTTTGGTGTTTGCTAATATCCGGTATAGTTACTAGAGACGCCTTTCATTTAGCTGCTATCCCTAAATAATGCAATCAATCACAAATAATGCCTTGTTCTGAAGTTGTTTTTGATACAAGCATTTAACATTTTTATAAACATCGTTATATTTAAGGCTCATCGTTGTCAGGAGTTTATGGATGAACCTTACGATATCAGGGAAGTTGCAGCTCAGTTTTGTGCTGCTAGCCGTACTTTTTATGGCATCAGCGGTATTCACGTATCGCAACGTCACTACTGTAGAGCAATACGCCTCTTCGTTACTTAAATCCGATTTACCGACCGTCGACACCAGTCGCGGTATCCAACAGTCCGTTCAAGCGTCGCTGTCCTCTATTCGAGCCTACATGTTGCTAGGTGGCGATGAAGAGGCGAGCGCACGTCTAAGTGAGGATGTGCGTAATATCATGGCATCTACAGACGAGTCGCTTCCGACGTTGCAGGCTTTGATCTCTGAACAGGATTTTCAAGCGATCCAAAGCCAGTGGGACGCAGTAAAAGTTTCTCTGAACAAGTTGATTGAACTTAGCCACAGTGACGAAAACTTACCCGCGCATAACCTCTTTATTAACGAAGCGGCACCCATTGCAGAAGTAGCACTTGATCAGCTTCAAAGCTTAATCAATGAAGAGTCAGGAAACCCATTTGGTGGAGACAGAAAGCGTCTGTTTAAAGTTTATGCCGACAGCTATACCTCACTCGCCAATGCACTGTCTGCTTTGCGAGATTTCCTGTTGTACGGGCAGCAAGATCATCTGGACAAATACCACGACTTGATTAAGTACCACAATCAGTCCGTGGCGGAAATCGACAGTAAACTCGACAGACTGACTGATAACGACCAATCATTGTGGTCACTGTTTAAAGAAATGCAGCAACTGTACTTTCCTTTAGCAGAGCAGGTAATTGCATTGCGTCAATCGCCAGAGTGGAACGAATCAAACTTGCTGATGGCGAACGAACTGTTGCCAGCAGCAGATGCCCTAGACCAAAGCTTAGAGACGATCGTATTGGCGCAGCAAAGTCGTGCTGATCAAAGCGGACAGGGCATTAATCAGTCCATCAAGAACGTACTCACCACCATGCTGATTGCGGCAGCGTTGGTTTTGTTTGCCGCAGTAGCGATTTCAAAATACATGGGCAACACCATTGGTCGCCGAGTGAAAAACTTATCGGAGCGAGCAAAGACGATCGCTTCAGGGGACGTTTCTCAGCCTTCGCTCACTGTTGTTGGGAAAGATGAATTGGCAGACCTTACCGATTCGATTAACCGCATGAACCAATCGTTAGCGAGCATCGTGGCCGGGGTGAGTGAGAAAGCGCATCAAGTGGATACCAGCATGGGAGCTTTGTTGGAATCGGCGCAAGTCACTTCATCGAATGTTGAACAGCAACAGACCAGCATTGTTGAAATGGGAAGCCAATTGGATGAAATCGCTTTAGCCGCGCGTAACACTCTAGATCAAGCCAATCAATCGGTGCAGAAGCTTTCTGATTCAAAAGGCGAGATTGAACAAGGTCGTGATGCTTTAGAGCAAAATAAAGTCACCATGGAAAGCTTGCACGGCAGCATTGAAACCGCGAGCACGCAAGTAACGCAGTTAAGCAAAGAGAGCGAAGCCATTGGTCGAGTGACGGAAGTGATTGAAGGCTTGGCAGAGCAAACTAACTTACTGGCATTGAATGCCGCGATAGAAGCGGCGCGTGCGGGCGACCAAGGACGAGGCTTTGCAGTCGTGGCAGACGAAGTGCGTATGTTAGCGACGCGAACTACTCAGTCGACGACAGAAATCAACGGTATCATCAATGCGATTCAACGCTCGACCCATTCGGTGGTTGAGGAGATTGAACACAGTCAATCACTTGCGGAGCAGGGCGCTGAGCACATTGAAAAAGCGGTAACTCGTTTGCTTGTCACGACCGAGCAAATTGGTTCTTTGAATGAACAAATGGCAGAGCTTGCGGCAGCGGCAGAGCAGCAATCTCATGCGACCAATTCGATCACTGGATTGATGTCCGGTATTACTCAATCAGTGGATGAGGTTTCGAATAACAGCCAACGTGCATCAGAGACATCATTGCAAGTAAAAGAGCAAGTTACTGAGCTGAATCAACAGATGGCAACTTTTAAAACGGCGTAGATAAGGTTTACGTCTGTTCATCTACTTTTGAACGTTAACCAAATAGTAAAAAAGCCCCAATCCTTTTTACACAAAAAGGGTTGGGGCTTTTTGTTGGATGATACGCCGATATTCGTCTGCTTGCTCATTGGATTTGGCTATTTAAATCATAGCTAAAACCAAATTTTCTTCACCGAGGTGGAGTCGTAATATGACTCCATCGGCAGCAAATACTGCAAAAGAATTTTTAAACTTTATACCAATCCCGGTAAGAGAATCGTTCGTTACTACGATTGGTATCATCCTTCTAGGAGCAAGATTATGAACAAACAAGTAAGCCTAATTGGTCTAGACAGCGAACAATCAGCACAACTAGCTCAACAGCTAAATCAACTACTAGCGCATTACCAAGTGTTGTACATGAACTCACGCGGTTACCACTGGAACATCAAAGGTCAGCAATTCTTCGAACTGCACGTAAAATTTGAAGAGATCTACACGGATCTACAAACCAAAATCGATGAGCTTGCAGAGCGTATTCTTACCTTGGGTCATACACCAGCGCACGCATTCAGCAACTACTTGGAAGCAAGTGAAATTAAAGAACATCAAAACGCGACTTCTGGTAAGGAGTGTGTACAAGGTCTGGTTCAAGGCTTTAGCGTTCTACTTCTAAAACAGCGTGAGATTCTACAAAACGCGGGTGGAGCAGGCGACGAAGGTACCGCGGCATTGATGGGTGACTACATCCGTGAGCAAGAAAAATTAATGTGGATGCTTAACGCTTACCTACAAGGCTAAGCGACGCATCACCGAGCACTCACTTGGGGGCGCATAAATAAATCGGGAATAAGTCAAAGGAGCACGCGAGTGCTCCTTTTGTTTATGAAAGTGCCCAGTTAGTCGTGAATGTGCTTAAAAGACTGAAAATGTTCGAGTAAATCGGTCAGTTCTGTTACAGCAAGAGAGGCGGAGTCGTGGAATTGTGCAGTCGTATTGTGGTGAACAAGGCAGGATGGCATTTGGGCGTTGTATGCGGCTTGTAGGTCATAAAGGAAATCGCCCACATAAAGTACTTCATCTGGCATTAATCGCCACTCTTTGGCTAGGACTTGGAGCGATAAAGGATCAGGTTTTGCTGGGTAGCATTCACGAGTGAGGACATGTTCAACATCAATTCGGTTATGTTCCAACTTACGCTGCGTAGCGATCAAACAGTTGCGCGTTACTATCGCGGTTTTAACTTTATGCTGATGTAAGTATGCCAAAAGCTCGTGGCAACCCAGCATCGGAGATGATTGCTCAGCATCAGAAATTTCATGATCAAAGATAACATTATGGGCATGCTCTCTCTGATGTGGATGGTCAAGCTTATCAACAAAATCCAATAAATCTTCGTTTTGTGGACAGCCTAGTTGCTGACGAAGATCTTTGAAGTTCATATCGGAGCTGACGAGCGTATTGTCTAAGTCGAAAATAACGGCTTTGACTCTTTCAAGTTTTAATGGAAAAGGAACCATGATGACCTCGTACGACTTAAACCAAGCTATCTTTCTAAAAACAAAAGGTTATTGTTAATTTTATATTCAAACGTGTTACTTGTACGAAAATAAATCACTGATACGTCACAAATTAAATAGTCTCAATAATGTTGGTGTTTGATTACTTCTCTTCAAGACGGAAAATTTTGCCTGTATCTGTTGAAAAATAGACATAGCCATCCGGACTGATGGTGATATCTCTGACTCGCTCGCCAAGATTCTCCATCAATCTTTTTGATTCGGTGAGCTTGCCATTCTCAATAGAAACCACGTTGATGTGCGCCAGCTTCAAGGCACCGGCGAGGATTTTTCCATCCAACTCTGGGTACTTATCACCACGATACACCACCATATTGCTTGGCGCGATAGACGGAATATAAACCAACTTTGGGTCTTCCATATTCGGTAAGCTTTTCGCTTCTCCAACGTCTAACGGTCCCCAATACTCTTTACCCTGAGAGACTTTTGCCCAGCCGTAGTTTGCACCTTTCTTAATCAGGTTGATTTCATCACCACCACGAGGGCCATGCTCAATCGACCAAAGTAGTTTTGTTGCTTCGTCGTAAAACATGCCTTGTGGGTTACGGTGCCCGTAACTCCATATTTCAGGGCGAGCCTCAGAAGTCTTGAATGGATTATCTTGTGGCACCGAGCCATCAAGGTTGAGGCGAAGAATAGTGCCTGCATGGGTTTGAGTGTCTTGCCCATCATCACGTTCGCCACGGTCCCCAATTGAGAAGTAAACCTTGTCATCGATAAACGCAATACGGCTGCCGTAATGACGGCTGGTGTCCGTGATGGCGTCGGCGACAAAGACGTCTTTCCAACCCACAAGTTGATTGTTTTTTAATTGTGCGGTCGCTAAGGCTACAGTATTTCCTTTATCGGTACGTTTGCTGTAAGTAAAGAAAAGCTGTGGATTTTGTGGAGCGGTATTCGGCACTAGAGCTACATCTAATAAACCAGCTTGCCCACTGGTGTTCACATTCGGTACTTTGAAGAGGGTTTGCTGTTTTCCCGACGCAATATTAAGTAATGAAACGGTACCGTTTTTTTCATTCACGATCATTTGTTGCTTATCGAGAAATTCAATTCCCCATGGAATTTGAAACCCATTGGCAACCTCATTGGCACGATATTCCGCAGCATCAATAGAAAAAGCTAGGCAAGCGAGTAGGGTCGCAGTGATCGTTCTCATGGTTCCTTCCAATATGAATCCAAGATACTTAAAAACTAACACTAAAAGAGGACGTTTGGCAGGGTATGCGAACATAAAAAATCCCCAATACGAGATCGGGGATTGAATTAAGACTAGAGAACTGTTTACTTAGCGAGCCTACATCGCTTCTTCGAAGATCTTAGAGATCTCTTCGTGCGTTGCTTGTTTCGGGTTAGTGAAACCACAAGCGTCTTTTAGCGCGTTGTCCGCTAGGGTTGGGATGTCTTCTAGCTTCGCACCAAGTTCTTTAATGCCTGATGGGATGCCGACATCTTTAGCGAGCTCAACGATAGCATCAATGGCCGCCGCAGCACCTTGCTCTGCTGACATACCTTCAACATCAACACCCATTGCTTTAGCAACATCACGTAAACGCTCTGGACATACTTGCGCATTGTAACGTTGTACGTGAGGTAGAAGAATTGCGTTACATACACCGTGTGGCAGGTCGTAGAAGCCGCCTAGTTGGTGCGCCATTGCGTGAACGTAACCAAGAGATGCGTTGTTGAATGCCATACCTGCCATGAACTGTGCGTATGCCATTTGCTCGCGAGCTTCAAGGTTTTCACCGTTTTTCACTGCTGTGCGAAGGTGAGCTTGAATCAGTTCAATTGCTTTGATTGCTACCGCGTCAGTGATTGGTGTCGCAGCGATAGATACGTAAGCTTCAATCGCGTGTGTTAGCGCATCCATACCTGTTGCGGCAGTAAGAGACGCAGGTTTAGCAAGCATCAATTCAGGATCATTCACTGACATCAATGGTGTTGTGTGTTTGTCCACAATCGCCATCTTAATGTGGCGCTCTTCATCTGTGATGATGCAGAAACGCGTCATTTCAGAAGCAGTACCAGCCGTTGTGTTGATTGATACGAGAGGCAGCATTGGTTTTGCGGATTGGTCAACGCCTTCGTAATCGCCGATCTTGCCGCCGTTTGACGCCACTAAAGCGATACCTTTTGCACAATCGTGCGGTGAGCCGCCTCCGAGTGAGATAACGAAGTCACATTCGTTTTCTTTTAGTAAAGCTAAGCCATCATTAACGTTGGTGATAGTAGGGTTTGGTTGAGTGCCATCGTACACAACGGTTGCTACGTCGCGTTCAGTGAGAAGGTCTTGAACTTGTTTGACTACACCGATTTGGTTAAGGATCTTATCCGTAACGATCAAACCTTTTTTAAAGCCTTGAGATTGGATGCTGTCTGCTGCGTCTTTTAAACAACCAGCGCCCATTAGGTTTACCGTAGGGATAAAAAATGCACTTGTCATATTGGATAGCTCCGTCGTTATTTTTAATAATCTTTCTTAATTTGCCATTTACTGTCGCACACTCGTTTCCAGATTGAAGTTGATCTGAAGCAAGTTTACCTATTTAGGGGTATTTGCAAGAGAAAAACTGTGACAGTGATCTTGTTGCACAGCGTATAGGTGCAACACAGATATAAAGTAGAACAAATATGAAACCAGTGACGCAATCGATTGGCAAAAATTGATATCTAATACGGATATATCTCTAAATTAGACTAAAGTATAAAAAATCCCCATTAATAACTTAACTATCAATGGGGATGGGAGGTAGGTTTATAAGTTATCTATCAATAATTAGGCAATATCAATCAGCTTTGATACTAACTTTTCGATACCTGATGCTGCTTGAGAGATATTCTCTGCCAACATATAAGCTGGGGTTGATAGAACGAGGTGTGTTTCATCAAAAACGATATCCTCGACAGAGCAAGTGATGTGCTCACCGCCCATTTGATTAAATGCTATCGAGATCGCTTCATCGTTGCCTACGGTGCCTTTCACGCCTTGATCATAAATCATCGGAATAATGACAGGTGAAATACACAGATAACCTGCTGGCTTTTTCGCATGAGCGAATGCGCGACATGCTTGAGCTACGTGTGTATTAATCGAGCACTCAGCTCCTGATACAGCGAAGTCAGTGAGGTTTTTAGCGGCACCAAAACCGCCAGGTAAGAGTAGGGCATCAAACTCATCTGGGTTTAATCTTGCAACATCATCAATATTGCCACGTGCAAGGCGTGCAGATTCCACCAAAACATTTCGTGTTTCGTCCATCTCTTCGCCAGTTAGATGATTAATCACGTGTAATTGATCGATGTTAGGAGCAAAGCAATGCCATGATGCACCTTCTTTTTCAATGGCATGGAGTGCTAATACGGCTTCATGTAGTTCTGTGCCATCGTAAACACCTGAACCACTGAAGATAACTGCGACTTTTTTCATTTGAGAATTCCTTTAGTCTGAGGTTTCCGTTTGTTGCTCTGTTTCTTTTAGATGCTGAGTGCTCGAATCAGTTTCGGCGATTTCGCTATCGTCGTCTTCTTCATCATAGTAGCGCACAACAAAAGGTGTAAGCATAACACTCGAGGGCAGAAAATGTTTCATATCGACTCCAACTGCGTAATGGAGTGATTTTTATACTGATTTTTATAAAACAGTACGTTGAACCTGATCATTTTTGAGTTAAGCTGATGTTTCCTTTGGCATTCGTGAGTGGTAGGTCACATGAAATCAGTGCAATTTCGTTTCACACTTTATGGTTGTATTGCCATCCTCTCTTGGAGTTGCTTACTTGGCATTGCCAGGTTGGTTACCGAGAGCCTAGGTCCCGTGGGCGGGGCGGCCATGTTGTACTCTCTCAGTTCTATTTTCCTTCTTATCGTAGTTGGCATTCCGAAGTTATCGTACTTTTCTCCAAAGTATCTCATGCTTGGTGGCGCGATGTTCGTTTGCTATGAAATATTTCTCGCTTTATCTCTGGGATATTCCAACTCGCGTGCGCAGGCTATTGAAGTGTCGATTGTCAATTACCTTTGGCCAGCACTCACCGTTTTGTTTGCGGTTTTAGGCAGTAACAAAAAAACAAACTTGCTGCTTTATCCAGCGGTTGCGCTGGCGTTTATTGGAGTCGCGTGGACGGTGAGTGGTGAGAATGGCTTATCCGTTACTCAGATTATGTCCAATGTCAGTAGTAACCCTTTGGTTTACTTTATGGCTTTCGCAGGAGCAGTTATATGGGCCTTTTATTGTAATTTAACCCAAAGGCAGCAATCTAAACATAATGCGATTACGTTGTTTTTCATTGCTACTGCTGTTTCGCTATGGGTGAAATATGCGTTTGCTGATGAGCCAGAGATGACTTTTTCATGGGAAGCAATGGGCTACCTTTTTGCTTCTGCGGCGTTGATGGCTGGTGGTTATGGTTTGTGGAACATCGCGATTGTTGGCGGAAACATGGTCTTTCTCGCGACACTTTCTTACTTTACGCCCATTTTCTCTGCGCTATTTTCTTCCATTATTCTTGGTGTGACGTTGAGTCCGAGTTTTTGGCAGGGGGTTGTGATGGTTACGGTGGGCTCTTTGCTTTGTTGGGTTGTCACCAAGGAGAAGCGTGAAGCAGCAGGTTAAAACAAAATTATCTGGTTTTATCTTTGCGCTGTATGCTCAAATGACAGAAAGAAAAAAGCTCCCTCGGTCGGGAGCTTTTTCTTTCGTGTTCTAACAGTTTGCGACGTTTAAATGGAGTTGCAGTTTAAATCTGTGCTTCGACAGACGTTTTGTTAACTGAGTACGAGTTTGTTCCAACTTATCCAATGCAATGGTGTCTTCATCGACGTGCAAATCGATGTTAATGCGAAGCTCTTGGCCCACTTTAGTGATACCTGCTAACTTTAGCTGGTGGTCAGATGTTTTTTCTATCTCTAGTACATCATTGCCAACGACCTGACATAGCTCTTTGCTTGGTGTCATCATTAGTAGCTCACGTAGTGCACCAACCAACATATCAAAAGGAACTTTCAGAAAGTAGAAGCCCATTAGCACCATCATCATAGGATCGGCATAAACCGCATATTCAGCGAATGGCGTTAGTGATACAGCCCAAGCAGCAACAAATCCTACCGTCACCGCTACACTTAATAGCGTATCCATCTGCCACTGTTTTTTCTCTGCTTCAATCAAGCCTGATGAGAAGCGACGGCTGCGTTTAGCCATAAACCACCAAGCGTAACCACAACCGATGACGTTTACGATGCCGAATAGAGTGGCAATAGAAGCATCGACTTCACGGCCTCCGGACATCAATGCTGAAATTGCAGAGTAAAGAGAAAAGCTTACAACCACTAAAATAACAGCCGCTTTTATCGCAATAACGATTGGCTCTAAGACCGCTTTTCCAAATGGGAATACAGATTTTGAGGGCTTGTTAATATAGTAGGAAGCGGCCAGTGACAATAAAGTTAACAGTAAGCTGACCAAAGAGTAAACACCGTCAAAAACGATGACAATTGATCCTACAAGCAAGCCAAGTACCATACCACCAGCAGCGAACCCAGATGCTAAAAGGGCTGAAATGGTTAGAATACGGTTTTCGTTTTTGCTTGTCCTGTCACACATAAAAGATGCCTTTAAATTTTAATACCTTACTATTCTTCTCGCATAAGGTAATTTAGGCAACCACTAAGTGAGCAGGTTCTAATCTAAAAAGTTGCGTTTTTGTTTATACTCTTATAAAACAATGAGTTGCTGTATGATCTTGGTGCCAATAAAATTGGCGCTCACTGATAAAATGTTTAGAAGTCAAATAAATACTCGCTCAATTTATCCGCTAACCATGTCATTGCTGGGTGCTCAGTTTGACCGTTAGGTGAAAACATACAGTAGTCTTCTTGTGTCAATCCGTATGTATGCTTGATAACGGCGAGCTTTTGCTGGCGAAGGTAATGGCGGATTAATGGTTCTGGCAGTACACCCCAAGCGTCTTCTTCTAAGATGGTGTTGAGCATGTAGTCAAAACTCGAAAAGCCAATGTATCGAGTCGAGAAAGGCTGCAGTTCAGGGTTGTCTTTCTCATTTAGGTAAACCATCAACGCTTGCATCTGGCTGCGCAGATCTTCGTCTGAGACTCGGCGCATCTTACTTAGGCGGTGTTCTGCACTGCATACAGACATCATACGTATCTTGCCTAGCGGGTTATATACGATACGAGGATCGTCGACGCGCTCATAATCAACGCCGAAAGCAAAATCCACTTGGTGGGTACTGACTAAGTTGGCCAAGTCGCCACTGGATGCCAGGATTAAGTTGAAGGTTGTGGAAGGGAAGCGGTTATTCAATGTATGCGAAAGCTCTTGCCAGAGATCATCAGGTAAGGAGTCGTCACGTGCAACCCAAACTTCCGCGTTAAAACCTTCTGAGATTTGAGCACAGGTTTTTCTTATCCGCTGTGCGATGATAAGTAGGTGTTCGCAATCTTTGTAAATGGCTTTCCCAGCTTCAGAGAGAGTGAGCTGGTTGCCAGTTCGGGTAAACAACTCAACGTTGAGATCTTTCTCTAAAGCCTTAATCGACATACTGAGTTTGGTGCGATTACAATCGAGTTGCCTTGCTGCTTCAGAAACAGAACCACACTCAGCGATGGTGCAGAAGGCTTCTACTTGAGTTAAGTTCATGATTTGACACAACCAATAAATGAATTCAAATAATTTGGGTATTATGCAGATATGCTCCCAAAGCCGTGAAAGATTATCGAAAAAAACGCGAATCCGCCAGATAAGTCTATGGTCTTTTAACGGTTTTGCGGTAATCTATGTGGGTTACAAAAAGTGAACATGGAGGCCACGATGGCACAAGATTGGGACGGCTTAGCAAAAAACTGGGAATCAAATCCAGCAACAGAGCAATTTGCGCAGTCGGTGTTTGAGCAGTTACAACAGCTAACTCAGCTTGATGGCATTAAAGTACTAGATTTTGGATGCGGAACCGGGCAGTTAAGTCAACGATTGTCACCGATGGTTAAAGACATCGTAGCATTAGACGCATCGGAAGCCATGATTGAAGAACTCGATAAAAAAGAGCTTGCCAATGTAGAACCTGTCGTAGATGCATTGTCTCGCGGCTTGGTCGCTCAGCATCCAGCGTTTCGTGGACAGTTTGACCTAGTAGTTGCATCGTCAGTTTTAGCGTTTGTGGAAGACTTAGATGCGTCATTAAAAATCTCGCATTCTTTACTTAACCACGGCGGTTACTTTGTTCATTTTGATTGGATTGCAGAATCTGAACAAGACGGTTTTACCCTTGCGAAGTCTAAACGTGCTTTGAAAGATGCAGGTTTTACTGAGGTTGAATCGCAACACGTTTTTGACATTACATCTGACGGTAAAACGATGTCGGTATTAATGGGGCTTGGTCGCCGTTAAGACTGAATAAAGAACACTACATGATAAAAGCGAGCTACCTAGCTCGCTTTTTTCTTATCGGTTGAGGGTATGTACCCAAGTTAACCTCACTTGTTCTTCAACCTGTCGCTGCGGGTGTACGCAAAGTGGTTCTGTAACAACCAAGTGTTTTGAGGTTATTTTGGGGCGACTATCCTGCGGATCTCCTCCAATACTTCAGGATTGGCTATTGCGCCTAAATTTTCTACACTCCGGTTGTTAACGACTTGCTTAACGGCTAACTCAACCAGTTTTCCCGAACGGGTCTTAGGTATATCGCTTATTGCGTAAATTGCACTAGGTACATGTCTTGGAGAACATGCAGATTTTAGCTGTGCTTTGATGGAGGCGATCATCTCGTCGTTGAGCTCTATCCCTTTCATTAATTGGACAAACAGCCATATTTTTTCGTTGCGATCGACTTCTTTTCCTACTGCGATGGAATCTAGAATACCGTCTATACTGTTCACTTGCTGATAGATTTCGGCCGTGCCGATTCTTACGCCACCGGGATTCAACGTGGTATCACTTCGACCATAAAACACGTATCCACCAACGCTGGTTTGTTCAACATCGTCGCCGTGGTGCCAAATATTGTCGAACTTATCCCAATAAGCACGATGGTATCTTTCCCCGGTGTCGTTCCAAAAGCCAGCGGGGAAGTTGGGCAATGAATTGGCACAAACCAACTCACCGCGCTCTCCAATTACGCTATTACCTTGTGGGTTAAAGACTCTGACATCGACCCCTAATCCCGCTGATTGGCACTCTCCTCGATAAACGGGAGAAATAGGGTTGCCTAACACAAAGCAGCCACAAATGTCTGTCCCGCCTGAGATCGATGCGAGGTGGACATCTTCTTTAATGTGCTGATAGACATAATCAAACTGTTCTGGATACAGAACTGAGCCCGTTGAGCAAATGGTTTTCAGACTTGGAAATTCATCACTTTTCGGCGGAGAAAAAGAAACTTTTTCCAATGCCTCTAGGTATTTCGCCGAAGTTCCAAACAGCGTCACTTCGGCTTGTTCAGCGAGGTCCCAAAGCACGTTATGAGTGGGATAAACAGGGCTACCATCAAAAATTACTAAACATGCGCCGCTCGCGAGTGAAGAAACGTGCCAGTTCCACATCATCCAGCCACAGGTCGTGTAATAAAACACTCTGTCGTTCGGTTGGATGTCGCAATGCAGTTGATGCTCTTTCAAATGGTTAAGCACTGTTCCGCCGACGGAATGAACGATGCATTTCGGTTTGCCTGTCGTGCCTGAAGAATAGAGCACAAATAGCGGATCGTTAAAATTAACACGAGTAAAAGTCAGCGCTTCAGGTGTGTATTGATTCAGGACGTTTTGCCAATCTTGAGTGCAGACGTCGCATTCAAAAATGTGTGGTTTCAGGTAGCTAATTTGGCAAACCTGTTTAAGACCATCAAGATGATCCGCAATATGCTGGTTTTTCTCAGACATATCGAAAGTTTTGCCATTGAATGTATAGCCATCACAAGTAAACAGGATTTTAGGTTTCACTTGACCAAAGCGCTCCAAAACGCTTTCAACGCCAAAATCAGGTGAGGTAGAAGTCCAGGTTGCCCCTAAACTAGTGGTTGCTAACATGGCTATCACCGTTTGAGGTAAGTGAGGCAAATAGCCAGCGACGACATCACCTTGCTTGATTCCACATTCTTTCAACCATTGCTGGACACTCGAAACTTCTTCACACAATTGTTTCCATGTGTAGGTTTGCTTTTCTTCACGTTCATTTTCAAACCAAATCGCGAGATCATCGGGTTGGTGGCACGCGTAGGTTAGCAAGTTTTCTGCGTAGTTAATTTGTGCGTTAGGGAACCATTTCATGTCCCTATTTTCGACGGGTTGCTGCCAGCGACTTTCTGCTTGCTCCTTTACGGTCTCTCCTTGAGTACCAATGACGTCGCAGAATAACCAGACTTCTTGCCAAAATTTTTCCACATGATCGAGCGACCATTGATGCAGTTCGGCGAAGTTTTCAATGGTATTTCCTTGTCGATTAATGTGTTCAATAAACTGTGTGATGTTGGCTTCTTCGATACGACTTTCGCTCGGTTGCCATACTTTGCTGCTCTCGCGCATAGGTCCCTCTATAACAAAGTGGTAACAGATTTTAGTGTGAGAGGAATACACGATAAAGTCAAACAAGCTAGATATTATATCGTGTCATAAAAATCATGCAGTTACGTCGTGTTGTAAACAATATGTTACATCGAATCGATACTGAGAAAATCGTGTAGGGATTGGAAGCTCTTAAGACTGCAGATAGGCTTAATGTAAAGGATTTGTTAATGGAGATGTGCCATGACTCAGTATCGTTCTAAACCCGTAAACCAGGAAGGCAGGGTTGAATGGAGCCGTGAAGAAGACGCCATTTGGCGAGATTTGGTAACACGACAAATGGGTGTGATCCAAAACAGAGCTTGTAAGGCTTATTTACACGGTTTAACGCTGCTTGATTTACCTCAAGACCGCGTTCCTCAATTGCCAGAAATTAATCGTGTCCTGATGGAGACAACAGGTTGGCAAGTGGAGCCCGTTCCTGCGCTTATTGACTTCGACCGTTTTTTTAATCTGCTCGGTAATAAGCGCTTTCCCGTCGCCACATTCTTGCGTACCAGAGAAGAGTTCGATTACTTGCAAGAGCCGGATTTCTTCCATGAAATATTTGGTCATTGTGCGATGTTAACCAACCCAGATTTTGCTGCATTTACCGAACATTATGGTCAACTAGGGCAAGCCGCTACCCCAAAACAAAGAGCCTATCTCGCTCGCCTCTACTGGTTTACCGTAGAGTTTGGCTTGGTGAAAGAAGGGGACAAAACCAAAATTTACGGTGGTGGTATTCTCTCATCTCCTGGCGAAACCCTCTACGCATTAGAGAGTGATGTAGCAATTCGCGACCCATTTGAATTACAAACTGTGCTGAGAACGCCTTATCGTATCGACATCATGCAACCGAAGTACTACGTGATTGATGACTTTTCTCAGCTCTTTAAAATCAGTCAGTTAAATTTATTGAAACAAGCCGATCTAGCGATTGAAGCCGGACTGCTTCCTCCACTTTTTGAACCAAAGGAACCTGCTCATGTTGAATGAACAAAAATGCGAAGCTTGTAGTATCGATGCCATTGCACTAAGCAAAGAAGAACAACAATCTCTGCTGCTGCAATTGTCTGATTGGCAGATCATTGAAAGAGAAGACATACCTCAACTAGAAAAGGTGTATAAATTTAAGAACTTCAAACAAGCATGGGCTTTCAGTAACAAAATCGCGGAACTGGCAGAAGATGAGTTCCACCATCCTTCTATTTTGTTGGAGTGGGGTAAGGTCACCGTAACTTGGTGGAGTCACTCGATCAAAGGTCTGCATAAGAACGATTTTATCTGCGCATCAAAATGTGACGCGCTAGCATCGGCAGAGTAGGACATTACCTCATACAAAAAACGCCCGGCTTACGTCGGGCGTTTTGGTTCTAAATGACTTTTACATTACTTTATAGATTGATTCGGAAGACGGATGTCGTGCCCGATACCTCATTGCCAACAGCGATAAAATGACCACCACTACGGGTAAAGTAATTGATGGATTCTGGGCCTAAATCGCCTGCTTTTGGATTGTATGTGCCGTTCGCGCATTCACCATCTTCGACTTCTGTACACACTGGCTGATTGTAATCACGACGGTTTACGTAATGTAGGAACTGCGCTTGTTTCGGATCGGTAATGTCATAAATCATGATCCCGCCTTGACGCTCCAAGCCGATAAACGCGTAATGACGACCGTTAATTTGTGCTACTTCAATCGCCTCTGGCTCAATGCCTTTATCATCACTTCGGTCATCGCCACTGTGATTGTTATCGTTGGTACTGTTGAAGTTTTTACCTTCATTCAGCAGCGCGATGGTCGCGAAATCGTCACCACTATCGAACACCAACTTGCCGTTTTCATCCCAAATCGAGAATGAACGTGCGCCAAATGCTTGAACCTTATCTTGTGCAGAAAGCGTTTGTGCCGGCTTAATCACTTTTAAACGCGCGAGTTGTTTGTTGTCTTTTAGTGCCTCTGCCAATGGGTGTTCTGCTGCTACTTTCAGCTTCTTACCGCGCACTTCATCAATATGGCTTAAACAGCTCCCTTGCTCAGATGTGTATTCATCTGTACCAAGGTAATCGTCTTCATCCCACATAAAGCCAGCTTTGTCGCACAGTTCTTGAGTGGTTTTGAATCCGTACTCACGCCCGTCGCCTTCATTTGCGGATACGATGTAAGTACTCCCATTCACTGAGTAGCTGTCGATGGTGTCAGGCATAAATAAGCCAACCAGTTGTGGGTAGCTTTTCAAGTTTCCAATAATTTTGTCTTTGTTAGATGCATCGAGTTTAGCGTCCGACCAAGACTTCTCACCTAAGCCAACAATTTTTTCTACCGATTTGCTCACTGGATTGACGATTGCCATGGCGTTATTTTCTTGTAGCGCGACATAGATTTTACCGTTATCTGCAAAAGTGAGGTATTCAGGCTCTAGATCTTGAGCGATAGTGGCGTTTGGCCCCGAAATACGCACATTCATTGGGAGCTCTGCTTTTCGTGAACCATCAAACTCATTAAAGCCAATTTGTGTCACTTCTGCTTGAGTAACGCCAAGGTTCAGATCGATCAAAGTGACGCTACCTTCAGGATCGACGCTGTAATCGCTGTTTGGTTCGCCCTCATTAGCGGTTGCGATGTATCGGCTATCTTTCGAGAAGCCCACCATGTCTGGCAATGCGCCTGTTGGGAACGTCGTGACTAATGACAAATCGTCGGAGCGGTACAAACCAACAATACCATTCGCTTGTTTATTACTGCTTTCAATCGCAACCGCGACCAAACCATTGAATACAGCGACACTGTTTGCAGCGCCAATTTCAACGCCAGCTGCTTCGCCAGCGCTGTTGAGATCAATGAATGCGGTTTGCGTTGGTACGCCGTTGTCATCCATAGAAAGTACATCGACACGTTTTGCTTCAGCATTGATCACATAGAGCTTATCCGTACAGGCGTCATAACTGACGATTTCAGCTGCCGATGTGTCGAATGGGGCATCAGCAACGGATGTCCCGATAAACGTTAACCCTTGAATTGAAGTTTCCCCAGCAACGGGCGCAGTGGTAGGTTTGCATTGTGTAGCGAATGAAGCCACGGTATCTTCGGGTTGTGATGAACACGCGATGGCAAGTGATGACAATGCGAGTGCACCGATTGCCTTTAAAGGGGTGATCATGATATCTCCTTATCAATCCGATACGTTGTCAATCAGCATGGGGTTTATGCTTCTGTCCATTTCCGCAATTGGAATGATGGAACGCTGAATGACGTGTGATTTGGTAAGGCTCTGAATATATGTATGATTGATGACTCTTATATTGGCTTTTTATGAAACTAATGTGTCATCAAAATGATGAAGTAGGGATAGAGGAATAATGGAATTAAAATCGTTTTTAGATTTGTTGGCAGCTTCACCAGAGCAGGTCGAATTTGAAGCAACGATGGCGGTGATCGAAGAAAACTATACGTTTGAGCCAACCGCTTTTGTTAATGGTGAGACGCAAAACAACGCGGGTGAGAACAACGGTTCGTGTAAGATCTTCGCTTTCGGCTTGCTAAATAACCTAGACAAAGAAGCGACGCTAGCCTGCTTTGGCCGTTTTTATCGTGAAGATGTATTGCAGCATCCAGAGAACAGCGATCACCAGAATATTCGTAATTTTATGGTAACAGGGTGGGATGGTATTAAGTTTGAAGCACCCGCTTTAACCGCTAAATAAACACCAGTCAGAAAACGCAGAACAGTAAGCCAGTCGTATTATGCGACTGGCTTTTTTTCTAGACATTTACGGCACAAACACAGCTGGTTGGCGCTTGGCTTGGGTAAATCACGAGTTTCAATAGTAAAGCACCAGCATGTCTCTTTGCCTGCGGCGATATCACAATGGGCTTGAGTCCCGCACTCAGGACAATTGTGCGTTGAATCTTTCCCTGCGATTTGTTCGATAATCGTATCTCGTTGGAGATCGGTTTTGTCTTTCCATTGGATGATTTCATCCATCGTTCGGTGACAACCAGAGCATATTCCGGCGTTATTTTTACATGCTGC
This sequence comes from Vibrio sp. JZG10, assembly GCF_054064075.1. NCBI lineage: Bacteria > Pseudomonadati > Pseudomonadota > Gammaproteobacteria > Vibrionales > Vibrionaceae > Vibrio > Vibrio sp. JZG10. Next base: position 434,661 of record NZ_JBSUGE010000003.1, read on the forward strand.
TCGACAAGGTGACTTCATTGCTTTCTCGTTCTCATTTTTTATGCCGCGTACTCTAGCACAAAGCGAGTCAAAGCCGCCAAAATAAACGTGAGTGCGATTTGCTGGTGAGGAGAGGGCGGCAGTGATATTCTTGGACGAGTTACCTCAAATCTTTGTCACTTATGTTAGAAAAAGAAAACCTCATTAAACTCGCTAGAGTGCAAATGCCATTTGGAAAATATGCAGGGCGAGTGTTAATCGACCTACCTGAAGAATACCTATTGTGGTTCGATAAAAAGGGCTGGCCAACTGGCGAGCTAGGGGATTTGCTCAAGCTGTGTTTAGCATTGAAAATTGAAGGCTTAGATAGTGTCGTGAAGCCTTTGAAGCGTATGTAACTAGCCACAGAAACTCCCACTCTTAATGAAAAGACTTATTATGAATTTTGATATCGATGCACTGAAACACCACCAATTGGTCGAAGATGGTAAATTAGAGGGATGTTACATTCATCAGCCAGCTCAAGGTAGCCAGCAAGATGACAAAGCTGTTTTGGCAGAGCGCCAAGCGTTGGAAAAGTTGGGGTATAAGGTAATACAGGTGAAAGCTAAAGGCGGGACAACAACGTTTGCCGAGGCGATGCAAAAGCTTGCGAAGGAAACTGGTCACCTGCCTAAGGAGTAAGTGAGTGTAATCTGCCACAGCCTCCCTAGTTATTCCACGATACCATGTGTTTTCATTCAAAAGAGCCAGACCGTTAGGCTGACTCTTTTTTGCTCCAAACCCGTTGAGAGCTTAAACATTGATCGTATCAATAAAGTCTGTCAGTAGAGAAACCAGTTAGTTGCATAAATAACGAGAAGGACTAGAAGACCTAGAAGGAATGGGAAGGTTAGCATCATTACGAACTTTTTCTTGAAGCTTGGTTTATCGAATACCACGCCTTCGGCCTCCCTTACTCTTCGCTCTTCATCAAAATGCCATTTAATAGCTAAGTAGGCTCCAATACCTAGTACAATAAGCTTAAAAGCGCCAGCAAAGTACGGAAAGAAGTTAGCCCAACTGTCGTTCATTATCCATCTCTCTCAAATTAAATATGGACTTTACGGTAGCAGAATCCAAGGTTTATGTTTAGTGCTCTCCCAATGTCAGGCGCCCTGGCTAGCACAAGCCTACTGATACTGCTAACTGTCCACAACTCTCTTTGCAATATCCTTGGTTATTAATGATTTAATAGAAAAGGACTCGAACATTTATATCCAGAGGCGTGTCGGTATGGTTTGTAACGTTTTTACCCCATTCCAATTTAGCTCGTTTGATCGTCTCTTTGCCTAATAGTTCCCATTTATAATGATCTTGCGTGGTTCAAGGCCCATTTCACCCAATGTTACCGTTGCCAGCCCATCAACATGTGCAGTATAGGGTCTGAGTTTTGAGTGGATACAACCTTCTCGGATTAGCCACTATATCGTTCACGATGATCAACAGCCAAGGTCAGGTCACGCGTTTGTCTCACAGCCTAAAATTGCAAGTGAGAACCGCGGTCACAGTAAAGAATTTGTTTTGAATCATCTTGGGTTTGCCATCATGCCAAGATTTATGATGGAGAAAGAGTTAGCTCGAGGAGATTAAGTTCGCATCCTATTTGATGTACACGACTTGGAGAACCCGACTTATGCGGTGTACTAACTACTAACTAATAGAAAGCTTCGATGCCGCTTCGAGTTGAGTTCTTGAAGAAAAAGGCCGGTGCGTTTGAATAGCATCGAACGCCACCTATTAAACTCAGTATTCCCAAAGCAAAGCCCACCGACAAGTGGGCTTTGTTCTCTTTCAATAACGAAAATAATAACTAGTAGCTCGCTTGAATGCTGACACCGCTATAGTTTGAGTAACCTTGAATCATGACGTGGTAGCGTCCACTTTGTGTCGCGCTGACCGTACATGTTTCATTGTTACCGTATTTGAAAGGTCGGCAGTCCCATGCGTTCAGTGCTGGTTTTGCACCAAAACGGAGATACAGGTCTGCATCACCACTGCCACCATACATTTGTACGGTTAAGCGCTGCCCAGCTTCGACATCAACATAGTAATACGCTACTTGACCAGTTGAACCACTTAAACCACTTACTGGCACGCCCGAGGTTAATTTGCCTTCTGGGTCCGGTGTTGGATCTGGGCCACCGCAGTCTTGGCCACAATCTGCATCCGTTAAGCTATAAAGTAGCTTGTTCACGCTGCCTCTTTTGTCCGTCACCTTTCCGCTAGTTGCGCGGCTAACGATCAAGGCCTCTACTTGGCTTGGAGACAGTGAACTGTTTTCTTGAAGATACAGTGCTGCTACACCCGCTACATGTGGCGTCGCCATCGATGTACCACTAATGGTTTTGTAACCACCGTCATACCACGCAGATTTGATTTGTGAGCCTGGCGCAAACACGTCCACACAACTGCCCCAGTTTGAAAAACTCGAACGTGCATCCGTGCTTGTGGTCGAACCGACAGTCACTCCTGTAGCTACGCGTGCTGGAGAGTAGTTACATGCATCGGCGTTGGAGTTACCTGCTGCTAGCATAAAGCTGACACCTGATTGAACCGCACTTTGCACTGCGCTATCTAGAGCAACAGATTGACCGCCACCTAAACTCATGTTGGCGACTGAAGGTCCGGAAGCGTTCGCAGCCACCCAGTCCACACCGGCAATAACACCAGACGTAGAACCCGATCCGGTACAGCTCAATACTCTCACGCCGACAAGGTTGACGTTTTTCGCAACACCATACAAGCTGCCGCCAATGGTGCCCGCAACGTGTGTCCCGTGTCCATTACAGTCACTTGCATCTGCATCGTTGTCGACAAAGTCATACCCTGAAACTGAGCGACCACCGAACTCAACATGTGCATTATTCACACCAGTATCGATAACATAAGCCGTTACACCAGTCCCATCAAAGTTGGCACTGTAGTTGTTATCGAGTGGCAAGTTACGTTGGTCGATTCGATCTAGTCCCCAAATGGCATTGGTTTGATTTGCATCTACCGAGACTATTGGGTCAAGCGATAGGATTCTGTCTTGCTCAATGTAGTCCACACGAGGATCAGAACGTAGATCTTGTAGCTGCTCAGGGCTCAAGTTAGCGACAAATCCACTTATCGAGTGGTCAAAAACCGACTCCACTTTTATCGAATATAAACCGGACATGCGGTCTACAGACTGTTGCGTGAATTGCTCGAATTCTGTTGAGTTGCTCGCCATCATTTGCGGTTGTTGAAATACCACTATGTAGCGATCTGCAATGGCGATGTCGTCCGGTGCAAGCATCAAAGTGGCAGGCAATGTGTCGGGAGCTTGTTGTAACTCTGCACTGTCCGCAATCTCATTGGGTTGCGAAAAAGCGAGAGAAGAATGAAAACAGAGCGCGGAGGTGATACAACAACTTAGTAGTTTCTTTAACATAAAATGTTCCTTGAAATCATAGTCTTGTTGATTTTACCTAGTACCAAACTGTCAACACGAAAACACAGACAATCAGCGTAGTACGCTCAATACGTGCTGCAGTGACGTTACACAAATCAAACTAGACAATGAGTAACTATATGCATAATTGATAATAATTCGCATACTCAGAAACATGATCAATAACTAAGCTTTATTGAAATTGAAATGCAAAGATTCATTTAGATTTAGAGCGAAATCCCTAAAATAGAATAATTCTACACACCTGGCTTATTGCCTGTTATATGCACTATTCTTACCGATAATTTACGCAATAAAAACCTAACTATCCTTTCATTGGTCATGACTCAAATTGGTTGATAGATGTTAATATAGCCACCTGGTTTCTGATGTTTTTTAACTCATGGCTACTATCTAAGTTCAATGTCGTTTCTGTAATAAAACAGAGCCCGTCCGTGAACATGGAAAAGGGCATTCTGGCTTTCCTCGTTTCAGGTGTATCGAATGTCGAAAGGGCTTTCAACTCGATTAAGTTTACGAAGCCCGCAAGCCAGATGTAAAAGAAAAAATTGTCGATATGTCAATGAATAGCTCTGGAGTTAGGGAAACAGCACAAGTGTTGAATGTCGCATACAACACGGTATTGAGCACTTTAAAAAAATCTCGCCAAGGTAAGTAACCTCAATCCCTTTAGATAGAGCAAATATAAGACTAATTTGTAAACTTGAAAGGCTAGCTGCATTGGTTAAGGAATATGAGGAAAAACACTTCCCCATTTAAGAACTGCAACACACCTTTGCCCCAAGACGTGTTTAGAGCGCATGAAACCAACATGAGATTTATTTGTGCAGCAAGCTGCTGCACAATTAGGAAATCGCCTGCTTCATCGAATGTCCAACAGGCTGTTGGACAAACTCCAACCCCAATTTTGCAACAGCCTGTTGCAAAAATCACTATGAAGCACTTCTGCCCCTAAATGTGTTTAGAACACAGTAAAACTTCATAAAAATAATATGGTCAACAGACTGTTGACTATATTCCACTGCCCAATAGCGTTTAAGACAATATATACTGAAGCCTTTTTAAAAGTGTTAAATAGGAAGTTTGCTTCATGCGCAAATCAGATAAGAAGGTCGATAATCTAATTAGAGACGTGTTAACCGAAGTCTGTGAAGATACGTTAAAAGGCTACGATGGTTTTCTTTGGGTGACTCATACGGTCAAATTCTCTTCTTTTCCACAAAGCTTAGAAATAGTCTGCGTATTCGAAACGAATCAAGATAGAGCAAACTTTTTAGTTGGAGAAGGCCGCCAGCATGTCTCAACAACTATCCAAAAGGCGTTTAATAAGGTAGGGGTGCAACTAAAGAACGTAGATAAAAAAATCAGTTACGATACACAGCAAAGGCGTAAGTGCAGCCATTAATGAAAGTGAATTAGGGTTGTAGTGGGTATCTAAGGCTTTATTTTGCGAGTTTTGATATAAAGCCTGAAGGCTAAGCCTACGTTCTTAGTTAGGAGACTAATACATGCCCACTTAAGTCCAGGGCTATGCCTGAGCTTCCTTTGACAAACTCACCTTTGTCCCATTATCAGCCTCGTCAAAAATGTTGCGTTCATGGGCTAGCTGAATTTGCCCAACTACAGATTACGTGATGCCAACAAATCATTTGGCCTTAATCATCATCAATAGCAACAACCCACTCTAAGGAAGAATGCGTCAATTATATACGACACAATCTAATTTTAGTTTGATCCGAGAAGAAGTTGATTCGCGCAGCAAAGAATTCTGAAGCTGTGATTTCTTGGCTAACTGTCCAGTCTGATTGATGCGGATCACTTGGTTATAATTGGAATAGTTGGGCTGCCCAACCTATTTCAATAGGCCTACTATAATAGCGAATTTGTTGAGTATAGCGATTCAACAAAGCCATTCAAAGGCGAGCTTGACGATTTCTTCGATCAATAAGCTATTGGGGGTTGTAATGTATGACACCGTAAATGTCAGTGGCTGTGGTGTCCAATTCGTCTCGATGATTGATAGTCGCCCCTCTTTAAGCTGCTCTTTGATCACTTCTTTAGGGAGGGTTGCGACCCCGACGCCACTCTCTGCCAGCCTTACACTCGCAGATAATGAGCTTGCCGAATAGAAGCGGACGGGATGGACTTTTTGGGCTGTGAAGTGACGGTCTATTTCGTGGAACGGGACTGTATTTCTGGCATAGGTGATAATCGGCCAGCGGGTAAAGGTATGTGTTTCTGCCGGTCCATTTAAACCAAGTGAGGGGCTCGCAACCCAATAGAGAGGATACTCACATATTACTTTATTGATCACTGACGGCTCAGAAATGGGGCCAAGGAGAATGGCGATATCAATATTATGCGCCATCAGTTCTTTGCTTAAGTTCACTGTTGCATCAACAATCAACTCAATTTCAACATCAGGGTATTTTTCATTAAGACTTGTTAGAAATTCAGGTAGCCAAGTGTGTATCAGTGTTTCTGATACACCAATGCGGAGTAATCCAGAGAGGGCGCTGGCTGCGTCGGCTTTATAACAAAGTTGCGCTGTACTATTGAGGATATTTTCCGCCAAAGGGAGTAACTCTCGTCCCTTTGCCGTCAATGTGACGCCGCCTTTTTCTCGATTAAACAGCGTTGTATTAAGTGTGTGCTCTAGGTTGGTAATACGGGTTGAAATGGCGGGCTGGGTTGTACATAAATGCTCAGCAGCTTGGCGAAAGCTACCTAAGTTGGCAATCCAGACAAAAGTTTCAAGCTGCTTTAAGTTTAACATCCCAGACACTTCTCTTATTCCTTTAAGGTATCAGCAGTCATGAATTTATGACTATATAAATTATTTTTATCAATATACGCAAAAAATCACAAATAGACATTATCTAAATAAGCAGTATTGTTATTTGGCGTTAACATATTAATTACCAATGGATGACATTATGACAGCGTCAGTATCACAACTTCCTCTTCCTGCATTACGTCAACGTATTCGTGAAAATGCATTCACCGATTCGACCAGTGGTTTAGCAAAGGGGTATTTGCAAGCCAATCTTGTGATATTGCCGGCTGAGTGGGCGAATGATTTTTTGCTATTTTGCCAGCGTAATCCAGTTGCTTGTCCATTGATAGGAATGACCGAACCCGGTGCTAAAAATTTGGCTGAGATTGGCCTCGATATCGATATTAGTAGTGATGTGCCTGAATACCATGTGTTCTACGATGGTCAGTTTGAACTTGCGACACCGGATTTAACTCAGCATTGGCGTGATGATTTGGTCACTTTCGTTTTGGGCTGCTCGTTCTCTTTTGAAGAAGCGATGCTTCAGGCTGGCCTGAGTGTTCGTAACATTGACCAGCAATGTAATGTCTCTATGTACGATACTAATATTGCCTGTCAGCCCGCAGGGCGATTTCATGGAAACATGGTGGTCTCGATGCGCCCGTTCACACCTGCTGATGCTATTCGTGCAATACAGGTGACCACTCGTTTCCCTAAAGCCCACGGTGCCCCGGTTCATTTTGGTACGCCAGATGCTATTGGCATTGAAGACATTAATATTCCAAATTATGGTGACCCGGTAACGATAAACCCGCAGGAAGTACCCGTATTTTGGGCTTGTGGTGTTACTCCGCAAAACGTAATGCGCAACAGCAAGCCACCTCTGTGTATTACTCATGCTCCAGGCAAGATGTTGATCACCGATCGGTTAAATAACGAATTTGCATTCCTGTAAGGCGAAACCAAGGAGAACGTCATGAAAATTAACTGTGATATGGGTGAGAGCTTTGGTCTTTGGCGGTTAGGTTGCGATGAGCAAGTGATGCCTTTTTTAGATATGGCTAATATCGCCTGTGGTATGCATGCGTCAGATCCTGTGGTGATGAAGAAAACAGTGCAGCTAGCAAAGCAGCATGGTGTGATTATTGGCGCTCATCCGGGGTATCCAGATCTGCAAGGCTTTGGCCGTCGTTTTATCGCTATGGAAAAAGACGAGCTGGCCGCGTTTTTTATTTATCAGCTGGGTGCGCTACAGGCTATTTGCCAGAGTGAATCGGTGGTGCTTAGTTATGTTAAACCTCATGGCGCACTGTATAACGCGATGATGAAAGATGATGACGTTTTTCTCGCGCTGCTCTCTGCCCTTAATCAGTACAATTCTGATCTTCCGTTGGTTGTTATGGCTGTTCCGGATTACCGGAGGTATCAAGATTTAGCTGCAACTTACGGTATTCAGCTTTGGTTTGAAGCGTTTGTCGATAGAGCCTATGACGACAGCGGACGTCTTACCCCGCGCTCTGTTTCAGGCTCAAGCCTTACGACGATTGAGCAAATTGAGCAGCAGGCTTTAATGCTAATTGAAGAGCAAGCGGTGATCTCGCTGTCGGGACAGAAAATTGCCATTCATGCCGATACCTTATGCATTCATGGTGATGGGGCATTATCGTTGCCAACGGCGCAAGTTCTGAGTGCGAGGTTAAATCGCCAATGAAGATCTCTGCAGTAAATGAAAACACGTTGATGGTGTATTTTTCGGATTCGGTCAGTCCTGAAACGGCTGAGCAGATCGCGGCAGCAATTCCTGTCATCCGTGAGCAGTTAGGATTGTATGTGGTTGATATCGTACCTTCATATACCTCGATATTAATTAGCTTTGACTTGATCACCATCGGAATTCGCGAATTTAACCTGCGCTTACAGAAGGTTCTGATTGAATGTAGCCGTGCTTCGCTATCTGCGAATCAGGTAAGGTGTATTGAACTACCTGTTTATTATGGGCCTGAAGTTGCGCTGGATGCGCAAGAGATCTGCCGTCATACCGGCTTGTCATTTGATGACGTCGTTAATATCCATGTATCTGCTACATACCGCGTTTACGCGATTGGTTTTGCGCCGGGCTTTGCGTATTTAGGTAATACGGATAAACGGATAGAAATTCCCCGCAAACAAACGCCTCGTTTGAAAGTGCCAGCCGGAAGCTTGGCTATCGCAGATCGGCAAACGGCTATTTACCCGAAGCAGTCTCCGGGGGGGTGGCAAATTATTGGTCGAACCCCCATTAGTTTGATTGATTACCAACGTGAGAATCTAACGGTGTTTGAAATGGGGGCACAAGTTTCATTTACGCCTATTGATAGGGCGACGTTCCTAGACATGGGTGGGGTGCTGCTGCCAGAAGAAATTGCGATGGATGGGGAGGTGGCATGACGCTACGAATTTTAACTGCTGGCCCGTTGAGCCTACTGCAAGACCTTGGTCGATTTGGTCATCAGGCTATCGGGGTGAGTACTGGTGGGCCAATGGATGAACATGCGTTCTTATGGAGTAATCGCCTGTTAGGTAACGACCGTAATGCGGCACAAATTGAGATTGCGATGGGGCAGTTTAGCTGTGAATTCTATGCCGAAACCACAATTGCTTTAACGGGCGCGGATATGGCGGCCACATTGAATGGCCAGCCTATTGCATTCTGGCAGTCTTATCCGGTTCGTCAAGGCGACCAATTAGCACTGCGAGGAGCTCGTTCTGGGATGCGGGCATACCTTGCTGTTCAAGGTGGGTTCAAGGTGCCTACACCACTCAATAGCTGTGCGACTGTCATTCGGGATGAGCTAGGCGGCCTTCAAGGAGTAGGTGAAAAGCTGAATGCCAAGGACTATATCCGGTACTCGGTGAGTCAACCAATGGCGACCAAGCAAGTACTGCCCCAGTTTATTCCGCAATATAGCCAACAAGTGACACTGGAAGTGATCCCCGGTTATCAGTATGACCTATTTACACCAGAGCAACGCCAGCGATTTTTCAATGCGAGTTATACCCTAACACCACAAATGGATAGGATGGGGTGTCGATTATCTGGTGAAGCCATCGAATGCCAAAAGCGTAACCTGATCTCGGAAGGGATCGCCCTTGGCGCGATCCAGATCCCTGCAGATGGGCAGCCGATTGTCTTACTACGAGACAGGCAAACCATTGGCGGTTACCCGAAAATTGGTTGTGTTACAGCTAAAGGGCTGAGCCAACTTGCACAATGCCAACCGGGTGCTGAAATTCGGTTTGTTGAAAAAAACCTCTATGAAGCAGAGGCGGAACATTCGATTCAACAGCAGTTTTTTCACGGCTATGTCGGGAAAAAATGGAGACAAGAACAAACTCTAGTCGGGTGATGTTCATCAAATTATGGAAGAAGCAGCATTCGGATAGGCGCTGCAGAGTAACAATTACAGGAGTAATACATGTCTACAGACAAAGTGATACAGCAACCGGCGAGCGACTCGATCTCAAAGCCGTCAGCTAAAGGGGGCTTTAACTGGTCATTGATCATGGGCGCTGCTTTTTTGATGGCGACCTCTGCAGTTGGTCCAGGATTCCTTACTCAAACCACCGTCTTTACTCAAACACTTGGCGCCAGTTTTGCTTTTGTTATTTTGGTGTCGATCTTTCTTGATATCGGTGCTCAACTAAACATATGGCGGGTAATTGTAGTCTCGAAAAAACGTGCTCAAGACATTGCAAATGATCTGTTACCTGGTTTAGGTTTTGCCATTGCAGGTACTGTTGCGTTGGGGGGACTGGCATTTAATATCGGTAACTTAGGCGGTGCTGGTATGGGAATGAACGTCTTATTTCCAGGGATCACGCCAGTAGCAGGCGCAGCGATTAGTGCGGTGATTGCGATCAGTATCTTTTTATTAAAAGATGCCTCGAAAGAGATGGACCGATTTACCATCGTGATGGGCGCTTCACTGATAGTGATGACGTTATACGTTTTGTTTTCGACCTCACCACCTGTTGGTGAGGCGCTGTATCGTTCTGTTTGGCCTGAGAAGCTCAATGTGTTGGCTATTGTTACTTTGGTTGGTGGTACCGTTGGTGGTTACATCACATTTGCGGGCGCACACCGATTGATCGATGCGGGTGTGACAGGGCAAGAAGCGTTGCCACAGGTTAACCGTGGCTCAATCTCTGCAATAAGCTTGGCATCTGTCGTTCGGGTGGTATTGTTCCTTGCTGCACTTGGGGTCATAAGTACAGGTGTGATCCTTGACCCTGAAAACCCACCAGCATCAATGTTTCAGCATGCAGCAGGCAACATTGGCTACAAATTGTTTGGTTTAGTACTTTGGACTGCTGCTATAACCTCGGTGATCGGTGCGGCATATACCTCTGTATCATTTTTGAAAACACTTCACCCTTTTATTGCTCGCAACACTCGAGGTTTCATTATTGCCTTTATATTAGCGTCGAGCCTTATTTTTTGCTTTATTGGTAAGCCAGTTACTTTATTGATTGTAGCGGGTGCATTGAATGGTTTTATTCTACCCGTCACATTAAGCATTATGCTGATTGCTGCCCGTAAATCTGCCATTGTCGGAGACTATAGACACCCGGTATGGATGTCGGTGTTTGGTTGGTTGATTACCATCATGATGGCAGCAATGAGTCTGTATACACTGTTTATTATGATCTTTGGTTAAGCCTAAACACCGTTAGTAAAAGCCCCACAATGCTTAATACAGGGTGGGGCTTTTTGGGGAACGCAAACTGATCTGCACTTATCAATATAGGACACCAAATTAACGACTTTCCATAATCTTTAGTTATCCATGAATTGCTAATTTAGGAAAGCCACTGACACGTTTTTGTCCAAAAGCTTGCTGGCGTAGTTCAAAGCAGACACTTGCTTTGGGTTACTCGACTCCGAGTAACTTTATTGCTATGTTTCGCAAAATATATGGAGAATCTCCTGCGCGTTATTTTTCCAGATGCCGTGCAGAGTAATGTATTGATCGGCTGGGGTAAAAATGAAAACCAAAATAATAATGTCGTTTCTACTCGCTACATTGTGTGTCAGTGTCAGCGCCAGTATGAATGGGCCGAAATACCATTCTGCGCTAACAGTCAAAACGGTATTCAGTGAAGACAGAGACAAGCCTGTAGAAGTCTACTACTGGTATCCCACAACGAACGGAAAAACCAACTTCACGTTTGGTAGGGGTAACATTTTTAAACCAGTCGAAACGCAGTTAGATGCCCCTTTAGCAAGTGGAAAATTTCCCGTTGTGCTTTTGTCGCAGGGCGGAACACGGTCAGCATTTTCCCACAGTGGTTGGATAGCCTCGAGCCTAGCGCAACAAGGTTATGTCGTTGTTGTACCAAAGCCTCCTGCACCAAACGAAATCAATGCAGAAATGGCTGTTGATGAAATCACATTCAGAACCAGTGATTTGGTGCTTGGGCTGAACGAATTAAGTTCGGTCGGGATACTGTCCGGAGGCGTAGATACAGATGCAGTGCAGGGTGTCGGCTTTTTTCTGGGCGGGACATCTATGCTGATGCTCTCCGGAGCGCAAATAAGCCCGGAAAAATATCGAACATCGTGTCACAACGTAACCAATGTAGACTGTCATTGGTTACGTGAAAATGACGTTGATATTACCAACATCCCGGATCAAAAATTCCCCCGATTTCAGTCTGAAAACAAACTGAAATCGGTTGTCGTTATCAACCCTGAGCTAACGAAAACTTTTGTCCCTGAAGCTCTGGCCTTGATGAAAAATACCATCACCGTGGTGACGCTTTCTGAACGGCTACATCCCGCACTGACACCTGCCGAATCACTCGTTGCTCTTCCCAATGTGACATTTCAAGAGATTCCCAGTGCGAGTCAGTTTAGTGCGTTCGCAGAATGTACTGAGCGTGGCATTAAAATTCTCGCATCAGAAGGGGAGGAAGCACTTTGCCAGGAGCGTGACGAGGTTTCCAGAAAGGACAATCACCAGCAAATTTTGGATATAATTCTGGCTAGCTTAACAAAGTCATAAGAATAGCAACAATGCGGAGCTTACTTACACATTGTGTGCCTAGACCTGCAAAGCGAGAAGTAAGTTTTTCAGGCTTGTCCCCACAACATATTGCAAGACATACTGATGACTGTATTACTTGCCCTAATTAAGTACTTGTACCAGCATTTTAAAACTTAGAAGAACACACAAAATACCAACGATTTTCTTAAGAACTTTATTTGGGAAATACTCTGCGCAACGCACTCCGAGGCTAGTAGTTAAGTAGCTGCTAATGGAGAAGCTGATCATTGCAGGAAGGTATATGTATCCTAATACTAAGTTGTTCCAATCTGTATTTTCCCATCCGTTTAACATGTAACCGAGGCTTCCTGATAGCGCTATAGGGAAACCTATCGCAGCAGAGGTGCCAATAGCTCGTTTTACCTCAAAATTTTGCTGGACAAGATAGGGGATGATCAGCCCCGCACCGCTTATAGAGACAAGTGCTGATACAGAGCCAATCACCGAGCCTACAGTGATATTACCGATAGCCCCATGTGGGTTAGAGTTGTACTCATTTTCAGTGTTGAGAAACATTTTATAAGCTACATACAACATGAATACGCTGAAAAAACCTGCCAGATAGATCCCCTGTAGATACGATGCTACGAATGTGGCGCAAAATGTTCCGACTAGAACTCCGCTCAACATTTTTACTACCATTGTCGAGTCTACATTCTCTTTTTTGTAGTGAGCGCGCATGCTGCCCAATGTTGTAATAATCATTGAAGCCATTGATGTCCCTAACGCAAGATGGACCACTTCTGTATCAGCTATTCCCTGTAGTGAAAACAGAAACGCAAAAATAGGGACGGCCATTCCACCACCACCCACACCAACGAGTCCAGCGAGAAAGCCAATGCCCAAGCCTGCTGTAATGTAATAGATAATAAAGATAGGTTCGTTCATGATGGTTCTGCCTTCGATAAAATGGTCGTTGCTAAAATGTTACTCGAACGCTAACTTGCTATGGTAACGTTAAGAGGACAGAAAATAATGAATAATGGCCAAAATGGAATTGAGTAAATAAAGTGACAAACTCTGATTACAGCGAATGGAAAAATGGCGCCGCACTGATCGCTAAGGAGTGGCAGCATGAAAGGAGCGACTTCAAACATTTGGATCAACGGCCACATAATTGGCACAGCCATCATCGAGGCCAGTTACTGTGTATAGATGAAGGGCTAATTCAGGTCAAAACCGATGAAGGAACGTGGATACTACCCCCTCACCGAGCTGGTTGGATCCCCCCGGGTGCGATGCACAGTGTTTATTTTTGTGGTTCTCTGAAAGGTCGTTCATTACTGTTTACTCCAGAGAGTTGTGAGCGGTTTCCAATGAGACCTTGTGTGATCCAAATGAGCGATGTGTTGAAAGCCCTATCGGTTAGAGCATCGATATGGAGCAAAACAGACGATCTATCCATACAGTCTTTACGTATTCTTGCCGTAATATCCGATGAAATCGTCAATTGCCCTCATGAGTCACTCCACATCCCCCTGCCCAGAGATCCGAGACTGCAAAAAGTTACTCAAGCGATTTTAATAGACCCAAACAGCAAACATTCTGTGGAGCATTGGGCAAATATCGGGGCAGTCTCATCTCGGACGTTAAGACGATTGATTCGAAGTGAGTTAAACATGAGTTTTAGTGAATGGCGGCAACAAGCACTGCTAATACATTCGTTAGAAATGATGGCTCGCGGAGAGTCCGTAGGAGCGGTTGCACATGCTTTGGGTTATTCGACACCCAGTAACTTTATCGCGATGTTTCGTCGGGTCTATGGCGATTCACCCACGCGTTACTTTTCGAGTCGTGGCATATAGTTGCCAAGAGCTTACCTAAATTAGGTTCGTTTTTATGTACTGAGGTTTTACATACATTTACTCACGCAACATAAGCAAGTGCTTCTCTCACCAGTCTTCTGTTTGGCTCATTATCTCTAACATCCAGACGCGAAATAGCATAAGATACACGGCCTTTACTAGCACTGAGCCACTCATCGTAATGACAGATAAAACACAGCAAGCGACATTTGCCGATCTTGGCCTGATTCCAACCTTAGTCGAGCGACTAGAAGTGTTAGAATACAGCCAACCGACGCCCATTCAATCTCATACCATTCCTTATATCCTTGAAGGGAAAGACATTGTTGGCGGTGCCAATACGGGCTCTGGTAAAACCGCTGCTTTTTCGCTGCCAATTCTGCAAAAAATTGTTCAGCAAGACGAAACAAATCATCGCCGGGGTAACTTCGTTTCTCACCTGATTTTAGTACCAACTCGTGAGTTGGCATCACAGGTTGCATACAACGTCAAATCTTACTCATACCATCTTAGAGATAAGATCAAAACGGTTGCCGTATTTGGTGGTGTGTCGGTGAACCCACAAATGCTGGCGCTTCGCGGTGGCTGTGACATTATCGTAGCTACGCCAGGTCGATTACTTGATCTGGTATCCAGTAACGCGATTAAGTTGGACCAAGTAAAAACGCTCGTGCTCGATGAAGCTGACCGTATGCTGAGCCTCGGATTTACCGAAGAACTCAATAAGATTCTTGCGTTACTGCCAGAGAAGAAGCAGACGCTGCTATTTTCTGCTACTTTCCCTGATAAAGTCACGACGCTGGCTCAGCACTTGCTCCGCGACCCTGTTGAAGTTCAGTTGCAGAGCGCAGAAGCCAGCACTTTGGTGCAACGCGTGTTTAGTGTAAATAAAGGTGAGAAAACGGCGGTACTCGCGCACTTAATCAAACAGCATCAGTGGCGACAGACTTTGATTTTTGTGAATGCTAAGAATGCCTGTAACCATTTAGCGCAAAAACTATCAAAACGCGGTATTACAGCTGAAGTTTTCCATGGTGATAAAGGGCAGGGCGCTCGTACTCGTGTACTTGACGGTTTTAAGTCTGGCGAGATTCAAGTTCTTATTGCCACCGATATCGCAGCACGTGGCCTTGATATTGAAAAGCTGCCAGTGGTGATTAACTTCGATCTCCCGCGTAGTCCTGCTGACTATATGCATCGAATAGGGCGTAGTGGTCGTGCTGGTGAAGTGGGTCTAGGGCTATCTCTTATCGATTACGATGACTATCACCATTTCAAAGTGATAGAAAAGAAAAATAAGTTCCAACTTGAACGTGAGCAGGTAGAGGGCTTTGAAGTGGAAGACGACCAAAGTGAAGCCTACTTTTTACCGATGAAGCCGCGTGCAAAGCCAGCAGGTACAGGGAAAAAGAAGAAAAAGCGTAGTCAATAGAATACGTAAACAACCTGTGAGTTTACTTACGGGAGGCGCTGGAGAAGGGGGCGCACTAGCTTGAGTATTCGCTTCTAGCCATTTCTTTAAAGAACAATAGAGCCTTGCTGGAGCTACCAGTAGGGCTCTATTGCTTTTCAAGGTAATGTGCTATCGACGCGTCGGACGTCCACGAGGTGAGCGTTTTTTAAATGCGGATGCAGCTTTAGCTTGTGACTTGAGGATAGAGTCAACGCTTAGCGGCATTGGCTCTTTAGGTTCAAGACCATGAGGGAAAGTACGAGCTCTCGGTGGTAAATCATATTCTTCTTCACTTGCGCGTGGCATGCGCTTAAAGCGATAAAGGTAAAAGTTTTCTAATTTTTCTCTCGCCCATTCGGTCTTCTTTAAATACTTCACACTACTTGCAATCGAAGGCTTAGTGTTAAAGCAATTAAAGCGCATTGCTGTATCTAGAATGTCCCAGCCATAAAAATCCACCAACTCTTGCAACATAGTTTCTAGCTTTAACCCGTGCAGTGGGTTGTTTCGTTGCAGTTCGATTCTTTCTTCGTCAGTCATCATTTTAGGGGCCTTACTCATCAAAGGGTGGAGTTTAGCAAAGTATACATTACAGAGATATCTATAGTTAGGCAGCGATGGTTTGGCTGCAACTCGATTTGATGTTGTTAGTGCGTACTTGCATGAGCAAAATTAACCAATTACCTGTGTGAATACGGATATGTTTTTTCTACCTTGAAAAGCACAGGTGGAGTTGCGACTGTTCCTCTTCTTGAATTGCTGTTCAAAAACTCTCACTAAACATCAGCGTACTCTAATGTAATGTTAAATCTTTGTGTAATAAGTGAGATTTTTGTTGTTCTTTTACTAATGTCTAATATTCCTACCGATAGCAATACATGCTTAATAGGTTCAAATCAAAAATTAGCCATACCACTTTCTTGGTGTGGCCTCGATGTTTGATGTGGGTGTTGTCTCGTATTGGTCTGTATACCAAGCGAAACTCTAGTTGGCATAGTTCAACGTTGAAATATAACAAAGGATAGCTCAATGTCTGACTCAAGTAAGACCTTTTACAGGGATGTGCGCAAAAAACCGCATGAATTTGAAAGTCGTGAAGACTTTCTAAACCATGATTTAACCATCATGAGCTTTCGTCGCTGGGGTATTCATTTGCCATCACGTGATTACAGTATTGAAATCGAAGACTGGGTGCCTGCATTAGCCGCAACCATTGGTAAAGTGGTGATGGTCACCGCCATGGTTGCTGCATTTGCTGCTCAGTTCGGTTTATCTCCGGAGTTCGTTGCAGAAAACGTGCGTTACGAATTGCTTATCGCGGGTGCTCTGTTCGTTATTTTGTTTTCCGCCATCCTAAACCCGAATGCAAACTTAGCCGGTACCCACGGCCCAATGATACCGCTGATTCCCATGATTGCTGCCGCAGGAGGGCATCCTCTGGCGCTTGGCTTGATGGTATGTGCTTTTGGCTTAATTCTCGCTTTGACTAAAGGCGGTTCTAAACTCATGACCTTGACTGGCATTGGGGTTCGAGGAGGGTTATTGATCTACCTAGGCGCTGTTGGGTTGCTCGGACAGATTAATAAGACTGAGGCGTGGGCTGCAAGTACAGACCAAGGTTACATTTCGTTTGTGGTCATAGGCCTAACCGTTATGGTTTATGCCTACCTAGCTAAGATCAACAAGCGTTGGTTGGCAATCCCACTGTGCTCTGCACTCGCGGGTATTGTTGCTTATTTGATGGGCGCTGAGTTTGCTTTTACCACAGAGCCGGGCCTGCCTAATTTCAGTCCATTCTACTGGTGGGGTGAAGATACAGGCTGGCAACTAGGTTGGCCAACCTTAGAGCACTTTATTGCCGTGACTCCATTTGCTCTACTGGCAGTCGCTATGTGGTCCCCTGATTATCTCGGCCATCGTGTGTTTCAAGAACTGAACTACCCAAAAGAAGCGAAAGGCGTACTCATGGATGTCGACGACACGATGGTCGGAGCGTCTGTTCGTCAGGGGGTTGGCTCACTCTTAGGGGGCGGAAACCTAGCTTCTTCTTGGGGAACGTACATGATTCCAGCCGCAATTGCCAAACGTCCTATTCCAGGTGGCGCACTGTTAACGGGTTTCATGTGTATTGCCGCCGCGGTAATTGGTTACCCTATGGATCTAGCGATGTGGGAGCCTGTTCTGCGTGTTGCTTTGATTGTCGGTGTATTCTTACCGCTTTTAGAAGCGGGTATGCAGATGATCCACAAGCATAAAGATTCACTCAGTGCCGGTATCTGTATTTTTGCCTGTGCATTCGTTAATCCAGTCTTTGGCTGGGCAATCACGATGCTGCTGGATAACCTTGGACTTATCGGCGACCATGAGCGTGCCAACGAACTCTCGAGAAAAGATAAATACCTGATTCCTGGCACTGCATTTATCGTTTGTGCAGGTTCGCTTGCTGTCGTTGGTCAGCTTCCGGGTATTCCTGCTCTGATCGGTTAATCGAATTATGTTCTAAAGGACTAGTTGGAGTGGTAAGTAAGATGGCTTTCTCAAGCTATGCCTATTTCTCAAAAGTAAAAGGTTTGGACTGTGTAGTTAAGCCTTCAAAGCGCATGTAGGGAAAGTAAGGCTCAAACAAAAAGCTACCTAGTAATAGGTAGCTTTATGTATAGACATTTAGCCTACGAAGTCGTGACTAAATAATTGATTCAATGCCATATTTTTCGCCGTAGTGTTCAACGACAAAATCAATGTCTTTGTCACCGCGACCGGATAAGTTGATCAGAATTGAGCCAGTTTCTCCTTGCTTCGCGAGTTTAATCGCGTAAGCGACAGCGTGTGCGGATTCAATCGCTGGAATAATCCCCTCTTCGCGAGACAGTTCAAAGAATGCATCAATCGCTTCGTCATCACTGATTGAGCCGTAATTGACACGGCTAATGTCTTTTAAGTAACTATGCTGAGGCCCAACCGATGGGTAATCTAAGCCACTTGCTACAGAGTACACTTCTTGAGGTTCGCCTTGCTCATCTTTAAGCATGTAAGACTTAAATCCGTGCATAATACCTGGCTCACCGAGTGTGAGTGTTGCAGCGTGCTCGCCAACCTTTTGCAAAGAGCGGCCCGCGGGCTCGACGCCGTGAATGGCGACTTGTTCATCGTCTAAGAAAGCAGTAAATAGCCCCATCGCATTAGATCCACCCCCAACACATGCAACGAGATTATTGGGTAACTTGCCTGTCATTTCTTTGAATTGAACTCGTGCTTCGTTACCGATAATTGATTGGAAATCTCGTACCATTTTAGGGAATGGGTGAGGGCCAACGACAGAGCCTATCGCATAAAGTTGTGTGTCAGGATCTTTTAGGTAGGCTTCGAAGGCAGAATCAACCGCTTCTTTGAGAGTCTTGCGCCCGTGAGTGGCAGGGATGACATTGGCACCAAGGATTCTCATACGGACGACATTCGGGTGCTCTTTGGCAATATCAACTTCACCCATGTAAATATCGCACTTTAAGCCGACCAGTGCGGCGGCTGTCGCAAGAGCGACACCATGTTGTCCTGCTCCAGTTTCAGCAATCAGTTTCTTCTTACCCATCTTTTTAGCGAGAATGGCTTCTCCTAAGCAGTGGTTAATTTTATGTGCGCCTGTATGGTTTAAGTCTTCGCGCTTTAGGTAGATGTCTGCTCCGTATTTCTTAGACAAGTTTTCCGCATGGAAGATTGGGCTAGGTCGTCCAACAAAGTGCTTATACAGGCGAGCAAGCTCCGCTTTAAATTCAGGATCTTTGCTGCATTCCTCATAAGCTGCGTTGATGTCACGCATGATTTGTTCAAGCTCCGGCGGCACGAAGCTGCCACCGTATTCACCAAAGTATCCTTCTTCATTGGGCATGGTGAGATCAAACGAGTTTTTCATTATTTACATCCTAGTTAACGAAAGTATTGATACTTTTATACCCAAAATTTGGAAGAGGTTGTGTGATCAGTTGCTTAAATCAGAATTCGCGATCTAGTGAACTAGTTAAAAAGTACAATTTGTGTGGTTGTTAACGGGTTGGATACAACATAAGGTGGGGTTTAAGAGGCGCAAAAAAGCCCCGAGAGATCCTAGGCTGTCATAAGAACCTCTCGAGGCAAACAGAGTGCTGGAAATACACTCTGCGATGGTGTCTGGAAACAAAAGTTAGATTCGTTTCCTTTGCCAGATATTAGGGTTTTAGAATGAGCTGATGTCAGCGAAATGTCACAAGTTAATCGCGGTATCTAAAGCTTATTTTTTATTTTTGAACAATGGGTTAGAAAATAGACTACAACAGACTAACCTACCGTGTGTTCTGCATCTTTTAAATTGAACATGATCTTTCTTTGTTTCGAATCAACGTCTTTAACCAACACGTGCACTTTAGTCCCTAAAGTAAACATGGTGCTCTGGCTAGAAATTTTTTGTTTGACTGCATCAAATTCGAACTCACCATTTTGGAAACTTGATAAAGGAATGAGACCTTCGATTCGGTTTTCCTCTAACTCAACAAATACTCCGAAGTGTGTGACCCCAGACACTGTCCCCGTGAAGTGTTGCCCGATAAATGGCTTCATGTAATGACATTTCAGTGCTGATTCAACCTCTCGACTCACTTCATCTGCCTGACGAGATTGATGCGAACAGTGCACGCTCAGTTGCTCGATCACTTTTGTATCGTAAGGGTAGTTGTTCGCAGCACCTGTCAATTGACGAATAGGCTTTAGTTTCATGAGCAGACTGCGTAGCTTGCCTGTTTTTTGCTCTCGAAGTTTAGCGCGAATGGCGCGGTGAACGAGTAAGTCTGGGTAACGACGAATTGGCGAAGTAAAGTGTGCGTATGCGTCATAGGCTAAACCGAAGTGACCCATATTCTTCGGCGAATACTCGGCTTGACTCTGAGAACGTAGCAGTAGGGTACGAATCACATCACACTCATCCAAATCTCGCACTTGTTCCAGTAATGCGTTGTAGTCATGAGAAGTTGGTTTATCACCACCCGCAAGCGTTAGCCCTTTCTCTGCAAGCATCATTCTTAATGAAGACAGTTTTTTCATCTGAGGACCAGAGTGCACGCGGTATAAGCTCGGTATTTTTTGTTGCTGCAAAAATTGAGCGGTGGCAACGTTGGCACACAGCATGAATTCTTCGATCATTCGATGGGCGTCATTTCGAACTACAGGAACGATGGACGCGATTTTCTTTTTATTGTTTAACGTGAATGAAAGCTCTTGCGTGTCAAAATCAATGGCACCACGGACTTGACGTTGACCAGATAGGTTCAAATACAAGCGATGGAGATTCACCAGATGCTGTTTGATGTTTTGTTTTGGGTTCTTACCTTGGTATGTTTTTGCTTCCGTTGATTGGGAAACAATGCGGTAAGCTTCGTTATAAGTTAAACGAGCATGCGAGTGAATGATCCCTTCAGAAAACTCTGAATCTAGCATGTTACCTTCGTCGTCAAAGGTCATCTCACATACCATAACCAATCGGTCTTCATTCGGGTTAAGCGAGCACAAACCGTTAGATAATGTTTCTGGTAACATTGGTACAACGTATCCGGGGAAGTAAACGGACGTTGCACGAGATTGCGCCTCAAGATCTAAATGGTCGTTTGGCTGAACGTAGTGAGATACGTCTGCAATCGCAACGAATAACTTCCAATGCCCATTGTCCATTTGGTATGCATAAACGGCATCATCAAAGTCTTTCGCGTCGTCCCCGTCGATAGTGACGAACGGTAAATCTCGATAATCCACTCGTGACGTTTTGTCTTTTTCTTCTACGTGATTGCCAAATGCGGAAGCAGCGTGAAGAACTTCATCATCCCAATGGTCATTGATGCCATGTCGACGTAACGCCAATTTAACTTCAATTCCTGCTTCTCCCGGACGCCCTAATACTTCAGCCACTTCAACTGTTGTTGATTGTCTGTGATCTGGATAGGCCGTGACTTTACAATGAACGAGTTTACCGGCACTTTTGGCGATAAGATCATTTGGTGTGACATGAATGGTTTGAGTCAGTTTCGCGCTTTCTGGCACTAGATAGAAGTTCGAACCTTTTCTCTTTAACAAGCCTACGATGTGGGTTGTTTTTCGTTCCACTATTTTGATGAAACGATGATTTGAGCGTCCTTGATGCTGAGCATTGCCTTTCAGAACCAGTACGATATCGCCATCAAACACATGAGTAAGTTGGTGTTTAGGTAAGAAAAGGTCTTTTTCATTACTGTCGTAAGTGACAAAACCAAAGCCGTCTGCGTGAATGCTGACCTTTCCAGAAACCAAAGCGGTTTGATCGACTTTTTTATAACCACGGCGATGCGTGAAAATCAACTGGCCATCGCGCTCCATAGCGCGTAAACGTTTTTTTAAAGCGTCTTTTTGTGGTTTCTCATCTAAGCCAGTAGAGCGAGAAATTTGCTCGTGACTTAAGTGATTTTTAACTTTATCGAATAGGCTAAGGATAGCGTCTCGGCTAGGGATAATGTGCTCGTAATTATTAGAATTTATTGATTGTGCGGATATATTTAATTTCATTTTTTTCTCTTATATTCGCCAATCGCTTTTATTTTATAAACTTTATTTATATGAGCAAAGCATGAGGCGAAGTGATTCAGATATGAATCAGATTAATTTAATTCCAAACTGGAATTGCAAGGTAGGTAGTGTGATTACCTAAAGATGTATACCAAAGTGACTTTATTGAAAGTGATTAATGACGGCGTGGGAGAGGTAAGTGATTTGGGTATATAAACTTAGATAGAGAATATTAAGGGCGGCAATAAGTGGAAGGGGATGGTGGCACCAACAACGTTGATGCCACACAAAGAATTACAGTGCAGTTACTTCAGCAGCTTGTAAACCTTTGTTACCTTGTTCAACAACGAACGATACTTTTTGGCCTTCAGTAAGAGTTTTGAAGCCTTCAGAAACAATAGAACGGAAGTGAACGAATACGTCATCACCGCCATTGTCTTGAGAAATAAAACCAAAACCTTTAGTTTCGTTGAACCATTTTACTGAACCAGTTAATTTATTAGACATAGATACCTCTATATTTGATTGTTTTAAATATTGAATTTTTAGCTAATATCAAGTGCTACTATATGATTTTAGAGATAACTATTTTGTCGCAGGAACGTAAACGAGGAATTCGATGTGGAACTGAGAGAAACTTTGATCTTTAATTACATTAATAGCTCTTTCCGTAAGAGCTGATGTGCAGTATACCGACAAAATTAATAAAGGCTAGCCTTTTCTTTTTTTATTTTTTAAGTACACCAAGCGCATTGCTTTCAAAGCATACGCTTGGTGTATAAGACGGTATGGTGTTATAGATGGTGCTGAGCGCTTAGTGTTTTCTGGTTGAGCCGTTACGAACGATGTCTTTGCCATTGTCATATACGTGCTGCGAAACCCAGCGGCCAAGGAGCAATTGGTGCTTTTCTCCTAATACGGCAACAAATGGACGGCCATCGGTATTAGAGGTGGCTAGCGCAACGCCAGTGACACCTTCAAGACCCAGAGCGCCGCTTTCTACTAAATGCAGAAATGCCTCTAACTCTTCAATCGTTTCGATTACATGGTTATCAATATTCATTGTATTCAATCTCTTCGAATTGCATTGCGGTCGCGTACTCTACCTAAGTTAAGCGTGGAAACCAAGTTTCTGCGTGAGCCATGTAATGAGAGAGCCTCGCCCTGCCACTAATCATCGATAGTTAGTCTCGATAGTCCGGAACTTGTCTAGATTCAATAAAGTGAAAACCCTCGCTTGTTAGACATGAGTCACATAATGTTGTCTGGCTTATGTCAACAATACTTTTGCTATTGGATGGGGTGAAGGGGAGTGCAATAATTTGTGAAACTCTTTTCCTAAAGGCTGTTATGAAGAAAGTCCTGATTACCGGTTTTGAACCTTTTGGTGGTGACGCCATTAACCCCGCCTTAGAAGCGGTCAAGCGATTAGAGGCTGCGGCAATAGAAGATGCCATGATCGTTACTTGCCCAGTTCCTGTGATTCGGTATGAGTCACTGAATACCGTTATTGATGCAATAGAAGCGCACCAGCCAGATTGTGTGATTACCGTTGGGCAAGCGGCTGGACGTGGCGCGATCACCCCAGAGCGTGTCGCAATTAATGTGGATGATTTTCGTATTCCAGATAACGCTGGTCATCAGCCGATTGATGAACCCGTAGTGGCGGACGGCCCAGATGCTTACTTCTCGACACTGCCGATAAAGCGTATTGTTCAAACGCTGCAAAAGCAGGGGATACCTAGCCAGATTTCTAACAGTGCCGGAACATTTGTATGTAACCACCTTTTTTATGGCATCCAACATTATCTAAAAGACAAACCTGTTCGTCATGGGTTTGTTCATATCCCATTATTGCCAGAACAAGCAGCAGGTGGCAGTCAGCCTTCTATGTCTCTGGAGATGATAGTCGAAGGGCTAAGGCTGGTGGCTCAAGTTTGTATTGCCAATGAAAACGACATATTGGTCAGCGGCGGGTCGATTTGCTAGTAAGTGCTTTACAGTCCACTAAGTGTCTGAAAGCTAGTAATAAGTTCATCGTTTGATGTTGTAATAAATGTTAGCTTTGTCAAATTTCACAAGTAGCGAAAGGAGTAGCATTGAATAGTCAGGTTGGATGTTGTTCAAACTGGCGTTCCCCTAATACAGGAGGTGTTAGGGGCTACCCTTACGAAAGGCGAGTTATCATGAAAAGCAACAAAAGTAAGTCAATCGCACTTATCTCTGTCGTTGTTTTCGCATTGGCTATCGCTGCGCTTAAATTCGAAAACACACTCGGAGTTCTTCCCATCGTAGTCGCTATTATCGCGTTTTTTACCTGCGTCATTTACACCAGTATGTATCTTTCTGATATGAAGCGTTCAGAGTTGATAAGTCACTCTGATCACTCTCAAAAAATGTGTACCCACGCATCACGCAATGAGCTTGATGAGCGCGATAAAAAGCGTTGAAGCGAGTCACATTCTCCGTATACTTTGCTGGAGCATTAATGCACTAACGTGTCGGAGATAAGCATGTCAAATCGAGTACCAACCAACATACTGACCGGATTTTTGGGTGTCGGTAAAACGACCACGATTTTAAATCTACTGAAGAACAAACCGGAAAACGAAAACTGGGCGGTTTTGGTCAATGAATTTGGTGAGATTGGCATCGACGGTGCATTGATGACCGACCAAGGTGCGCTGATTAAAGAAGTGCCGGGTGGCTGTATGTGTTGCACGGCGGGCGTGCCGATGTCGGTCGGTATTACCGCGTTACTGCGCCAAAAACCGGACCGTTTATTGATTGAGCCGACAGGCCTTGGTCATCCAAAACAGGTTATCGCGACGCTTACCTCTGAACAGTATGAACCTTACGTTGATCTAAAAGCGACGATCGCTCTGGTTGATCCGCGTAACTTAAGTGATGAAAAGTACCTTTCTAACCAAAATTTCGTGGACCAGTTAGACAGCGCAGATGTGGTTATAGGCAGTAAGGTTGACCTTTGTACCAGTCACGACATCGATGTGTTTAATGACTGGGTGACGGACCAATCTCCCTCAAAAGTATTCAGTAAGCTTATTCATGACGGTGAGTTACCGATAGAAGTCTTGGATATCGAACGGGTTTACGGCAGCGCTTCTTCCCATATCGAGTCACATCATCATGACCATGCTCACCAAGAGCCTCAATTCCAGTTGCCGCCAGGTGAAGCCTTTGTGCGCAAAGAGAACAAAGGGCAAGGGTATTTTAGCTGCGGGTGGTTGTTTGGGGCAGAGTACACGTTTGATTTTGATAAACTTTTCTCAATGCTTTCGGACTTAACGGCGGAACGCGTTAAAGCGGTGGTCAACACGGATCAGGGGTGCTACGCGTTTAATGTTGCCAACCGAGTCGTGTCGGTGAATGAAATCAGCTTAGAAGGGTTTGAATCACGATTAGAAGTGATAGATTCTCAGCTGTTGCCATGGGATGAACTTGAGCAAATTCTCCTTCAGTTGTCTGGCATCAAGCGTTAAATCGAACAAATGTTAAACGGAAACGGTGAACCAGCAATTTGTCTGCGTTCGCCGTTTTTTGCTTTTGTAGCGTTTCAATGAGAAAAGTGAGATAAATCACTCAAATTCGGGTATAGTGCACGGCTAAATTTTTAAAGCTATTTTTAGTGGTTGGTTTAAGGAATACGCTCAATGTCATTTTCATCTCAAGGTTTTGCGCCAGAAGTGGTTAAAGCACTGGCAGAATGCGGTTATGAAAAGTTAACGCCAATTCAACAGAAGGCGATTCCAATGGCTCGCAAAGGCCATGATATTTTCGCTACAGCACAAACAGGTACTGGTAAAACGGCTGCGTTTTCTCTGCCTATGATTCAGCAGTTGTTAGACAGTAACCGTAGCGCTTCTCGTAAGACTGCTCGTGCACTTATCTTGGCTCCAACTCGCGAGCTTGCTGAACAAATTGCTGACAACATCAAAGCTTATACGAAGTACACCAATCTGTCGGTGGCGGCGATTTTCGGTGGCCGTAAAATGTCTTCTCAGGTTGCGGCACTGGAAAATGGTGTTGATATCCTTGTGGCTACACCTGGTCGATTGGAAGAACACATCGAACAAGGTAATGTCTCGGTGGCACACTTAGAGTTTTTGGTGTTTGATGAAGCAGACCGTATCTTGGATATGGGCTTTATTCATGCAGTTCGTAAGATCATGCTGGATGTGGATACAGACCCGCAAATCATGATGTTTTCGGCAACGACTTCAAGCCAGCTAAATCTGTTAGCGAAAGACATTCTGCGTAAACCAAAACGTATCGAAGTAGAGCGTGCAAATACTACGGCACAAACAGTTGCTCACGTGCTATATCCAGTTGATCAAGAGCGAAAAACAGAACTGCTTTCAGAGCTAATTGGTCGCAAAAACTGGAAACAAGTGTTGGTATTTGTGAACTATAAAGAGACCGCAAACGAAGTGGTAAAAGAGCTGAAACTTGATGGTATCAAAGCGGTGGTTTGTCATGGTGACCGTGCTCAAAGTGCTCGTCGTCGTGCGCTAGAAGAGTTTAAGTCCGGTAAAGCACGTGTCATGGTGGCTACCGATGTCGCTGCTCGAGGTCTAGATATTGAAGACTTACCTCACGTTGTGAACTATGACATGCCTTTCCTAGCGGAAGATTACGTTCACCGAATTGGTCGTACGGGTCGTGCAGGTAAACAAGGTCATGCTGTTTCATTTGTAAACCGAGATGAAGAGCTCACGGTGGTTCAGGTTGAAAATCTAATCCAGCAACGCATTCGCCGTATTGAGCTTGCAGGCTATGAACCAAAACAGCGTGAATCTTACATTGAAAAGCTGCACTCAAAACCAGCATTCAAGAATCGTCAAGGTCGTCGTAATAATCCGAACCAGTCGGCAACAGACCAAGGGTCGGCAGAGCGTCGTCTTGCTATGGTGAAGCGCCTGAAAGCGCGTCGTGGCGCAAAGTAAATTACACAGTTTGTGTGAAAAGAGCCCCTCAATTGAGGGGCTCTTTTTGTTTGCCGTTTCGTGTTAATTTAGGCCAAGCATATTGGGTTCACCACGATAAATAATGCGATCGTTTCCTCGGTGAATACCAAACGTAACAATGACTGGTGGGTTTTCCTCTTCACTTGTAGAGCTATCCCAGTCGTATTTCAGCCAAGGGATGCGATTGCCTGAGCTGTCTAAATCTAGGTGGAATTGTATTTGCTCGCGCGCTGAGTCAATTTGGCTTGCAACGATATCGGTCATTCTGCCAATACTCATCGTTCCAATGCCAGAAAGCAGGGCGTTGTTTGCTGGCGCATGCGACCAAATTGGCGTGCTGAAGTAATATTCACCATTCGCCGTTGTTGAGCTGTCATCGAAGTTAGTCGTAAATCGGCCGTTTTGCCAAATTTCCACATCAAGTGGCACTTTGATCACCATGCCTTGGTTGCCTCCTACATCTTGAAAGTTCAAACGACCGAATCGAATGTCCGGTTGTTGAGTGAGCACTTCGCTGTTATCAAAGAAATTTACCTCATCAACGGCTTTAGTCGTGACTATACCTATTTTGCTGCTGTCACTGTTAGTCCCATTATTAAATGGACCATCAGGGTATTGTTTATCGGTTGTGTTCTTTTTCCAACATGGGCTATTGTTACAAGTCGCGTTGGTTGAGGGCTTCTCGATAACAAACGTTCCAACACTCGCGCTACCCAGTAGTTTCCAGTCTACCTTCTTAGGCTTAGGCGGCAAAAAACGTTCGGAGTATGAGCTTAGCTCGCCTAAATCGAAATGTTGTTGAAGGTTAGATGAAAAGTGGACGTAGTTCTTCACGTTTTCTTTATTCGCATTGAGTGCGACAACATCGTAAGTGACTTTTTCAAAAGGTTGATTCATGTAAGCAAAAGTTTGGCCATGTGGGTAGTGCCATTCTTGGTCTTGCACTTGAAAATATTTTGGGTAAAAACGACCGATGTAACGATAGCCTTCGTTAACAGTCATACCTAGATATTTACTTTCTAGGTTTGTTTTTACTCTCAAGCTCCCGACTTCTTCCCAATATAATCCATTAAAGACGAATTGATCATTCTTGGCTGAATTATGCGCCTGAGCCAGTGAGTAACTACTTTTTAGCAATTTCGAGGTTTGGTTCGCTGTCTCTGATGGCGTATGTTGCTCACTCAACAAGACAACGGATGCTGCTGGAGCGTCATCAAGCATAAAATTACGGGTGATAGAGGCATCACAATAACGTGCTGATTCAACAGAACCACTTACAGAGCCGTCAGTTTGCCAAATGATCGGCTTCACTGTTAGAGAGAAAAGTTCTCCGGCGGCAATAAACCCATCTCCTTGTTCAGAGGTGCCAGAAGGCAAAGCACGTTGGTTGTCACAGATAGCCAGTGTCCATGGTCGCGAGTACACATTAAATGTTCCTTTCACTTCCACTTTGCCTTCTTCAGGGCACTCTTCAAATCCCTCACATTCAAAATGATCGGACAGTGTCACTTCAAATATGCCGGACTCGTTCGTGACAAGACCATGTTCAGACAAGCCGTCTTTAAATTCCGCTGAATAGCTAAAGTTTCCTTCACTTCCTCCTAATGGTTGAACCAATGGATGAAAAACCTTAGGAGTACCATTGTAGTTACTTGCCACTACAGGTTCGCCGGTGGAGGCACAAGCCAGCAATCGCGTATGCACGTTTTCTGGTTTACCTGCAATAACGCGTATTTCATTTAAAGTTGCGCTTTTCGTCTTTGAGTAGGCCTCAAACATAAATGGCGTAAACATAAAGCTAACCGTTTGATGCTTGCTGGTGTCTTCTGCCATAGTGAAAGTCAGCGTGTAGTTAGTATCTAACGCGATGGCATCAATATCGTTCGGGACCACTCGAACAACGAGCTCACCATTGTCGTCAGACATAAATTGGTTTGCTTTTAATGTCTGCTGACCTTTGATCACCTCTAAAGTGAACAAGTCAGGGTGTGATAGGGCTGCACTGACTTCTGCGCTTACAACTTCTCCATTATTGGTTGTTGTTGCTGTAAATTGCGGAAGATCGTCGCCGCACATCAGTGCCATGTCGTCCGATGGTGTGACGCTTAGGTCGAAGTCGTTCTCCGATGGAGGTTGCATGCTGCAATTCGGAACATCTTGAGGGGTGATCGGACAGAGCTGAGAAGAGTAGTGACAATCAGTGTCGCCCAATCCACAGTATTGCGTGTATCTGTTGTCTTGTGCTTTCGTTTGTGCACTTCCTGGCGTTTGTTGGATTTCACCACAAACTTGACTTGGCTGATTTGGAGCGTTGTTGAAGTTCAATGTTTGGAAGTATTTAATTGCTGTAGTAGAGCCATAGAACGAACCGTTCAATGCGGCAGATGCTCCTTTAGTCTCAGTAGTGCCGTAGATCTCCATGTCATCAATAAGCAGAGAACTGTGCGCCACAATGTCACCGACGACAAAATGATCTTGTAAAGGATGGTTTGTTTTTAGGTGTAGTGTGTCGCCTTGTGATTCGACCTTACCGCAGATGTTTGCATTGAATATATCGGTCGTGCTGTGTGTCGAAATATCACCAATTATGGTGTTGTACGCTCCATCAATGTGAAGTGTCGAACCTGTTAGCTTAATATTCCCGTCTATGAGAATGTTATGCAGCTTTGTTGGATAAGCCGATAGAAGATCACCATAGATAACCGTGTGCTTGTTTTGGTAATCGTCAATGCTTGAAGCTTTCTCATTGTTAACCGTTAATCCGGTAGCGAGTGCGTGTAGAGAGATACGCTTATTGGGGTCACCAATCGTATTGTTCCCCTCTAACACAATGCCATAATCTGCTTTTAACGTTATCTCTTTTTCCGGTAATGAGGAGATAATTTTGTCACCTGCAGGTAGGACTATTTCCCCTGTACAGCGATAAGTCGTGCCATCGCTTTCGATACTAAAACTCTTGTGTGAGCAAAGTTGACCTAGCTCAGATAGATCTTTGACGTCATAAGTGGTGGCGTGTGAGGCTAGCGGTAAAACAAGAACCGCAGCGAAAATACTGCAAAGACGCATCATCAAATGTCCTAAAAAAGTGGAACAAGATGGCATCAAGCGAGCGTGATCAAATGCTCACAGAAGTTGAAATGTCGGCGGTGTTTTTGGTTTTTAATCCGCTTACTTATTGAACTTTGGCTATTTTTATTTCGTATGTCATACCAAAGCATAGTGGTGTTATTAGAACGTAAGTATGTGATTAGTTCAATAGCTAAGTGTGACATAAGTCGCTTTATTCATGTAACTATTTGTTGGTAAAAGATAATAATTAACCATGTTGGTTCAGAATCAGTAGCTTGAGCGTCCTGATTCTGAACCGAACTTAATCCTAGGCTGCGTGAACAATGAGTGGGGCCATTTGGTATAACTCTTCTAGTATGGCTTTCGTTTGTCTCGAATAGACCAGACGATCGCGATCGCCTACGAGTTGAATGGCTCTGACTTTACCTGCAACCAGACATTGCCTAATGGTGCGTAGAACCATTTGGATATCAATTTCTGAGGTACCATCAAGGCTGTTTTTGGTTTTTAGGGAGCCAAGGTCGATACTGAGGATTATTTGGTCGCAATGGTCGAGGTAATTGCCGATCAACTGCTTTACATTATTGCGATGACGAAAAGAAAACTCTTTATCGGTTACCCAGTCACAACCTTGATCCTCCGCGTATTCCCACGTTTCTTGCTTTGTATCTTGTTCGCTAACACCAGCAAAAAATAATCGCACGTTTTGATAGCGAGAAAGCGCAAAATGGAATGCCGAGCCTAAACGTGGTTCAAGTGTTGGCTTCAAGTTCATGTCATGTCCAATATTTACCACACCCACTTCGTCTCGATAGGACACGACCACAGGTAACATGGACAAGATTGCCTCGGTACAGTTAGTTACTAAAACAGGAATTGAGTGGCGAGAAAGCGAAAGGCTTAATGCTTCCTGAAACTCGCCATTTTCCAGCTTGTCGTGGTTGAAGTGACCAAAGTTTTCAGCGGTTTCATGATCATGCTGTTGGTATAGCCAATCGCTAGCATTTTCCAAACTTTGATCAGCTAATTCAAACGCGCCTTTAGACATGGGTGGCAAATACTCACACACTGTCATAAAAGAAAAAGGGTAATGCTGCGGCTGTTTCACGGTGTGGTGGAGTTTATAGCGTTTGAAAAAGCTTAACATGATGAATTACCTTTCTGGTGGTAGTGCCCTTGCCGCTTGCAACACATGCAAAATAATGCGCTGCTTATCCTTTTCGACTCGGTGGGCCGGAGCCATCACCGAGACCGCGCCGATCAGTTTGCTTCCTTTCATCACTGGTGCACTGATGCCAGAAACACCCGGGTCAATTTCAGAAGTACTGACGGCATATCCGTGTTTACGGATGGTTGTGAGCTCTTGTTCCCATTCGTCTCGTCGGTGATCTTGATTAAAGTATCTCAAGATTTTCTCGCATCGACTTTGAGGCATAAAAGCGAGCATCACTTTAGATGAGGCACCACGTAGCAGAGGTTGACTTTGACCCTGGACGAAGCTGCAACGTAGCGCCTGCATACTTTCTTTTTGTCTGACACAAAGCGCGCGATACCCTGCAGGTACCATATAAGCGGCCATTTCCCCTGTTTGTTGTACCAACCGAGCCAGTATGGTTTCGACCATATCTAACCCATGCTGTGCGGTCTCATAGCTATGCATGAGCAGCAATGCTGCCGGGCCAACGACAAATGTCTTGTCGTGTACGCTTTCTTCAATCAAGTTCCACTCTTTGAGTAGCTTCAAGTGTCTGTAGAGACTGCTCAAAGGAACGTTCAATTGCTCGCTTAGCGTTTTCGCAGAGACTGGGAATGGACTAACTGCAACTTGCATTAACAACTGCAGTGCTTTTTCGTTTACCTGGTTCGCATTAGCTTTGTTTGTCGTCATGAGAGTGTTGTAACGTGTTATATGAATTACGACAAATATAATTCTTAATCACTGAGAAAAGAAAAATAATTTTAATGGGTAATTCTCGTATAGTGAGAATTTGACGACTGAGGGTTTATCTCGGTACCGATAGGCTCAAAAATGATGTCGTATTGACGTCTCAGGTTTGAGTCGTTTGATGCTAAATTGGAACAGGAGGGATTAAGGCATTGTTTAGTTTGCGGTATTACCAAGTGTTTCGCATACTGAGTTAATCTAAATAAATAATATTATAAACGAGAGTTGCTAGTGGGTATCAGATTCCAGATACCATCTCAGTAAATCGGTTTTATAAAAGGTTACTTTTATATGCTGAATAAGGCGCTTTTTAAAAAAGCCATCATTTTTTTGTTGCCCATTCCTTTGATTGTTGGCGAAGTCTTGTATTTAGCTCGTGAAAGCGTGCAAAACAACCTCAACCATCTATTAGAAAAAAACGTTCAAATCGCAGACGAAATTTTATTCCAAATAGAGACCGAAAACCGCACGGCTTTGTTGCATCCTAGACGCTGTGAAGAGCTTCAGCAAAACTTGATGTTTGAACGAGATATCGAAGAAATGCTGATTGTAAAAGATGGGATCATTACGTGCTCTTCTAAACTGGGCGTAATTTCTAAGCCGTTAGCCGAGCACATTACATTTCCTGAGGGACAAGCGTTAGCACTGGGAAACGTGGATAGCGTATATGACCAATTTTTGCTCGTCGTGACCAAAGGAGAGCACGGTTATCAAGCGGTGACGATTATTGATCATGACTACTTTAATGCGAAGATAGGATTTAATAACGATTTACGTTTAAAACGCTCTGCCTTATTTATTCATGACCAAGTTGCACCTGAAGAAGCGTTGAGAACGGGAAGTAATCCTATTGGCATCAAATCGTCGCAAATGTTTGAGTATGAAGCTTTGAGTGAAGCTAGCGATCTATTCGTCAAACAGAGAACACTTTCCTATTTTTTGTATTCAATTCCAATCATTTTTGTTATCTATCTTTGCTTATATGCGTTAAATAAATTTATCGATCCTCATCGAAGCTTGGTCCTGGATTTAAAGAAAGCCATAAAGAAAGGCGAGTTGACTCTGTATTACCAGCCCCAGATTAACGTCGATACTGGTCAACTATTTGGTTTTGAAGCCCTAGTGCGATGGGAACATCAGAATAAAGGGTTCATTTCTCCTGATGAGTTTGTACCAGCGGCGGAGCAAAGTGGATTGGTCTTTTTGCTCACGGATTACGTTCTCGATAAAGCGGCAGAAGACTTTAGTAAATTAGACTTTAATCAGTCTGTTCACCTTGGTATTAATGTGCCGCCCGGTTACTTAGTTGGGCCAAACGCGATTAGAAAGATTCAACTCATTGATAGGAAGTTAAGTCGAAATAACGTCTCATTAGGCATAGAGATAACAGAACGTCAACTCATTGATGCTGAAGCCAGAAAGTGTATCGCAGCGCTGCGAGTACATGGCATTGATGTGTTAATCGACGATTTTGGTACCGGTCAAACCTCGCTGGCGTTTCTGCAGCACATGCGTATTGATTACCTAAAAATCGATAAATGTTTTGTCGAAACTATTGGTATACCTAGCCTTAGTGCTTCTGTTTTAAAAGCTATTGTTCACTTTGCGGAAGAGCTAAAAGTACAACTCATCGCTGAAGGTGTAGAAACAACGGCGCAAGCCGACCATTTGAAAAAGATGGGAGTGCGATATCATCAAGGATATTTTTACTCCAAGCCTTTACCTTATGATCAACTTGCTCAGCGAAGTCATTATGATTGGTAAACGTTAGCCCGATAACATTGGTCATTGTCATCAAAAACAAACTCTAACTCATTCTTGATGCTATCCAAGCGGTCTTCTTGGTAATGAGATACATACAATAGCTGGCTTAAATTCTCTCGGGCGATGAGCTCAAGTGTATTCTTAACTAAACGCCTGCCAAGAAAATCCAACCCTTGATATGGCTCGTCCAAAATCAGTAATGTTGGTTGTTTAACGATGGCTCTTGCAATCAACAACAGGCGCTGTTGACCATACTCTAATTGCTTGAATGAGGTTTTTCGGTATTGGCTCATATGTAGGATGTCGAGCCATTCGTTTGCGATGTCCACTTCTTTACGAGTGGGTTGGTTATACAACCCTATGGAGTCGTAAAAACCGGACAAAATCACGTCTAGCGCACTGCAGTTAACGCGGTATTGAAGGTGTAACGCTGAAGATACCATACCTATGTGCTGCTTAATTTCCCAGATTGTCTCGCCAGACCCTCGCTTTTTACCAAAGATATCAATGTCATTGCTGTAGCACTGAGGATGATCACCAAAGATTAACCCAAGCAAGGTGCTCTTCCCACAGCCATTTGGGCCTTTGATCTGCCAATGCTGACCTTTGTCTATTCGCCAGTTTAAGTCAGTAAAGATCTTCTTATCAGTGTATTCAACAGACCCATTTGTTAGTTTAAATATTGGGTTGTCGAAGTGTGTCGAGTGCTGATGCTGACGTATCAAGTTCATCATTTCTTCACTCTGTTGCTCGGACTGAGATTTAATTTGTTCAATGATTGGATGATTATCCCAACTGGATTTATCCATCGTACTGTCCAGCTTTCCTGCACTGAAAAGCGCAACGCGATCAATCCACTCAGGCATATCAGACTCGCGAGAAAACGTGACCAGTAGCTGTACGGTTTGAGAAAGCGAGTGTAAATAGTGAGCGAGAGCTGCTCGATGGGCGATATCTAAACCAGTAAATGGGTTATCTAGCAGTAACAAATCAGGCTGTGTTGCTAAAGCGCGAGCTAGCATCACTCGTCTTGTTTCCCCTGTAGAGAGAACACGAAAGCCACTGTGTTTAAGGTGAGTTAGGTCGAGATCGGTAATCAGCTGATCTATTAAATTAGCGTCTTGGCTGCGCTCCTGAATGAGTGAGTAAACGGTACTGCCTTGATCGATACGATCAAGAAAGTCTGTATCGTCCTTTTCTAATTCTCTTTCCAGTAATCGCTGTTGCTCTGATAACGACACTTGAGCAACGGACAGCCCATCAAGCTCAAGTTTCCCGCTTATTGGTGAAAGTTCACCACAAATAAGGTCTCCAAGTAGAGAACCAATATCCCCATCCGCGCTGAATATTCCCCAAGATTGCTGAGTATCTATTTTCCAATCGTCAATAAATAGGTGAGCCGTGTTCCCTTGAGCGGCAAGTTGACTAAAACGAATAGTCATATGTTTGTCTTCCTTGTTTTCGTTGTAATCGTTTATTTATAACAATTTACGAACTCAGTAAGGAAGCGCTTTTGTGTATTAATTTTAATCAATGCAGCATCTTGTGAGCACTCAAGGGTAGTGCTATTTGAGAGTGAAACCGCCACTATGTTTGCAGGTAATAAATTGACCTATCAGTAATTTCATTGAATTTTACAATGAGCTTATCATTATGCGCATAAATGTTATGCTGCTACACTCATACTTGCCGTTTATTTAATTAATCAATGTAAGGACACATGTTTATGAGTGAAACGGAATATGATTACCCTTCGAGTTACAGCCTAGTTTCTATCACCGATACGTCCAGCTATATCAAATATGCCAGTGAAAACTTTAATGAAGTCGCGGGGTTTGGTGATGGTGAATTTATCGGGAAGCCTCACAATGTTGTACGCCACCCAGACATGCCGAAACAGGCTTTTAAAGATTTATGGACGCACCTAAAAGCCGGAAAACACTGGATGGGAATGGTGAAAAACCGACGTAAAAACGGAGGGTATTATTGGGTTGATGCGTTTGCTTCTCCTATCAAATCCAATGGTGAAGTTGTTGAATACCAATCGGTTCGATTTAAACCTGAGCGTATACACGTTCAACGAGCGGAAAAAGCGTATTCAAAGCTTCGGAATAACGGTAAACCATTGCAAATGTATCTTCCTCGTACGCGTTTGTGGATGAGATCAGCCTTCTTTCTTTTCATTTCAAACCTTCTTGGCTTGCTAACTCTACAAATGAACCAATCACCAGCGGTGGCCTTTGGCATTGCTGCATTACTTTCCGTTTTCTCAATTTATGTATTAACAAGGCCAGTTGAGAAGCTTGCTAGACAGGCTAGGCAAGACTTCAACAATCCGCTAATGGAGTATATTTATTGCGGAAAAATTAACGATCTGGCTGAAATTGAGCTGGGTATGAAGATGCGTAAGCAATTTGCAGATGCGCTATTAGGGCGAGTCGGAGTGTCTGTAAAAGACTCTTGCGAAGAAACGCGTGCAAGTGCCAACAGTGCTGCGACTAATAGCCAGCAAGTGACGGAAAACTTGAGTGCACAGAAAGTAGAGATCGACTCGGTCGCTACAGCGGTCAACGAGATGCAAGCCTCATCATCTGAGATATCAAATAATGCTCAAGCGACGGCCGATGCTACGCTAGAAGCGCAGAACACGATGACAGATAGCCGTAGCGTTATCGATAATGTTAACCACTCGGTACTAGAGCTGGTGGATGAGCTCGGCGAAATCTCTAAAGTGGTCATGCGTTTGAACCAACAAACCGAGCAAATAGGAACCGTTGTTGAAGTGATCAATGATATTGCTGAACAAACCAACTTATTAGCGTTGAATGCAGCAATTGAAGCGGCGAGGGCAGGCGAACAAGGGAGAGGGTTTGCAGTCGTTGCGGATGAAGTGAGAACCCTTGCTAAAAGAACACAGGAATCGACAACAGAAATTAAAGCGGCCATTGAAGGGATTCAAAAGGGCAGTAAATCAGCGGTTTCTGCGCTAGAGAAAGGCAATGAAATGTCGACTGGAACGGTAACATTATTAGGCACGGCTTTAGAAAGCATCCAACAGCTACAATCTCTCGTTCAGGATGTAGTCGAGCGAAATCAACAAATTGCGGTAGCGATAGAAGAACAGGTTTACGTAACGGATGAGATTAACGAAAACATCCAGTCGCTTAACTTAAAGTACAGTGAATCGTATGATCTGATGACAGAAACGAATCAGATGAACTCTAAAGTGCAAAGTTGTACCAATGACCTATCTGAAATGATTAAGAAGTTTGCTTAAACACTAGAAAATAGAAATAAAGAGCCCGCTAATTTTTAGCGGGCTCTTTATTGGAATGTGGTGAAGTTCTGGGGCCGTATACGACTAGGGGGTCGAACCTCCGTCATTTTACAAGCACTAAAACGACGAAAGCTCGCAATAAATGCGAGCTTTCTAATAAGTGGCGGAGAGATAGGGATTTGAACCCTATCGCTTGCTAAAAATCTTTCGCAAACCCTTGTATATAAAAGAGTTTTCGACAACTAGTCATACAAATCAATTACAAGTGTCTAAGTCAGTTGACTTAAGAACAAGACTACAGATAACTTATAGAAAGTCAATGTGGTAATATTCTATTTTCTGAGTAAAACACATAAATGGACAAAAGCTCGTTAGAGTTTCTACTTAATTTAGTTAAACACGAATTACTTTAAGTATGTAAAACTCACTCGACTTATAACGTTTTTAGCTGGTACAAATTAGTACGGGAGAAATCAAGGGTAAAGCTCAGTTGACTGTCCTTATTATCAGCAAAAGGCGTTTCATCATTCGCTTTTAGATATGTAGAATAAATTCTGATCTCAGGTCTCAGGAATTGGCTTTCACCAACTGAAGGCTTTGATGTGATGGACGCACCTCCCTTCTAGCACCGTTGTACCAAACTAATGGTGCAACCAGTAAGAGCAGGAGTAATCATCATGTCTATTAAAGTTGTCGGTATCGATATAGCCAAAAACCTCTTTCAAGTATGCGTGTTGAGTTCTGATGGACAAATCTTGTCAAACCGAAAGGTAAAGCGTGACAAGCTTCTTGATACAGTCCGTCAATTACCAGAGAAAACGGCTATTGCGATGGAATCATGCGCAACTTCGCATCATTGGGGTAGAATATTTCAAGAGCTTGGACATAGCGTAGCTCTTATCCCAGCTCAGCACGTAAAGCCATTTGTTGGGCGACAAAAGAACGATGCGAATGATGCGAGAGCAATTTGCGAAGCATTTTCTAGGCCTGATATTCATTTTGTTCCTGTTAAGTCTGTTGAGCAACAAGACCTCAAAGCAATACGCAGTGTCCGTAAACGCTTGATGGAGAACAGAACTGCCTTGTCGAACCAGATCAGAGGGCTCGCCGCTGAATACGGAGTGGTTTTCCCTTTGTCTATTAAAGCTTTGCGAAGTCATTTACCGATAGCTCTTGAAGATGCAGAGAATGGTCTTTCCCCAGGAATGAGGAACTTACTGCAAACTTTATACTGTGACTTGGCTTTGTTGCGGAAATCGAATGAACTAAATCAGAATCTTACGATCAGATCAGATCAGGGACATTCATTCACTGACTTTGATTACATGCCGAAGCCTCGCTACAAAACCACTAACTGGTGCAAGTACAATAACTCCTTGATCAACAGAGGTTCACTCACGTTTTGGATTGACGAAGAGGCCATATCTGAGTGGAAACAATCTAAACAGGATAAACGTGGTAGACCAAGATTGTTTAGTGATCTCGCTATCACGACTGCTCTCATGGTAAAGCGCATTTTTTCCTTACCTTTAAGGGCGCTACAAGGCTTTATCGACTCTGTTTTTAGATTGGCGAACGTCCCATTGGTTTGTCCCCACTATACTTGCATCAGTCGCCGAGCTAAGGATGTAGAGATTAATTTCAAAGCCTCATCACGAGGCGCTATCCAACACCTGGC
The DNA here is from genome assembly GCF_054064075.1 of Vibrio sp. JZG10. Classification (NCBI taxonomy): domain Bacteria; kingdom Pseudomonadati; phylum Pseudomonadota; class Gammaproteobacteria; order Vibrionales; family Vibrionaceae; genus Vibrio; species Vibrio sp. JZG10. The sequence continues at coordinate 473,511 of NZ_JBSUGE010000003.1, forward strand.
TATTGATGCCACTGGCCTCAAGGTTTATGGCGAAGGTGAATGGAAGGTCAAGAAGCATGGAACTGATGGGAAGCGAAGAGTCTGGCGTAAGCTGCATAATAGTCGCAGCAGAGCTGAGCTTATCTAACGTAACTGATGCCGAAGTGCTCCCCAACTTACTCAAGCAGACACGTCGTAAAATCATTGAGATATCAGGCGATGGCACTTATGACACAAGGAATTGCCATGATGCTATACGGTTCAAGCGAGCGGTTCCGCTTATCCCGCCACGAGAAGGGGCTACCTTCTGGGAACAAGGACACCCTCGCAATTTAGCAGTAGGTTGTCAGAAGCTCTACGGCTCCAACAAGAAATGGAAAAAGCGGTATGGCTATCATAAGCGCTCGCTATCAGAGACAGCAATGTATCGGGTGAAACAGTTGTTAGGTGGAAAATTAAGCCTGAGAAACTACAACGCTCAGGTTGGCGAGACTTACGCCATGATCAAAGCACTGAACAAACTTACAGGGCTTGGTATGCCTGAAACTCCGTATATTGTATAAAAGTTGCTCAACTTTAGGAGGTTTGGTTTCTCGTCTGAATTACGCATCAAAGCCCACTAAACCCTAAGATAACATTTGCTGGTGATAATCAACCGACACGATCTCAATTAGAAAAAATGCACCACATGGCTCATGAGAATTGTTTTATCGCCAATTCGGTTAAAAC